>NZ_CM002917.1:2475178-2791632 GCF_000154705.2 Hoeflea phototrophica DFL-43 | reverse complement strand
GCCGCCTTCCTGCTGTCACGAGCTTGGTTGCGCCAGAAGGGATCTAGCGCAGATCTTCCGGCAGCACGTTGTGCGGGATGTTCTGGTAGCAGACCGGGCGAAGGAAACGGCGGATGGCGAGCGTGCCGACCGAGGTTGCGCCGAAATTGGTCGAGGCCGGGTAGGGCCCGCCATGCACCATTGTGTCTGAGACCTCGACGCCGGTCGGAAAGCCATTGGCCAGAAGCCGTCCGGCCTTGCGCTCGAGGATTGGAAGCAGGCCTCTGGCAACATCTGCGTCGCCATCGTCCAGATGCAGCGTGCAGGTCAACTGGCCCTGCAAAGCCCGTGCGATGTCGCGCATCTGCGCCTCACCCTTGACGCGCACGATGATGCCGAGCGGTCCGAAGACTTCTTCAGCCAGTTCCTCATTGGCCAGCCAGGCTTCACCCGTTGTCTCAAACAGATAGGGTGCGGCATGGCGTGTTTCGCAGGATGTGCCGATCAACTCGGCGACGCCGGTTGAGGCGGCAACGCGTTTTACACCCTTGCGGTAGGCCTCGGCGATACCGTCGGTGAGCATGGTCTGCTTGTCGACGGTTGCGAGCGCTTCCTTGGCCGCCGATGCGAAGGCATCGGCTTCGGATCCGGCGATGACGACAGCAATTCCCGGATTTGTGCAGAACTGGCCTGCACCCATGGTGAGCGAGCCGGCCCAGCCCTTGGCGATGTCCGAACCCCGCGCGGCAACGGCTTTTGGCAGCAGGAACATCGGGTTGACGGAGCCCAGTTCGCCATAGAACGGAATCGGCGTCGGGCGTGCGGCGCAAAGGTCAAACAGGGCGCGACCGCCTGCCAGCGAACCGGTGAAGCCCACGGCGGTAATGTTCTCGTGCTGGACCAGTGCCTGGCCGACGGCACGGTTGCCGCCCTGGATCAGCGAGAAGACGCCAGGGTGGATGTTGCAACTCTTGATGGCCGCATGAATGGCTTCAGCGACGATTTCACCGGTGCCAGGATGAGCCGAATGGCCCTTGACGACGACCGGGCAACCGGCAGCAAGCGCTGCTGCGGTGTCGCCACCGGCTGTCGAAAAGGCGAGCGGGAAATTGGACGCACCAAAAACGGCCACCGGGCCGAAGGGACGCTGCATCATGAACAGTTCCGGGCGCGGCAGCGGCTGACGATCAGGCAGCGCCTCGTCATGGCGGCGGTCGAGATAATCGCCCTTGAGGATATGTTCGGCAAACAGGCGTAGCTGGCCGGTGGTGCGGCCGCGCTCGCCCTGAAGCCGGGCGGCTGGCAGGCCGGTTTCCGATGTGCCGATCTCGGTGATCTGGTCGCCGCGCGCTTCAATCTCATCAGCAATCGTGTGCAGGAATTTCGCGCGGTCTTCGCGGCTGGCCCAGCCATAGGTTTCGAACGCTGCTTCTGCCGCCTTGCAGGCTGCATCGACAAGTTCCGGCGTGCCGACGGCGAACTCATGGGCGTCGCCATTGGCGGGCTCGGAGCGGAAAGTCGCTGCGCCGGCAATCCATTCGCCGGCGATCAGATGCTTGCCGTGTGGTTTGAAGTTCATGTCAGTTCCTTGCTTATCGTTCGGGGCATGTCGTCTAGAAATGGAAAGCGTCGACCGTTTTCCGTTTGCCAAGGGTGAAGGCGTCGCTGACATGGACCATTGGTGAAAGATCCACATCACTTTTACCGGACTGGATCAGCGACGCCATGCGTTTGTAGAGATTGGCGTATTCATGATCGCTGCCTTTTTTGACCGTCTGGCCGTCGATTTCAAGTGTAGCGCCGCCCGATGACAGTTTGAGACGGCCGCCGTCGGTTTCGATGTCGATGTCCCAGGTTTGGGGACCTTCCTGGCGCCAGTCGAACGTGGCGGTCATCTCTGCGCCATCGGGATTTGTGAAGACGATGTCCGCAGCAATCGGGGTGTCGCGGTTCTCCGGGAACTCAAGAACAGCACTTGCCACATGGACCGGCCAGGGCAGGATCTCGGTCATGATCGACAATGCGTTGATGCCGGGATCAAAGACCCCAAGACCGCCAGGTTCGAACACCCAGTCCTGTCCCGGATGCCAGCGGCGGACATCTTCCTTCCAGGTGATCGCCAGGCGCTTGATGGTCTTGTCTGCCAGCCATGCCTTGGAATCGGGCACGCAGTCGGCTTCGCGGGAATGCCATGTGGCGTAAATCGACACGCCTTTCTCGCGGGCGAGTTCTTCAAGCGCATGCACTTCGGCGAGGCTCTGACCGGGTGGTTTTTCCAGCATGACATTCTTGCCGGCGGCGAGCGCCGCCTGGGCATAGGCAAAACGCGGCTGTGGTGGAATGGCAAGAGACACCGTGGAAATGTCTGGGCGCGCGGCGAGCATCGCTTCGATGGTTGTGAAGTTCTCGATGCCCTCGACACTGGCGTTGCGGCTCACCGTCGCGGCGAGTTCCCAATCGGGGTTTGCGGCAATCGCCGGAAGGTGCTGGTCGCGGGCGATCTTGCCAATGCCGACCAATGCGAGTTTTTCAACCATCAATGAGAATCCCTACCCACCGGAGCGCCGCGACAGCCTTTCAGGAAGTCAAAGTCAGCGCCGGTGTCCGCACCTTCGACCGAATCCTGAAAAAGCTTGGCGTAACCGCTTTGGGGCCGCTCATGCAATGGCTTCCAGGCCGAGAGGCGGTCGTTCAGTTCCGCCTCGCTGATTTCGAGATGAAGTCTGCGCGCTTCGACGTCCACCTCGATGATGTCGCCGTTCTTGACCACAGCCAATGGACCGCCCGCGGCAGCTTCCGGAGAGGTGTGCAGGATCACGGTGCCATAGGCCGTGCCGGACATGCGGGCATCGGAAATGCGGATCATGTCGGTGATCCCCTTCTTCAGCACCTTTGGCGGCAAGCCCATGTTCCCCACTTCGGCCATGCCCGGGTAACCCTTGGGTCCGCAATTCTTCAAGACCATGACGCAGGTCTCGTCGATGTCGAGCGCATCATCGTTGATCCTGGCCTTGTAGTCGTCAATGTCCTCGAACACCACTGCACGACCCCGGTGTTTCATAAGGGCTGGAGAAGCGGCGGAGGGTTTGAGAACCGCACCGTTCGGCGCCAGATTGCCGCGCAGCACCGCAATTCCGCCCTGCTGTGTCAGCGCCTTTTCGAGCGGCAAGATGACATCCTCGTTCCAGTTTTTGGCATCCTTGACCTCGTCCCAGACAGTCGTGCCGGAGACCGTCAGCGCATCCTTGTGCAATTTGCCCGCTTCGCCCAGGTGCTTGAGCACCACCGGCAGGCCACCTGCATAGAAGAACTCTTCCATGAGGTATTTCCCGGACGGCATCAGGTTGACGATGGTGGCGACATCCCGGCCGCAACGGTCCCAGTCATCAAGTGTGAGATCAATGCCGACGCGGCCCGCCATGGCCAGCATGTGAATGACTGCATTGGTGGAGCCGCCGATTGCGCCATTGGTCCGGATCGCATTCTCGAAAGCCTGTTTGGTCATGATGTCGGACGGTTTGAGGTCGTCCTTGACCATCTGCACAATGCGGCGGCCGGTCAGCTGCGCCATCACACGACGTCGGGAATCCACAGCCGGAATGGCCGCATTGCCCGACAACGCCATGCCGAGGGCTTCGGCCATCGACGCCATGGTCGAAGCCGTGCCCATGGTGTTGCAGGTTCCCGTCGAGCGCGACATCGCCTGTTCGGCCTCGAGGAACTCATCCTGGGTCATTTCACCGGCCTTCACGGCTTCGGAGAACTTCCACAGATGGGTGCCCGAACCCACGCGCTCGTTGCGAAACCAGCCATTGAGCATCGGCCCGCCGGTGACGACGATGGAGGGCAGGTTGGTTGATGCAGCGGCCATCAGCAGCGATGGCGTGGTCTTGTCGCATCCGACCATCAACACCGCACCATCGATCGGCTGGCCGCGCATGGCTTCCTCGACGGCCATGGCCGCGAGATTGCGGTACATCATGGCGGTTGGACGGAAGGTGTTTTCGGATGCCGAGAACACCGGCACCTCGACGGGAAAGCCGCCAGCTTCCCAAATGCCGGCCTTCACCTTCTGGGCCAGTTCGTTGAGGTGGCCGTTGCAAGGTGTCAGTTCGGACCAGGTGTTCATGATCCCGATGACCGGACGGCCGTCAAAAAGATCGTTCGGGTAGCCCTGGTTCTTCAGCCATCCGCGATGGTAGATCGTGTCGCGCGAGTTGCCGCCATACCATTCCTGCGAGCGCAGTTTCCGCGGCCATTTTGCTGGAGTAAAGGCCATCTCAGAGCACCTTTACAGCTGACAGATCCGACGCTGGTGGCGTGACGGACAGGGGATTGCGCAGGGGCGCGCCGAACTGCGGCGCGGAAATCTCGAACACGTCGCCGTGCTGCACGCGGATCTGATCGGCAAAGGACAACGTGGCTGTGCCGAACATGTGAATGTGTATGTCGCCCGGTTGCCGGAACACATCATATTTGAAGTGGTGGTGTTCCAGGTTCGCAATCGTATGGGACATGTTGGTTTCACCCGAAAGGAACGGCTTTTCCCAGATGATCTCGCCATCGCGGCGAATGGCGCTGGTGCCACGGATGTCATCGGGCAGGGGCGCAACGAGGATTTCCGGCCCGAAGGATGCGGGACGGAGTTTCGAGTGCGCGAGATAGAGATAGTTCACCCGTTCCATCACATGGTCTGAAAACTCGTTGGACAGGGCAAAGCCGATACGGAACGGCGCGCCGTCATTGCCGATCAGATAGATCCCCGCGATCTCCGGCTCCTCGCCGCCATCATCGGCAAAGGCCGGAGAGACCAGTGGTGCTCCCGGCGCAACCGCGCAGGTGCCGTTGCCCTTGTAGAACCATTCCGGCTGGACACCCGGCTTGCCCGGTTCGGGTTTGCCGTTCTCAAGTCCCATGTTGAAGATCTTCATGGAATCCGTCAGCGTCGAAGGGTCAGCCTTGTTGGCTGCATGCATGGCGTCCCGGGTCGATGCCGAGCCAAGATGTGTCAAACCGGTGCCGGTTAAGTGCATGTGAGCCGGATCGGGATGGGAGATCGGCAACAGCAGACGGTTCTCCGTTGCCAGCGCTTCGATATCGATGGCTGGTCCGAGCGAGTGGGCGCGCAGGCACTCAGCGATGCTGTTCCCGTCCTTGATGGCGCGGCTGGCGAGCTCAAGCGTGCTCGACACACCATTGACAACCATAGCTTCGGTTCCGCTGCGAACGGCGACGCTGATGCCGCCGGTATCGTTCCTGAATTGGGAAATCAGCATCGCTCAGCCCTGCTTGTTCTTGTTGTAGACATCGAAGATGACGGCAGCGAGCAGCACCAGCCCCTTGATCATCTGCTGGTAATCAATGCCGATGCCCATGATCGACATACCGTTGTTGAGAACGCCCATCAGGAACGCGCCGACCACCGCGCCAATGATCGTGCCCACGCCACCGGCCATCGATGCGCCGCCGATGAAGACAGCGGCGATCACGTCAAGTTCCAGCGCGAAGCCCGCTTTCGGCGTTGCGGTGTTCAGCCGTGCGGCGAAGACCAGACCCGCTGCGGCGGCCAGAAGGCCCATATTGGTGAAGGCAAGGAAGGTCAGCCGTTCAGTCTTGATGCCTGAGAGCTTGGCCGCTTTCTGGTTTCCGCCAAGCGCGTAGACGCGCCGGCCAATCGTGGTTTTTTCGGTGATGAAGGCATAGATGATGGTCAGAACGCCCATGGTGATAAGCACGTTGGGCAGGCCGCGGAACAGCGATAATTTGTAGGTCACAAAAATCAGCGCTGCGGCGACGATCACATTGCGGGCAATGAAGAAGCTTCGCGGTTCGTCTTCAATGCCATAGGCCTTGTTGCGCATGCGCTGGTTGATGCCCATCCAGACAACGAAGAAGGCCGCAACAACACCGGTGAGGAGCGCCAGGATATTGACCTGCCGTTCGCCCAGCATTGTCGCCAGGCTCTCACCAATTCCGGCTGGAAAAATGTCGGGAACGAAACCGGTCGCGATGACCTGGAATTCCTTTGGGAAGGGCCCCACCGACTGGCCTTCGAGCAGCCACAGCGACAGCCCGCGAAACACCAGCATGCCGGCAAGGGTGACAATGAAGGAGGGGATTTTCCAGTAGGCGACCCAATAGCCCTGAGCAGCACCGATGGCTGCACCTGCCGTGAGGCAGACGATGACCGTGACCAGCATGGACTGGTCGTGATTGACCATCATCACCGCTGCCAGCGCGCCGACAAAGCCCATCACCGAGCCGACAGACAGGTCGATATGGCCGGCGACGATGACAATCAGCATGCCGAGCGCCATGATGATGATGTAGGAGTTCTGCAACAGCAGGTTCGTGACATTAACGGCGCGCAACAAGGTGCCATCGGTTACGATCTGGAAGAATGCCATCACCGCAATCAGGGCGAAGAGCAGCCCGTATTGCCGCAGATGGCTGACAAGATACTCGCCAATGCCTCTTGGCTTTGCGCCGGATGCGATTTCGCTCTCGCCTTTGGCCTGATCCATGGTCGTATTCCTACTTGTTGACGATGAGCGACATGATGCGCTCCTGGTTCGCTTCGGCGGCTGTCAGTTCCCCGACAAGCACGCCTTCATTCATGACGTAAATCCGATCACACATGCCCAGCAACTCCGGCATTTCCGAGGAAATCATGATGACGCCTTTGCCATCTGCCGCGAGGTCATTGATGATGGTGTAGATCTCGTATTTCGCGCCCACATCAATGCCGCGTGTGGGCTCATCCAGGATCAGCACCTCAGGCGCGGTGAACAGCCATTTTGCCAGCACCACTTTCTGCTGGTTTCCGCCCGACAGATTGACCGTTTTTTGGAAAACGGAAGGGGTGCGGATCGCGAGCGCCTCGCGGTATTTTTCCGCGATGGTGGTTTCTTCATTGCGCGACAGGATACCGCCCGACGACACGCCATCCAGATTTGCAAGCGTGGTGTTGAAGCGGATCGTTTCATCCAGAACCAGGCCCAGCGATTTGCGGTCCTCGGTGACATAGGAGACGCCGCTGGCAATCGCCCGGTCCACGGTGCTCACATCAATTGGCTTGCCCCTGAGATTGATGGAACCGGTTATCCTGCGCCCGTAGGAATGCCCGAAAATGGACATGGCAAGCTCTGTGCGCCCGGACCCCATAAGCCCGGCGATACCGATGACTTCACCGGCGCGGACATGGAAGGAGGCGTCGTGAATGACTTGCCTATCTGTGTGTTCGGGGTGCCAAACGTTCCAGTTTTCCACTTCCAGCAGCATATCTGCGGGTGTGCGACTGTGTGCAGGAAAGCGGTGGGTCATGTCACGGCCGACCATGTCCCGGACAATTTCGTCCTCGCTCAATCCGGCTTTCGCATCGAGCGTGGAGACAGTCATGCCGTCGCGGATGACGGTGACGGTGTCGGCGACGTAGCGCACCTCATTGAGCTTGTGAGAAATGATGATGCAGGCGACGCCTTGCGCCTTGAGTTCCAGCATCAGGTCCAGGAGCTTGCGGCTGTCATTCTCCTGCAGCGCGGCGGTGGGTTCGTCGAGAATCAGCAGTTTCACGTCCTTGGACAGCGCCTTGGCGATCTCGACCAGCTGCTGTTTGCCGACACCGATGGAATCGACCTTGGTTGTCGGCGGTTCGTTGAGGCCGACCTTGGCCAGCAACTCTTCCGTGCGCCGGTTGGTCTCGTGCCAGTCGATGACACCACGCCTGGCGCGTTCGTTGCCCAGGAAGATGTTCTCGGCGATCGACAGCTGCGGGATCAGCGCGAGTTCCTGGTGAATGATGATGATGCCGCGATCTTCGGAATCGCGAATGTCCCTGAACCGGACCGTCTTGCCCTCGAACAGGATTTCCCCGTCATAGGATCCTGCCGGGTAGACGCCGGAAAGGACCTTCATGAGCGTTGATTTGCCGGCGCCATTTTCGCCAACGACGGCGTGAATTTCACCGTCCTTGACATCCAGATTGACGCAATCGAGCGCCTTGACGCCCGGAAAGGTCTTGGTGATGTCGCGCATTTGAAGAAGATGGGTCATGGTTCAGCCGGCAGACGGTCATGCAATGGAGTGCGGCAGGCGTACCGGAAAAGACCCCGTCCCGTGCAATTGATGCGGCGGGACGGGGTTTTCAGCCGGGAGGCCTTACTTGATCTGGTCCATGGTGTAGTAACCGGATCCGATCAGGATTTCTTCCCAATTGGATGCGTCAACCGAAACCGGCTCGAGCAGGTAGGAAGGAATGACCTTCACACCGTTGTCGTAGGTGGTGGTGTCGTTGATTTCCGGCTCGCTGCCGCCGAGAAGCGCATCGACCATGCCAACAGTGACACGGGCGAGTTCGCGGGTGTCCTTGAACACCGTCGAATACTGTTCACCTGCAAGGATCGACTTGACCGACGGGACTTCTGCATCCTGGCCGGAAACGATCGGCATTTCCTGATCGCCAGAGCCGTAGCCGACACCCTTGAGCGAGGAAAGGATGCCGATTGACAGGCCGTCATAGGGCGACAGAACGCCGTGGATCTGCTTGTCGGTGTAATGAGCGGACAACAGGTTGTCCATGCGGGCCTGGGCGACAGCTCCGTCCCAGCGCAGCGTACCGACCGTGTCCATGCCCATCTGGCCGGAAACGATGTTGACGGTGCCCGCGTCGATCAGCGGCTGAAGCACGCTCATTGCGCCGTTGTAGAAAAAGTAGGCGTTGTTGTCGTCGGGCGAACCGCCGAAGAGTTCAACATTGTAGGGGCCGTCGCCGAAGCGCGCCTTGAGCCCATCGACCAGCGAGGAAGCCTGCTGGACGCCAACCTTGAAGTTGTCGAAGGTCGCATAGTAGTCGACATTGCCGCTGTCGCGGATCAGCCGGTCATAGGCGATGACCTTGATGCCCGAGGCTGCTGCGTTTTCCAGTGCGTTGGACAGTGTCGTGCCATCAATGGCGGCAATGACAAGCACATCCACGCCCTTGGTGATCATGTTTTCGATCTGGGCGAGCTGGTTCGGGATATCGTCTTCAGCGTACTGAAGATCGGCTTCGTAACCGGCTGCAGTGAATTGTTCGACCATCGAGTTGCCGTCAGAAATCCAGCGTGCTGAAGATTTGGTGGGCATTGCAATGCCGATGGAGCCTTTGTCGGCTGCATGGACGGTGGTGGCGGTCATCGCTCCCGACGACAGAGTCGCAAAGGCAGCCAAAGCCGCCAGGCTTTTTGTAAAAATATTCATTTTTCCTCCCCTGACCGCAGCTGCGGCCCGATACAATTGACCCCGCGCGGCTGGGCCGATCGCAGGGACCCCAAACCTGAAGCGGTTTGACATGTCCGTCAAATTATTTAAACGGATTAATTCATATCATAATGGGTATATCAAAGGGGTGAGGCGTGTCGATTGATCTTCTTCGAAAAGGGCTGAAAATCAGTCACTTGAGGCTGATTTCCACCTTGGAGCAGCTTGGGTCCGTCTCCGCAGCGGCTGACCATCTCGGTGTGAGTCAGCCAGCGGCCTCCCGCCTTGCCGCCGAGATCGAGAGGATTGCCGGGACGCCGATACACGAGCGCACAGGCCGCGGGATCGGCCTGACCCAAACCGGGCACCTTCTTGCCCGGCGGGCCGCCCGCATTCTCAACGAGATCGCAGATGCGGGGCGGGAAATCCAGGAATCCCGAGAGGGAACGGTGGGTTATGTGCGACTCGGATCGGTAACCGGACCATCGATCGACTTCGTGGTTCCGGCAATGCGCCAGTTGCGTTTGTCCTATCCCGCCATTTCCATCGAGATCGTGGTTGCCGCCAGTGACGTTCTGTTGCCCCAGCTTCTTGATGGCGGGCTCGACTTCGCCATGTGCCGAACAACCGGCGGAACTGCCAATGCGATGGTGGAGGCCATCCCACTGGGGGATGAGCCGCTGAGCTTTGTGGTGCGAACCGGTCACCCGCTGGCCCGGGCCGAGGCGCCCGTCGCCCTTGATGTCATGGCGGCGTTCGACTGGATCCTGCCGCCATCGGGCGCAATCCTGCGCAGCACCATAGAGCGCGAGTTTGCCGCGCGGGGCGTCGTGATGCCGCGCCAGATCCAGACGACCACATCTTTCCTGTTTACCTTGGCCGCGATTCGCCAAACCAATGCGATTGCGCCGATCGCCTCTGCAGTGGCGCGCAGCTTTGCCACGGGGGATGATGGCGCAAACGCCCTCGCCATCCTCGAGACCGAAGACAAGATGGCGGTGGAAACCTGGTCGCTGCTGACGCGACGCGGGCAGGAGTTGACGCCCTCTGCGCAGATTGTTCATGACCAGATCCTTTCTGCCGTCATGCAAAACTGAGCGTGAGACAGGGCCTCGATGGGGATGTTGTATTGTCTTGCAGGGTTCCGGTGGGCGAGCCTTACCAAGCATCTGATGCTTCCCGCACTTCCTTGATCGCGCCACCGATCGCGCTTGCAAGCTTTGCTGCGGCAAGCCTTTCCGGGGCCTCCAAAAGCGCAACCGAGCTTGAGGCCTTCCGGTTTGGCCGGATCGCCTGTTTCCTGCCGTTCCTGTTCATCTACAAACCGGGACTTTTGCCTGTCGGTTCCTGGTTGCACATCGGCTACGTATTTGCCAGTTCACTGATAAGGTAGGCCTTGCGCCGTCTGAACCCTTTCCAGCGGGGTGTCTGGGCCGTGGTGGGGCCGCTGGTGATCATGCCATTGGCGGAGCTGGGCGGACACACGCTGGAATATGCCGTCAGCGCCTTTGGCGCCGTTTTGTTGGTGCTGTCGGTGGCGCTGAGCCAGAAACCGGTTCCGGTGAAAGCATAGCCGCCTGGCCTTGGTCTTGTGGCTGAGGCGAGGGCGGGGGGTGGCCCTCGCGGTGACGATTTCGCATATCACCCGTGGCCGCTAAGCGTCCGATACAGACTGCCAGGGGTGGGGCGGTGGACAATTGTCCCCTTCCTCGCGTACCCACTCTTCAGTCGCCTTGTTTGCCGGAGGAAATCTGTCGATGTCACCATTTGTCTTCAACACCACCAAGAGCATCCAGTTCGCAGCCGGGGCATTGGCCCGGATTGGTCAGCTGGCGCAAGCCAGCATGGGAGCACGCGTGTTCCTCGTCACCGATGCAGGCATGATGGCGACAGGCATCGTCGATCAGGCAATGGGCCACCTCCGGGCAGCAGGCGTGGAGGTGACGCTGTTTTCAGACGTTCAGGCCGACCCGCCGGAAGCCGTGATCCTGGCTGCGGCGGACACAGCCCGCTCTGCCGGCGCCGACGGGGTGATTGGCCTTGGCGGCGGATCATCACTCGATGTCGCGAAGCTGGTGGCGCTGCTGGCTGTGGGCAAGGAAGAGCTGAAAGCGGTCTACGGTGTGGGCAACGCAAGGGGGCCGCGGCTTCCGCTCATCCTGGTGCCGACGACGTCGGGAACCGGCTCCGAAGTAACGCCGATTTCGATCGTGACGACTGGCACCTCGGAGAAAATGGGCGTGGTCTCGCCGGTCCTGTTGCCCGACATAGCGCTGCTTGACCCGGAGCTGACCTATGGCCTGCCTGCGCATGTGACCGCAGCGACCGGCATTGATGCGATGGTGCATGCAATCGAAGCCTATGCATCGGCCAGCGCCAACAACAATCCGCTGTCGCGAACGCTCGCCACGCAGGCACTGGCGCTGATGGGGCCATCGCTGCTCAAGGCGGTACGCAATGGAACCGACGCGGAAGCGCGAGCGGACATGCTGCTCGGTTCCATGCTGGCAGGGCAGGCCTTTGCAAATTCACCGGTAGCGGCCGTGCATGCGCTGGCCTATCCCCTGGGCGGGCATTTCCACATTCCGCATGGGCTCTCCAACGCGCTGGTGCTGCCGCATGTGCTGAGGTTCAATGCGGTCACGGCCCACCAGGCCTATGTCGATCTGGCGCCGCATCTGTTTCCGGATCTGGGGGCGGTTGAGGGTCAGGAACGGGTGGCCGCCTTTTGCGACAGGCTCGCGGATCTTTCCTCCGCTTGCGGTCTGCCGCAGACCCTGCGCGATATGAAGATCACCGAGGATTGGCTGCCCAGGCTTGCCAGCGATGCGATGAACCAGACGCGGCTGCTGGTCAACAATCCACGCCCGGTGAGCGAAGCTGATGCCCTCGCAATTTACCGGGCTGCTTTATAAGCGCCGGCGTTTCTGCGGTCCCGGTCCGGGTGCCCGCGGTGTGGGGAAGCCGATGGGTTTTCAGGATATCCCTTCTTCAGACCGTGACCGCGGGTATCCATTGGGAACACGCGGCGGCCAGAAAGGTGGAGCAAGAGCGTGTCGCAAAGCCTCATGCCGATGCCGAGCTGCAACCCTGCGATCAAGTCGCAACACTTTGGATCCTGTTCGAAAGCGTCTTCTTGAGGACCGGGAACTGAACCAAATTGATGCTCTGGCGGGATTGCCCGCCTTGCGGTAAATGTCGGCGATGGAAAGCAATTCGCAAAATATCGTACCAGGGCGTATTTCCATCGCACCCATGATGGACTGGACGGAAAGCTGTTTCTTTTCAGTGGATTGCAAGGACAAGCGTGCAAAAAACGTGCAGTGAGTTTGTCATTTCTCGGAGAAGTTGGCTTTTCGCATTTTTGACACGGCAAGATGGCTGAGATGGCAATAGGTCAATTCGACGTTGATTGAGATCGGGCGCACGCTCGGATCAAAATACTGCGGACAACTCTACAGCTTGGCGTCTTGGTATTTTTCCCGTTGCTTCGTCGCATGACCATTGACTCCACGCTCTATATGAAATAGCAAAATTGGAACGTTCCAAATAATGTTTGGTTAGCCAAGCATTCGAGAGTTTCGTGGCGCCAAGATGTGTCTGGTTTTCGGATGTTCGTGAAGGAAGAGTCCAGTCGGCGCTGCAGTGTGGGTTTTTTGGGGTCAGAGGGGAAAGTGACGATGAATGAGGTCAGGGTTGCTGTGCTTGGTGCATCGGGCTGGATGGGAAAAGTGCACACCATGGCATATCAGACCTTCCCGCACTTTCTGGGAAGGGACCAGGGCACGGCGTGCATCGTTTCGCTTGTCGAAGCGAATCCAAAGGCCGCAACCGGACTTGAACTCAGCGCACCGGGCGCGCGGATTTTGAGCGATTGGAAGGAGGCTATCCGTGATCCTGACGTGGATCTCGTTGATATCTGCCTTCCCGACAACATGCACTACCACGTTGCCAAGGCGGCGCTTTTGGCAGGGAAGCATGTCTATTGCGAGAAACCACTCGCAGACACTGCTGAACAAGCGCGAGAACTGGCCGATATTGCCCGGGAGAAAGGGTTGATCACCCGTGTTGGCCATGCGTTTCCCCGCAATCCGGTGCATGACCTTGCAAAAGATATCATCGATTCGGGCGAAATCGGTCAGATCACCTTGTTCAAGGGATGCCAGCACATCGACATCTATGGCGATCCGATGACACCTTTCATGTGGCGGGCAGATGGCAAGCTGGCGCCAACCGGGATTGTCGGTGATACCGGCTCACACGTCTTCAGTTTCATGGATTTTCTGGTTGGTCGCGTAACCTCACTGATTGCCGACAATTTCGTCGTTACGCCGCGCAGGCCTGTCGTGAACGATGTCGGCCTCGGTGAGAAAGCTGAATTGAACGGCAATGAAGAATGGGCCGAGATCACCAATCCCGACGGATCGAATATCATTTGCCGATTTGAAAATGGCGCCCGGGGTCTTGTTGATTTCAGTCGTGTGGCGACTGGCAGGAAATTCATGCAGACCTATGAAATCTACGGCACCAAGGGAAGCCTGGTCTACAACTACGACGAAGTGAACCGTCTGCGTTTCTACACGAACAACGATGGCCTGGGCCGTCGTGGCTTCAGGGAAATCGACGTCGGTCCGGAAAACGCGACCTATCGGGCATTCCTGCCTTTGCCGAATTTTGGCCTGGGATACAACGAAAGCAAGATCATCGAGGCGGCAGAGGTCATCCGCTCGATTGCATCAAAAACGCCCATGTGGCCGACTTTTGATTCCGGTCACCACATCTGCCAGATCATTGATGCCTGCATGGAATCCTCAACGACGCGGAATTGGGTCGACATACCTGCAAACTGATCGGTTGCAGGGCTGCAGCCCATCAATTGCGCAGAGCGTTTCCCCAAAGTGATACCACTATAGCGAGAAAGAAATTTGATGGAGAGTTTGGTCCCTCAAGAGATTCTGGATGCTCTGACCGACGTCGAGATGCCACGGCTCGTTTCGGCACCGTCCTTTGATGAGCAAATCGAGGCCGGCGGGTTTGTTGTTCCTGTCTATCGCACCGGATGCGTTGTCGTCGGCAGTGGCGCTGCGGGTTTGCGTGCCGCGGTCGAACTGAAACGACGTTGCGGCGCGGTAACAGTAGTCAGCCAGAGTGCATGGGGAGGGACTTCCGCCTGCTCGGGCTCGGACAAGCAAACCTTGCACACTGCCAACTCTGCTGATCAGGGCGACAACTTCAGAAAAATGGCACGCGCAATCCGCTCAGGCGGATCAATGGACGAAGATACCGCCTACATTGAAGCCGTCGGCTCGGCCCGCGCCATGGCCTCGCTTCAATATTTGGGCCTTCCTTTGCCTCAGGATACACTTGGTGGCACCTTGCGGTACAAGACAGACCACGATGAGACCGGTCGAGCGACGAGTTGTGGGCCCAGAACATCCCGTCTCATGGTAAAAGTCCTTGCCCAGGAAGCCATTCGGCTTGGCGTCCCGTTTTTCAATCACACAACAGCAGTCCGGATCCTTGCAACTGACGGGAACCCGGATCGAAGGGTTGCCGGAGTTTTGGCAGTCAGACCGAAATCGCGGACGGACGAGAACCCTTTGGGCTTGGTCATTTACCGGTGCGAGGCACTTGTACTTGCGGCAGGCGGGCCCGGGGAATTGTATCGTGACAGCGTATTCCCGAACGGATGTTTTGGTTCTTTGGGTCTTGCGCTGGAAGCTGGCATCGAACTTGTCAACCTGACCGAGAGCCAGTTTGGAATAGGAACCCGGCGAGAGGGTTTCCCATGGAACCTGTCCGGAACCTATGTGCAGGCCATGCCGCACATTTACTCGGTGGATCGTGATGGGAGGGAACACCATTTTCTTGCCGACTACTACCGCACAACACAGGAACTGGCCTCCAACATTTTCCGTAAGGGATATCAGTGGCCTTTCCATTCCACGCGCATGCTCGACTTCGGTTCAAGTCTCGTTGATCTGGCGATCCATCATGAAGGCGAACTTGGACGGCGTGTCTTCATGGACTTCAACAGAAACCCTCTTCCCGTCTCTGGCGACCAGCCATTCTCACTCAAGCGTCTCGATGTCGATGTGAGCACCTATCTTGGCAATGCGGGTGCGGGGCAGGAATTGCCAATCGATCGCTTGCGTCACATGAACCCGCTCGCGATCGAGCTCTATCGTCGCTACAAGATCGACATCGCCAAGGAGCCGTTGGAGTTTGCGGTCAACAACCAGCACATGAATGGCGGCATTGCGGTGGACATTTGGGGTCGCACCAATCTGGAGGGGATTTATTCAGTTGGTGAAGCGGCCGGAACGCACGGTGTCACAAGGCCCGGTGGCGCTGCTCTCAATGCGGGGCAGGTTTTCGGGACACGGGTTGCCGAGCATATTGGCGCAAGTGGTCGCGCGGCGTCTCCAGCTGCGGGCGATGTTGACGCTCTCGCGGCCTCGGCTATCGAGCATGTCGTTTCAATTTTGAAACCGGATAGCCCGGTGCGCATGGATGCTGTCCGTTTGGAGGTGCAGGCACGGATGAGCGAGAAAGCGGGCATATTGTGCACTCAGGAAGAGATCGCCAATGCGCTTGAGGGCGCGCGTTCACTCAATGACAGGATCGGGGAAAGCGGTATTGGTTTTGGCCGTGACGGCGAAGCAGGGCGTGCGCTGCAATGGCACCACATGGCGCTTGTTTCCGAAGCGGTGCTAACCGCTCTCGATCACTATGTTGAGAACGGGGGCGGGAGCAGGGGAGCCCGGGCCATATGCGATCCAGACGGGGAGGCCTTGCCAATGGCCAGAACGGGACCGCTCTCCAATTTCCGATTCAGGCTGGAGAAGGAAAGCGACAAACATCAACAGATCGTGGTCAAATATACTGGTGTCACGTTTGTGATTTCGACGCGCGAGAACCGGCATTTGGATGAGGATGAAAAAGCCTTTTTTGAACGTGACTGGCCGGCCTGGTTGACCGGTTCGATCTACGACCTGCAAATGACAAACTGATTTCAGACATGAAACACCCACGCAAGCTCGCTATCGGGGTCGGAGAGGCCATGATTGAAATGGCGCTAATTGGAGAACGCTTGTACAGGCGTGACTTTGCCGGCGATACTTTCAATACGGTTTGGCATATGGCGCAGGCGCTCGGCGATCAAGTAACGATCGGTTATTTAACCCGTATTGGTTCTGACAAAACCTCGAACGATTTTGTCCGTCTATTGGCTGATGACGGCCTGGAGACAGTTGGTATTACCCCTGATCCGCAAAGAGGGATGGGCCTCTATGTGATTGAACTCGATGGTGTGGAACGCAGCTTCCAATACTGGCGTTCGTCTTCGGCTGCCCGCCTTCTTGCCGATGATGTGGACTGGCTGAATGCAGCATTTGAACAAGCCGACCTTATTCATTTGTCGGGCATCACACTTGCCATTCTTTCGGCGAAGGGACGCGGGAATCTGTTTGCCGCGCTCCGTCATGCGCGCAAACGTGGCGCATTGGTTTCCTTTGATCCCAATATTCGTATCAAACTATGGGAAACGGACGACGAGATGCGTGAGACCATTTCGATGGCAATGTCTTGTGCAGATATCGCCCTGCCAAGTTTTGATGATGAAATGACTTACTGGAGCGATGCTTCACCGCAGGCAACGATCGAACGGTTCTCAAATGCAGGAGTGCGCGAGATCATCGTGAAGAATGGCGAGCATTCAGTCGTGTTTCGATGCGAAGACGGCGCCGGCGAGGTTACGACACCAAAAGTGACTGGAATCAAGGATACGACCGGGGCAGGGGACGCCTTCAACGCAGGATATCTTGCGGCGCGTCTGATCGGGCACAATGTGGCGAGTGCCATCGGCCGCGGTCAGGCCATGGCGGCGGAAGTCCTCAGAAACTACGGCGCGCGCGTTGCAAAACAAAACGTGCCACGCTTATGAACCGGCCTTTCTTGTCCCGCCAGTGGATTGACGAATACACAAACTGATCGGGGTTCTTGTTTCCGGGGCAGGGACTTGCCCTTTTTCCAGCCATCCAACAACGTTTGCGGCTGCCTGGGAACCTATTCCCGCAATATCGCAGTGTACCGATGACAGGGACGGGTAAGCGTGTGCAATCTCCTCAATATCGTCGAAACCGACGATCAAGAGGTCCGTACCAACGCTCACGCCAAGTTCGTGACATCCAGAAAGCATACCAAGGGCAACAAGATCATTGAAGCAAATCACGGCGTTGACATCTGGATGTTCGCTCATGAGCCGGCCAGCAGATTCCTTGCCAAACTTTCGACTTGCTTTGCCGGTGAGAATAACAGGGTCCATGTCAATCTCATGCAGCACATCGAGATACCCGGCTTTGCGTTCCTCTGTTACCCTACGGCCTTCCAACCCACCAATGAAAGCAATCCTCTTTGCACCGGCGCTGATCAGGTGTCGCGTTGCAACTTCGCTACCGGCCCGGTAGTCGGGCGCGGTGAAAGGAAAGAGTTTCAACCGGTCATCAACGCGCCGAAGCATTTGCATGGCTGGGATTCCTGCCTTTGCGATCATGTCAAACGTGCTGGAATCCTCGCCATACGCGGGGCAAATGATGAACGCGGAGACACCGTGTTCAATCATTGAGCCCACGACCTGATCCTGCAACTCCGGGCTTTCATCCGTATTTGCGACGACAGTTGAATAACCGTGTCCGGCAAGAGCCATTTGCAGTGATGTCGCGAATTCGGTGAAGAACGGATTGCGCAGATCATTGATGACAAGCCCGATCAGACCGGCATTTGACATCCGCATGTTTGCTGCCGCGCGATTGTAGACATACCCGATTTCCGCCATGGCCTCGCGGACCGCTTTGCGTGTTTCTTCTTTGACGGAGGAGCTGTTCTGCAGCACCAGGCTGACGGTGGATTTGGAAACTCCAGCCTGGCGAGCGACATCGATTATTGTGGGGCGGCGTTGCAGGGTCATCGCATTCAATCTGCCCTGTCAATAACCTCAATGTCAAAGCACAGAATGCCCTCCTTACCAGATTCAGCGCTTGCCACCAGTTTCGCTCCGACATTCTGATGTTGCAGGTCATCCTGATAGGCTTGCAGCGCATCCCAGTCATCGAAGTCGGCCACAAAGCCGTGCATGTAACCGCGTTCCATCTTCTCGGGGCTTTTACTGCGCCCGGAGGTGATGGCGCGCAACCCCGGCAAGCGGCCCTCCAACTCGTGAAGCTCGTTGAATATGGCACTAATCTGTGCTTCTGACATATCACTGCGGAAGCGAATGAGTACGACATGGCGGATCATTGTATGGTCATCCTGTTGTCTGCCTTGATCATGTCGGCGGCCTTTTCACCGATCATGATCGCTGCGGCGTTGGTGTTGGAAGAAATCAGTGTCGGCATTATGGAATTGTCGACAATGCGCAAACCTTCAATCCCTTTGAAGCGCAGACGGATGTCGACCACCGCCTCGTCATCGGCGCCCATGCGGCAGGTTCCGGCGCAATGGTGCGAGGTCTTCGAGTGCTGGCATATGAAGTTGAAGTAGTCTTCATCCGTGCGCACATCGGAACCGGGCAGCCGCTCTGCCAAGATGTATTTCTTCAGCGGAGCCTGGGCCAGGATCTCCTGCGTCAGCTTCAGACCCCGGATCGTCATTTCACGGTCGAAGGGATCCTGCAGATAGTTGGGATCGATGAGCGGTGCTTTGGCAGGATCAGCGCTTTGCAGCCGGACCGATCCGCGTGATCGAGGGCGCAAATGGCACGAGTTTAGGGTGATGCCGCCTTGCGGCATCGACACGACGCCGTGTTCGATCCCTGTTCCAAGGCCAAGGTGGAACTGGAGGTCGGGAGAACGCGCGGCCTTGTCGGCATACCAAAAGCCGCCGGTTTCAAACAGCGACGAGGCTACAGGTCCCTTGCGGCCAAAGATATACTGCAAGGCGGCGATCGCCGCCCAATGGGGCTTGGCGTAGCGGTCATAGCTGTAGGGTCCGGATAGCTCGGCGATGCAATACAGGTCCAGATGGTCCTGCAGGTTAGCTCCTATCTGCGGCTGGTCTTGGACAACCTTGATGCCGAGCGACGCGAGATGATCGGCCGGGCCAATCCCCGAAAGCTGCAAGAGGCGAGGGGAACCGATGGCGCCCGAGGCAAGAATGACCTCGTTGTTGGCGATCAGGCGCGAGCCGTCGATCATTTCAACTCCGGTGGCCCGTCCGCCTTCCACGATCAGCCTCCGTACCTGTGCGCCCAAACGCACGGTCAGGTTCTTGCGGTGACGATTCGGTGCGACATAGGCCATCGCAGCCGAGGAGCGTCGCACATTGCGTTGGGTCAGTTGATAGTAGCAGACCCCGTCCTGCTTCTCGCCGTTTACGTCCAGATTGCGCGGAATGCCCAGCTCTGCCGCCGCCTCAAAATAGGCCTCGCAGATCCGCAAGGGCGCGCGGGGTTCGGAGACGCCCAATGGGCCGCCTTTCCCATGGTATTTGTTGTCATGGGTTTCGTTGTCTTCTGCCTTGCGGAAATAGGGCAGCACATCGTCATAGCTCCATCCCTCGCACCCCATCTGACGCCAGTCGTCATAATCCTGCGAATTTCCGCGGGTGTAGATCTGTGCGTTGATGGCAGAGCCGCCGCCGATCACCTTGGCCTGCGTGTAGCGGAATATCTTGTTTTGCATGTGGCGCTGCGGAACGGTATCCCAGCCCCAACTGCCGATGCCCTTGGTCATTTTGGCGAAGCCGGCCGGCAGGTGGTAGAACGGGTGACGGTCGCTGCCGCCTGCTTCGAGGAGCAGCACCTGTGCCGATGGGTCTTCCGACAGTCGCCCCGCCAGGACCGAACCCGCCGAGCCGCCGCCGATGATGATGAAATCGTATCCTTTGGCCATGTGGCCCTCCTGCCTGCGTCAGCCAAACCTGGTTTGTGCAATGTGATGAGCTGTCCGTATCGCAAGGGCCGCCACCGTCAATGCCGGGTTGACCGCCGCAGAGGTGGGTAGGACCGTGGCATCGGTGATGAACAGGTTTGAATGGTCATGGCTGCGGCAGAAGGTGTCGACGACACTGGTTTTCGGATCGCTGCCCATCCGCGCAGTGCCGCATTGATGAGATGGTGTGCGCCGGTCAAACGGGCGCGCCAGCACGACCGGATAGCCAGCTTCGCGCAGCTTTGCCTTCAACTTTTGGACCAGCGCCAAATGGGCTTCCCAGTTTGAACGCTTCCAGTCCAGCACGATCTGGCCGTCCTTCAGGGTGACACGGCTTTCGGGGTTCGGAAGGTCTTCCGACATGGCATAGAGATCGACCGAATGCCTTGCGATCCAATTGGCCAGGAATTTTGGCATTGCGGTTGACGCGCTGAGAATTGTTCCCGAAATCTTGCCGAGCAGCTGAATATTGCCCAGCGGCTCTCCCTTGGGGCCACCTGTGAGATAAAAGTCATTCACCATCAGCGTCTTTTGGTAGATCGAGTCATTTCGCCAAAACGGATGCAAGGCCAGCACCGCCGAGCAATTGTGGTTCATGAAATTGCGTCCCACCTGGTCGGAACTGTTGGCAATGCCGTTCGGATGGGCGTCATTGGCCGAGGCAAGCAGCAGTGCCGCGCTCTGGATCGCGCCAGCCGCCAGAACCACGACAGGCGCCGCCAGGACCTCACCGGACGCAAGTTCGACGCCGGTAATAAGGCCGTTCTCCCCGGTCACCAGCCGCTTGACCATGGCCCTGGTACGAAGCTGCACATTGCTATGCTGCAAGGCGGACTTCAGGGCTGCGGTCTCGGCATCCATCTTGCCGCCCGTGGTATCGGGAAAGGCATCCCAGGGTGTTTTCGCCCTTGCCAGCCAGCGGTCGATATCGACTCCGAGCGGAAGCGAGGAAGGGTGAAGACCGGTCTTGGCGAGGCGGCCGCGAAGCGCCGCAATAGGCGCCTCGTGGGCAACGGGGGGGTGAGGGTAGAGTGTGGAATGCACAGGCTCGGTCGGATCCTCGCCGATCTGGCCGCGCACCGAGTAAAGGGTTTCGGCCTGCCCGTAGAACGGCTCCAGATCATCGTAGGAAATTGGCCAACCTGGCGTCACTCCGCCCATGTGGGTCAGCGGGGAGAAGTCTTCACGGCGATAGCGGACAAGCACCGCGCCGTAGAACTTCGAATTTCCACCCACATAATAGTAGTTGCCAGGGTTGAAGGGCTTGCCTTCACCATCCAACCATTCTTCTTCCGGCCTGAAACATCCGTCGGCGAAGATCGCCTTGTCGTTGCGGTCATTGGCTGACGGAGCCAGATGCTCGCCACGCTCGAGGATCAGGATCTGCTTGCCCGTGCGGGCAAGGGCAGCCGCCATGGTTGAACCGCCGATGCCTGACCCGATGATGATGACGTCCGGTGTAGTCATGTCTTGATGCGCTCTTCAGTATTCGGGTCGAAGGCCACGGCCTTTTCCATGTTGATCGCGAAATCGAACTCCTGGCCCGAACGCACATTGGCGTCGGCGCGCATGCGGGCGATGATGTCCTTGCCGCCCAGTTCCATTGCGACAAAGGTATCGGCGCCGGCCGGTTCGGTAACGCCGACGAGGTTCCGCAACGACACGATGTTCTTCGAATTGCGGTCAGCGCCATCGGGATCGGTGATGGACTCGGGCCTGATGCCCAGCAGGATGTCCTTTCCGCTCCAATCGGCCAGGTTGGGTTGGCTGAATCTGAGGTTCTGAACAGCGCCCTTAGCATCCTTGATCTCCGCGTGGGGAATGCCGTCCTTCACCACCACCCTGGCCGGCATGACATTCATCGCCGGGCTGCCCATGAAGGTCGCCACATAGACATTTGCCGGCGTGTCGTAGATTTCCTTCGGCGTTCCGAGCTGCTGGACATATCCCTTGAACATCACCGCAATGCGGGTCGAAAGGGTCATGGCTTCGATCTGGTCGTGGGTCACATAGACGATGGTCGTCTTCAGCTTTTCATGCAGCTTCTTGATCTCGGTCCTCATGTCGACGCGCAGTTTGGCGTCAAGGTTGGAAAGAGGTTCGTCGAAAAGAAACACATCCGGATTACGCACAAGTGCGCGGCCCATGGCAACGCGTTGACGCTGGCCGCCGGACAGTTGGCCCGGTTTGCGATCCAAGAGGTTTTCGATCTGCAAAAGCTTGGCCACATCCCGCAGCGCCTTTTCGCGCTCGGGCTTGGGGACGCCATGCATTTCGAGGCCAAAGGTCATGTTTTGGCCGACAGTCATGTTGGGGTAAAGGGCATAGCTCTGGAACACCATTGCGATGTTTCGCTTGGATGGGTGCACCCCGTTCACCACACGTCCCTTGATTGAGATATCTCCTGACGTGATCCCTTCCAGTCCCGCGATCATATTCAGGAGGGTGGACTTGCCGCAACCCGAAGGGCCGACGAGAACCAGAAATTCACCCTCCTGCACTTCGATATTCACCTCGTGCAGAACCTGAACAAATCCATAGGATTTTGTGACATTGCGGATATCTAAAAAGCCCATGGTCGTGCTCCGGTTGTAGGTAGAAATTGGTCAGGCCGCGCGCGATGCGGCGCGCGGCCTGGTCATCACTTTGCTGCGGCGATTGCGTCTGCCAAGGCAACGGCGCCTTCTGCTGCAGACATCTCCGAATTGAAGAAATCGGTGATAGCATCGGTTGCAGCGCCCACCACAGCGGCATTTGCGGCATGGGTGCCTGCGAAGGTGGGAACTGCCGCGCCGCCCGCATCATTGGTCGCAAGTGCTGCCGAAGTGCCTTGTGCGCAGGTGTCCATCGTCGTCAGATCAATGTCAGTGCGTGCGGGGATTGCCCCCTTTGCCTGATTGAACGCAATTTGCACCGCGGGGTCCATTATGGCGGATGCAAGCACCTCTTGCGCCTTGATCCTGTCGGGGTCGGCCTGAGTGAACAGGGACAGCGAGTTTACCAGATAGACAAAGCCATCGCCCTTGGCCTTGGGCACGGGGATGCAGGCATAATCCGTGCCGGGCAGTTTGCCGGCATTTGTGAATTCGCCCTTGGCCCAATCACCCATGATCTGCATGGCGGCCTCGCCATTGATGACCATAGCGCTGGCAAGATTCCAGTCACGGCCGGGGAAGTTGGGGTCAACCATGCCGCGCAGGGCGGCCATCTGATCAAATACCGCCACCATTTCGGGACCACGCAGGGTAGCATCGTCCAGATCAATGAGTGCCTTGCGATAAAACTCAGCCCCACCCACGCCTGCGGCAACAGCCTCAAACATATAGGCCTCTTGCCAGGCTTGACCGCCATGGGCGAGCGGGATGATCCCGGCCTCGATAAATTTCGGCGCAAGGGCATTCAGCTCTTCCCAGGTCGTGGGATACCGCGCGTCGATCTTGTCGAAGGCGGCCTTGCTGGCCCAGATCATGTCGGTGCGGTGCACGTTGGTTGGCACAGAGACATAGTGGCCATCTATCTTTGTAAAGTCTTGCACGGCCTGCGGCAGGGCGGCATCCCAACCCTGTGCGGCGGCCAGAGCATCGACGTTGCCTAGCAGGCCTTCATTGGCCCAGTCGATAATGTTCTGCCCCAGCATCAGCATGGCAGCAGGCGGGTTGCCACCCGCGATTCGCGCTTGCAACGCGGTTTTGGCGGCATCACCGCCACCGCCCGCGACCGGGGCATCAGCCCAGGTAACACCTTCTGCCACAACCTTGTCGCGCACGGCGCTCAAGGCCGCCGCCTCGCCGCCGGATGTCCAGAAGTGCATGACTTCGACGGATTGGTCCGCAAGGGCGGAGCTTGCGCTGACAAGGAGCAAGGCGGTTATGGACAAAATCTTCATTCTGGTATTCCTTCCGGTCGTTCGCCCACGTTCTTTGCAATTGGGGCTTGGGTTGAACATGGCCGCCGGGTGGTTGCAGCCACCCGGCGGCTTCCTGACCTATCCTTTCACCGATCCCGCCATCAGGCCGCGCACGAAAAAGCGGCCAGCAACGATGTAGACGATCAGGGTTGGCAGCGCGGCCAGGATCGCGCCGGCAAAGTGAACGTTGTATTCCTTGACGCCGGTCGAGGACTGAACAAGGTTGTTCAAGGCAACCGTCATCGGCTGGCTTTGCCCGCCAAAGGATGCGCCAAAAAGAAAGTCATTCCAGATATTGGTGAACTGCCAGATCACAGTCACCACGATGATCGGTCCCGATACAGGCAGCATGATCCGCCAGAAAATCCGAAAGAACCCCGCACCATCGATCATGGCTGCGCGTACCAGTTCGGTTGGGAAGGAGGCGTAATAGTTGCGGAAATAAAGGGTCGAGAACCCTATGCCATAGACAACATGCACAAGCACGAGACCGGGAATTGACCCTGCCATGCCCAGTTTGCCCAGCACCGTCGCCATAGGAATCAGAACGATCTGGAAGGGGATGAAGCAGGAGAAGAGCAGGAGGCCGAAGATGATTTTGTCGCCCCGAAAGCTCCATTTTGTGAGCACGTAGCCGTTCAGCGCACCAAGGATGGTCGAGATCACGACCGCAGGCACCACCATCAGAATCGAATTCATGAAATATGGCTTCAGCCCCGTCGGCTCAACCCCGATCTGGGCGGCGGACCAGGCTTGCCGCCAGGGCTCAAGCGTCCATTCACGGGGAAGCGCCATCATGTTGCCGCCCGTGATCTCGGGCAGGGGCTTCAGCGAGTTCGCGATCATCACAAAGAGCGGCATCAGGTAGACGGCCATGAAGATCAGCAGGATGGAGTAAATGAAGATGCGGGTCAGGGCCCCGGTGCGGACGGCAGCATCTTGTTCAACGGCGGCCATCACGACTTCTCCTTCAGTTCGGCATAAAGGTAGGGCGTCATGATCGCGGCGATGGTCATCAACATTATAACCGCGCTGGCGGCCCCGATGCCCATCGAGTTGCGGGTGAAGGTGTAGGAATACATGAAGGTCGCGGGGAGCTCGGTGGCGCGCCCTGGTCCGCCCCCGGTGAGCGCTATGATCAGGTCGTAGGACTTGACCGCAAGGTGCGCCAAGATGACGAAGGCAGACAGGAACGCGGGCCGAAGCAGCGGAATGACGATGCGGCGGTAGAGGCTGAAGTTTGACGCGCCGTCGATCTGCGCGGCCTTTAGGATTTCGTTATCGATGCTCCGCAGGCCTGCGAGAAACATTGCCATCACAAAGCCGGACGTTTGCCAGACAGCCGCAATCACCACGGTATAGATCGCCATGTCGCGGTCCTTGATCCAATTGAACTGAAAGCTTGTCCAACCCCAGAGGTGCATCGAGTTCTCGATGCCTATGCCGGGGTCCATGATCCATTTCCAGGCCGTACCTGTCACGATGAACGACAACGCCATCGGGTACAGGTAGATCGGGCGCAGCACGCCCTCGCCACGGATTTTCTGGTCCAGAAGGATCGCCAGCGTGAGGCCGATTGCTGTACAGATGGTGATATAGAGCGTGGCGAAGATGGCCAGGTTCGTGACCGCCACCCACCAAGCCGACAGGTTCCACAGCTTGGCGTAATTCTCGAATCCGAGCCAGTCATAGCTGGGCAGCATTTTTGAATTGGTGAAGCTGAGGTAAAACGTGAAGGCAATGAAGCCATAGACGAACACAAGCATGGCAGCCAACGATGGCGAGAGAACCAGTTTTGGTATCCACTCTTGCAGGCGTGTTCGGAAATCCACACCAGGCGCATGATTTGCCATGACTCCTCCTCCACCGCGAATTGCCTGCGGCCGGCATGTATTGGCTTTCTGGAACGGCGTGCAGGATCAATGCTGGCCGACGTGCGGAAGTCGGAGAGGGGGCATCCCCCCTCTCCGAAGCAATGTCTACTGCGCGGCTTCGACAGCGTTGACCAGGTTAGCTGCAGCGGCCA
This sequence comes from Hoeflea phototrophica DFL-43, assembly GCF_000154705.2. NCBI lineage: Bacteria > Pseudomonadati > Pseudomonadota > Alphaproteobacteria > Hyphomicrobiales > Rhizobiaceae > Parahoeflea > Parahoeflea phototrophica. The sequence continues at coordinate 2,765,555 of NZ_CM002917.1, read as the reverse complement.
CGGCGTCGTATTCACCGTTGAAATGCGCGGTCACGACGTCATAGATCGCATTCTTGACGGCAGCCTTGTTGGCGTGGCCGTGAGCGATGGACCCCACCAGCGTACCATTGGACGAGGCTTCGGCCAGTTCGGCCATGCCCTGCTTGCCGCAGGCATCAAACGCGTCATTCGGAACGTCGGTGCGAGCCGGAACCGAACCCTTGACGACGTTGAACGCCGATTGGAAGCTGGGAGCCATAATCGAGCGAGCCATTTCGCCCTGGGCGGTTTGAGCGCCTGCCTCTGTTTGAGCGAACATCGCGAACTGGTCAGAGTTGAAGGCAACCATGCCCTGGCTGCCCGGAACGCGGAAGCACAGGAAGTCGGTGCCCGGTACCTTGTCAGCTTTCAGGAATTCGCCCTTGGCCCAGTCGCCCATGATCTGGAAAGCAGCTTCGTCGTTGATGACCATTGCCGAAGCCAGGTTCCAGTCGCGCCCCGAGAAGTTGTCGTCCACGAAGCTGCGCAGCGTGGCCATGCGGTTGAAGACCTCGACCATCTGTTCGGAACCCAGCGCTGCCGGGTCGAGGTCGATGAAGGCTTTCTTGTAGAAATCGACACCACCGACCGACAGTACGATGCCGTCAAACATGGTGGCTTCCTGCCAGGCCTGGCCGCCATGGGCGAGCGCAACCTTGCCGCTGTCCTTGACCGCCTGCATCGCAGCCACGAACTCTTCCCAAGTGGTCGGCTGGGCAATGCCAAGGCCATCCAGCACGGACTTGTTGGCCCAGACCCAGTTGGTCGAGTGCACGTTCACAGGGGCTGAAACCCAATTGCCATCAACCTTCGCAAAAGCCTGAAGAGCAGCAGGAACCACTGCATCCCAACCTTCCTCGGCGGCCACGGCGTTCAGGTTGGCAAGCTTTTTCTCGGCAGCCCAGTCCAAAATGTCGAAACCGAGCATCTGAACAGCGGTCGGTGCATCTCCTGCAGTGACGCGGGCGCGCAGGGTAGTCATGGCAGCTTCGCCGCCGCCACCTGCGACGGGCATATCAACCCAACCGATGGATTTGCCTGACAGATCCTCCTTAAGGACGTTCAGCGCAGCGGCTTCGCCGCCCGAGGTCCACCAGTGCAGAACTTCCACATCTTCTGCCGATGCCAGGCTGGTTGTGGCCAGCAGAGTTGCGACGATAATCGCTGATTTCTTTCCAAAGTATCCACGCATTGAGGTCTCCTCCCGTTGTTGCGTCGGTCTTGCCATCTCCCCGCAGGGTTTCAGGCCGTTTTCACCCAAGGTGCGCGCGTGCGGCCAACCCGCATCACAAGTGATTTCACCTCCAGGAATTCATCAAAGCCGTAACTTCCGATCTCCCGGCCTTGGCCGGATTGCTTGACGCCGCCAAAGGCGACTTCGGGAAAGCCGTCCATCCAGGTATTGGTCCAGACCGTGCCGGCCTGAACGCGGCGGCTGAAGTCGAGGCATGTATGGACATCATCGCACCAGATCCCGGCTGAAAGGCCGTAGGTGGCATCATTGGTCAACGCGATGGCTTCATCCAGTGTCCGGAATGTCAGAACTGCCAGAACGGGGCCGAAGACTTCCTCGCGGGCAATCGCCATATCGGGTGTCACGTCACGCATGACGGTTGGCTGGTAGAACTGGTCGCCTAGGCCCGGAACCATCAGGCTGGCGCCGCCCAGGCAAATCTCGGCACCGGCTTCGGCCGCCGCCTGCACGTAAGTATTGATCTTTTCCGCATGCTCCGGGGTCACGATGGCCCCGACCTGCGTTTCCGGGTTCAGCGGATTGCCAAAGGCGACCTGGCGTGAGAGCTCCACCACCCGCGCAACAAAGGCATCGGCGATGTCTTCATGCACAATGATGCGGCTGGACGAATTGCAGCACTGGCCCACGTTGAAATAGATGCCGAAGGTAACGGCGTCTGCTGCGCCTTCAAGATCGCAATTGGGGAAGATTACCTGGGGGTTTTTGCCCCCAAGTTCCAGCGCCACCTTCTTCAGGGTGTCGCCGGCGCTCTTGGTGATCATCTTGCCCACGGCAGTCGAACCGGTGAAGGTCACCATGTCCACGTCCGCGTGAGTGGTCATCAGGCTGCCAACCGGGTCGCCGAACCCGAGGACGATGTTGCACACCCCGGCCGGCAGGCCGGCCTCGACCAGGAAGCCGGCCAGCATCGCGGTGGTTGAAGGGGTCATCTCGGATGGCTTCACCACGCAGGTGCAGCCTGCTGCCAGCGCGAAAGGCAGCTTCTGGCTGAGAATCCAGAACGGAAAATTCCACGGGGTGATGATAGAGACCACGCCAATCGGCTCTTTCAGGATCACCGCCAGAATGTCGGCGCCAAGCGTGTTGTGGCTGTCGCCATGGCTGGTTCTGGCCAGCGAAGCGGCATAGCGCCACAAGTCCGCCGCGCCGCCGCATTCGCCGCGTGCCTGAGCGATCGGCTTGCCGCTTTCCAGCGTCTCGATCAGCGCCATCTGTTCAACGTTTGCTTCGATCAGGTCAGCGACCTTGTTCAGGATGGTGGCGCGCTCCTTGCCGGACATGCGGCTCCAGCGGCCATCGTCGAAAGCGGTGCGGGCAGCCGCGATCGCGACCTCAGCCTCGACTGCAGTCCCGAGGGCGGCTTGGCTGACGACCACGCCGTGCGAGGGCGAAATGCGGTTCGATTTCTGGCCGTCAAAACTGTCCTGGGAAACGCCATTGATGAAGTGGCGGGCCTGGTAGGCTTTGTTCGGCAAGGCAACCGTCTGGTCGGAGATGATGTTCATTTGATTCATGACTTACTGACCCGAAAAATCTGGTTTGCGCTTTTCGCGGAACGAGGCGACGCCTTCGTCCCGGTCGGCGGAGGCGGCGATGGCGGCGCTGCCCAGCGCCTCGACCATCGCGCCGCGATCCTCGCCCTGTGCGGCGTGGATCATGGACTTGGTGATTTCAACCGCGCGCGGCGAAAGGGCGATGGTGCGGTCCAGCAGCGTTTCGGCAAGGGCACGTGGATCATCGCCAACGGCCGCCACAAAGCCGCAGGCAAGCGCCCGGTCAGCCTTGATGCGCATGCCGAACAACGCCATTTCCTTGACCATCGGTTCCGGCAGCAGGCGCATCAGACGTTGCGTGCCAGACCATCCTGGAACTATGCCGACGCCAGCCTCTGGGAGGGCGAGGCTGGCGCCGGTTGCCATCACCCGCAGGTCGCAGGCAGCGGCAAGTTCCAGGCCGCCGCCAAAGGCGTGTCCGCTCAGAACCGCAATCGTCGGTTTGCCAAGACGCGCCAGCCGATCAAATATCCGGTGGCCGTCGCGCACCCAATGGCGGGCAAATTTGGCCGGGCTCAGATCGCCCCAGCCGTTGATATCGGCGCCGGTGCAGAAGGCGCGGTCGCCCGTAGCCGTCAGCATCACGGCCGCAATGGTGGTGTCGTGGTCAATCAAATCGAGATGGGCGGCAAGCTGTCCCAGCATCTCTACCGTGAAGGCGTTCATCTTGGCCGGATTGTCCAGGCAGAGTTCGGCCACCTTGCCGTTGCGGGTCAGATGGACGGCGCTCATTTGCCCCACCCCATGGGTGCGTCGGCCAGAAGCCATAGCGGCAAGGTGATGGCATCCGGCGCAAGCTGCACACGCCCGCCAGAAGCCGCAACGATATCGCGCGCCGGATCTATCCCGGGCATAATCTCAGTGGCGACCAGTCCGGTTTCGCTGAGCCGGATCACGCAGCGTTCGGTTACATAGAGCACGTCCTGGCCCAGTTGCCCCGCCCGCTTGCCCGAGAAGGTCACATGTTCAACGGCTTCGACCATCTTGGTGAACTTGCCGGGAGCGACAACCTTGATGCCCTCCGAGGTCAGTTCGATCTCAGCTCCGGCCTCGAACCAGCCCGAGAACACGACTTTCCTGGCACCCGACGTGATGTCGACAAAGCCACCGCATCCAGCCGTCAGATAGGGTTTCTTGCCCAGTTTGGAGACATTGACATTGCCTTCGGCGTCGACCTCCAGGAAGGACAGGAAGGAGACATCAAAACCGCCGCCCTGGAAATAGATGAACTGCTGCGGCGAGGGCACGAAGGCATCGGCATTGGAGGCGCAGCCGAAGGCAAAACCGGTCAACGGCATGCCGCCTACAGCGCCCTGTTCAATGACCCAGGTCACGGCTTCGGGATGGCCTTCTTCGAGCAGGATACGCGGCACCATCGCCGAGATGCCGAAGCCCAGATTGGCGGTCATGCCGGGCCGAAGCTCCATCGCCGCGCGCCGAGCAATGATTTTCTCGACGCCATGCTCAGCCAGCGTGAAGCTGTCCCATGGCCGCATGATTTGGCCGGAGATCGCCGGATCATAGGGTGTTTCGCAAGTTTGTTTCTGATCGTGGTCGATCACTACCAGATCAACCAGATGCCCAGGCACCCGCACATCATGCGGTCGCAGGGAGCCGCGCTTGGTCATACGGCTGACTTGTGCGATCACCAGGCCGCCATGATTGCGTACACAAATCGCTTGCTCCAGTCCGCCAAGATAAGCGCCCTCGTGTTCATAGGTGAGGTTGCCGTGCTCATCGGCCGTGGTGGCGCGCAGGAGGGCGACATTCGGGATGATGTTGGGGAAGTGCAGCCAGGTGTCACCGGCAAATTCCACCCGGCTGACGATGGGAGCGGTGGTAGCAAGCGCGTTCATGGCGCAGCCTTCGCGGATCGGGTCGACAAAAGTCTCCAGACCGACCTTGGTTAGCACGCCGGGACGGTTTGCTGCGGTTTCGCGGTTCATATCAAACAAGATGCCTGAGGGAACGTTGTAGGCAGCAACGCGGTTCTCGATGACCATCTTCCAGATTTCCGGCATCGGCTTGCTGGAGGGACCTGAGGGATAGGAGCCGCCGAGAATACGCGCCAGCAGCCCGTCCTTGGCAATGTGATCCACACCTTTGACGCCATACATGTCGCCAGCGGCAATCGGGTGGATTGTGGTGAGGTTGCTGGGGTGTCCTTCGGCATCGAAGCGTTCACCAATGGCCTTCAGGACAAGGTCGGGGCAGCCCAAAGCAGATGAAGAAGAGACCGTGACAACAGCTCCGTCAGGAATGCGGGCAACTGCTTCGGCGGCACTTGTCAGCTTGCTCATACGAGATCGTCCTGTTTGTGGGGGGCGAGAGCAGGTGTATGGGGAAGAAGGTTGAGCAGGAGCGTGCCGGTGTGTTCACAACGCTGAAATGCAGGTGCGCAGCTCCTGGCCAAGCCGATGCCAATTCCAATCGTACGATCCAAAACTTCCTCCCAGGATGCCATCAAATGGAACGTTCCAAATTCTTTTCCCACTGCTAATGGAACGTTCCAATTCTGTCAAATGGAATCTTTGCGACTGAAGCTTGCAGAGGATTTGCTGAGGAAGCGTTTCTTGGGTTTGCCTGATGTTATTGGGGCGCTTGAAGCAATTGGCCGGAAAATAGGATTCGGATGAACATCAGCGCGGGCAGTTCAGTTTCCGCGCCTGGTCTCGGTTTCAGTCAGATAATGAAAAATCTGCCCATCGAACAGGCCCGGCAGCACGCGTTGGGTTTCAGCACGGCTCGCCAACCGTTCTTGACTTTCAAGTGCTTTGTCAAGCGCGTGTTGATCGGGAAAATCCATGGCAAGGATCAATGGACATTCAGGTGCTGCATCGTCCTTGCCGTATCCGAAGCTGACGCGCACTTCACTAACCCCGGGATAGACCAGCCAGGTCGGCAGCAGATCTTCCATCACTACCTGCTTGAATTGATCGAATTGGCTGGGTGCAACGTGACCCTTAAACAACGCGTAGCGAGTGATCATTTGAGTTCCCTGGATGCTGGTTTTGAGATTGCTCGATATGGCGAACCATGAACGGTACGGATCCAAAGAGCTCGAACCGAAGGCCTAATTCGATATGCATTTCGGCGATGCAAATCAATCGGCAGCTATCCCCGACTGTTTCATGGTTTAAGGTGTCACATCTGAAAATGAAAGCAAGCGGGACTGGCCGTTGGGGTTGTCTCCTGATCAGTGCTCAATGCGTTTGATCGGGTGAACGCGAAGAATCCTAGGTCTGTTTCGAAAGTATCCGAAATGATGGATGGATGTGGATTTGTTGTGATTGGTCAGCGGGTTAGAGGCCCGATTAGGAGGGCAAGATAAAGGTTTGGCACCAAGGTCGGGTCAGTGCATTGTTTTCAAAAGGCTTTTTGATCCCATTCATTTTTCGTTGGTGTTTCAGGCGATTTAGGCGTTTGAAAATTCTGGCTAAATTTGGTGCCTGCTTTCTGACTTTGGATTGCAGCCCCTTCTGCGAGTTTGCATCGCCAAGCCTTCCGTCAAGGCGCGTTGCCCGCTTCGCGGCGCGCCGGTTGAAGCTGGCGCGGCCTTGACTGCGCGGCTTTGGGCGAAGCCTTGGGTGAGTAAGGCGCTGAAATCACCTCAAAGTAAGCTCAGCCAGGAAGTCTGTTTCAGAGAGCTGGGATTTGGTCTGCGCCTTGTGCAGGTCTTCCGGTTTCAGATGCGTGTAAGGTATCGATGGTGTTCCAGTCCTACTGGAGTAGCCCCCTGAAAGTGGTCCACCAACTGGGATAGGTTTGTCCCGTAATTGGAGGATCAGCGATGGCTGGGAAACGAGAGAAGCCCGAAGAGATCGTATCGAAGCTTCGGCAGGTAGAAGTGCTGCAAGGACAAGGAATGACGGTTGCGGAAGCCGTGCGCCAGATCGGCGTCACGCAGCAGACGTTCTACAGGTTGCGGAAGCTCTATGGCGGGATGGGCAGGTCTCAGCTTGCGCGACTGAAGGAACTGGAGAAAGAGAACCAGCGGCTGCGGCGGGCCGTGTCTGACCTGACGCTGGATAAGCTCATTCTGACCGAGGCGGCACGGGGAAACTTCTGAGCCCTTCACGTCGCCGCAAGTGCATCGACCATGTGCGGCAGGAGCTTGGCGTATCGGAACGCCGCGCCTGCCGCACGCTCGGGCAGCACCGGTCCACGCAACGCAAGGTGCCCCAGGGCCGGGCCGATGAAGAGCGGCTGACCGATGACATCATCGAACTGGCCGATCAATATGGGCGCTATGGCTACCGCATGGTCACCGGCATGCTGAACAATGCAGGCTGGCAGGTGAACCACAAGCGGGTCGAGCGCATCTGGCGACGTGAAGGGCTGAAGGTCCCGCAAAAGCAGAAGAAGAAAGGACGGCTCTGGCTGAACGATGGCTCCTGCGTGCGTCTGCGGCCTGAGCGGCCCAACCATGTCTGGTCCTATGACTTCGTGCAGGATCGCACCGCCGATGGTCGCGTCTATCGGACACTGAACATCATCGATGAATACACCAGGGAGGCGCTTATGATCCGCGTCGATCGCAAACTTAACTCAACCGACGTGCTGGACGCGCTGACGGACCTGTTCATCCTGCGCGGGCCACCGGAATATATAAGATCCGACAATGGCCCCGAGTTCATTGCTCAGAAGGTGCGGGATTGGATTGGAGCGGTCGGCGCTAAGACAGCCTACATTAAGCCCGGATCGCCATGGGCGAACGGATACTGCGAAAGCTTCAACGCCAGGTTCCGGGACGAGCTGCTCAACGGTGAAATCTTCTACAGCCTAAGAGAGGCACAAATCCTGATCGAAAAATGGCGCAACCACTACAACACGATCAGGCCGCACAGCGCTCTGGGCTACCGCCCACCCGCGCCGGAAAGCATCGTTCCGTTGGACCAGAGGCCAACGATGCACTAACAATCAAACCGGACCACCCGATGGGGGCACGCCAGAAAGAATTGGCTTCGCTAGCTTGGCCTCAGTTGGAGTGTGAGAACCGGCGGCAAGATGCTGCGAGGCAAACTTTAGCGCAAAAATTCTTTTTATGTCTGGACTTAAGTCCGATGATCGCAAGTGTAAAACGTGATGAAAAGTCGGGGGAGGATATACTTCGGTGTACGGACCAGCGATCGAACAATTGGAAAGACCCCCTGGCACTATCGCTTTTGGTGGTGACCTTTCTTTGCATTCGCGCTTTGCTGCGGCGGGCAGTATTGTCATGTTGATCGGTATGGTGATCCTTGGGTGGTGGACAAGTCGAGAGATCGAGGAATCCGTCGTGCGGAATTCGGCGATATCGACGGCTTTGTTCATGGAAAGCTTTGTTGCGCCACTCTCGCAGCAACTTGGCAGCAATGCGGCCCTGTCGCAGGATACCGAAGACACCCTCCGGGAGATTTTCGAAAAGCCGCCCCTTTCGGAACGCATTCTGTCGGTAAAGATTTGGCGCGATGGAGGCCTGGTCTCTTTTGCCACTGACCCCGGAATAGTCGGGCAACGGTTTGAGCCTAGTCCGCCTTTGGCAGCGGCTTGGCAAGGCGAGTTGAGCGCGGCATTCGATGATCTCAACGACCATGAGGATGCAGCGGAGCGTTCGCTGGATTTGCCACTGCTTGAAGTTTATAATCCGATCCATTCGATCTATACGGGCGAGATTATCGCCGTGGCCGAGTTCTATCAAATTGCAACCGAACTTGAACGGGATCTTCTGCGCGCTCGGCTGGAGGCATGGCTGCTGGTTGCTGGCGTGAGTATTTCCATGTTCGCACTGCTTTTTGGAATTGTCCGCAAAGGCAGCCATGTGATCGAGCGACAGAAGAAGGCCTTGCACATGCGGTATGAACAACTGTCCCGGTTTTCGGCCCAGAACGATGCCTTGCATCGCCGCATGCAAGCTGCGTCATCGGGTGTCAGTGAACTGAATGAACAGTATCTGAAACGGATCAGCGCAGAACTCCACGATGGCGCGGCGCAGTCCGTCGCCTTTGCATCTTTGCGTTTGGACGGGCTCCAGACCGACGCGTCGCAAGAGGTTGAGGCCTCGCGGATTAAAACGGCCTTGTCCGATGCCTTGTCGGAAATACGGAATGTGTGTCGCGGGTTGAGTTTGCCGGAAATCGATCAGAAAGACGTCTACGAGGTGATTAGCATGGCCGCTCAGGCCCATGAAAAGAGGACACAGACCACCGTGGAGCTGTTGTTTGAAGGCCAGCCGGGCAGGGGATTTGATAACGCGGCCCGCATCTGTATCTTTCGGTTCGTGCAGGAGGCACTGAACAACGCCTTTCGCCATGCGGACGGGGTTGGACAGAGGGTCCAAAGCCGCTTTGAATCTGGTCGCCTAACGGTCGCGGTCGTAGATCAGGGGCCGGGGTTTGATCCGCTTGAAAAACGAAAGAATGTTGGACTGGGCTTGCGTGGTTTGCGTGAGCGTGTCGAAAGCCAAGGCGGAACGTTCACGATTGATACGGCCCCTGGTAGAGGGACTCGGCTTGTCATGACGTTGGCCGAAACCGAAAAGAACAGCGATGAGTAATGTTTATACAATTGTCGTGGTTGATGACCATCCGCTGTTCCGGGAAGGCGTGGCAAGAAGCCTGAACGAGGCGGATTTCTTTGAAGTCGTGGGTGAGTGTGGGTGCGCGGAGGATGCCTTTGACCTTGTCGAAACGCATCTGCCCGACATTGTTTGCCTTGATATCTCTATGCCAGGGGGCGGCATAAACGCGGCGCGGCGAATCAACGCAACCTTCCCGACTGTCAAGATCGTGATGCTGACCGTTTCGGAGGCAGATGAGAACGTGAGTGATGCCTTGGAGGCGGGGGCCTCGGGTTACATCCTCAAGGGGATTGGTGCCGCACAGCTGGTCGAGGCCTTGTCCAGTGTTGCGTCTGGCCAATCTTATATCTCACCCGATCTCGCCGTGCGCCTTTTGACCGTGGCCACAAACAACACGACCAAAAAGCCAGAACACCCTATCGATAATCTGACCCGTAGGGAAGAGCAGATCCTTCAATTGGTGGCGAACGGGCTAAGCAACAAGGAAGTGGGCGCGGCACTTGATTTGCAGGAAAAAACCATCAAGCACTACATGACGAACATTCTGCAAAAGCTGCATGTTCGCAACCGTGTGGAAGCTGCGCTGCTTGCGCGCGACCGAGGTCTTTCTGATTCGGTCTGAGCCGTCGGGCAGGCCGGTTTCCGAGCCTGCCCACTGGGCGGCTCATGCTATTTTGCTTGTGGCAAGTTTCTACTTGGGACTAAGGTCCTAACTCTCCGGCATATCGTCAGACCTTCGGTGGCGAATGGTCCGAAAAAAGACCGGACTGTCGCCGATACGCAGGCCGCCCCATCGACTGTCAAATGGTTACGTCGCAGCCAACGCGCACGTGTCCAGGAGAAAGTCATGAACGTTCAACTTGTTTCGACCCAGCCGCCGAAAATGCCAAACCCCACAAAAATCGAGTCGGAAGTCCGCAGCTATTGCAGGAACTTCACAACAACATTCGTCAGCGCTTTGGGCAGCCATATGGTTGCGTCGAACGGTCGGAAATACATCGACTTTCTGGCTGGCTGCTCGGCTTTGAACTATGGTCACAACGACCCCGACCTGGTTGACTGCCTGAAGGAGTATATCGGCTTTAACGGCGTGACGCTTGGCCTTGATCTTCATACGCAGGCCAAGGAAGGTTTTATCGAAACCTTCGCGCACAAGATACTTCGCCCGCGTTCCCTTTCTTATCGGTTACAATTTGCAGGGCCGACTGGGACCAATGCCGTAGAGGCCGCAATGAAGCTGGTGCGCAAAGTCACTGGCCGCTCGCAGATTGTTGCATTCACCGGCGGGTTTCACGGGGTTTCGCTTGGCTCTTTGGCAGCAACAGGAAATTCGCATCACCGTGCGGGAGCCCATGTGCCATTGACGAATGTCATGCGCGCGCATTTCGATGGCTTCTTCGGCGTGCACATCGATACGGCTGATCTGCTCGACAGATCGCTTAGCGATCCCTCAAGCGGTTTCGACAAGCCTGCTGCGTTCCTTTTGGAAACGGTTCAGGGCGAGGGCGGCTTAAACGCCGCGTCAAAGGACTGGGTGCGCAGTATTGCAGAGGTTGCGCGCAAGCATGGTGCGCTCCTGATCGTTGACGACATTCAGGCGGGCTGCGGTCGCACCGGCAGCTTCTTCAGCTTCGAAGAGTTCGGGATCGAGCCGGACATTATCACATTGTCCAAGTCATTGTCGGGCATTGGTCTTCCAATGTCTCTGGTTTTGATGAAACCGGAATATGATCAATGGCTGCCGGGCGAACACAACGGGACGTTCCGCGGCAATTGCATGGCCTTTGTGACGGCTGCCGAGACGATCCGGAAATTCTGGTCAAACGGCAACCTGACGGCAGACGTCAAGCGTCGTGGGCAGTTAGTCTATCAAACTCTCTGGAGCCTGGCGAGGCTTACGCCCGAGTACCGGGTCAAGGGACGGGGCATGTTCTTGGGGCTGGACGTAGGTACGGGCGAGCGCGCCTCGGCGATCTCCAAGCGTTGTTTTGAAAACGGCCTGATCATCGAAACGTCAGGCTCTTATGGTGAAGTGGTCAAGGTTTTGGCCCCGTTGACCACCCCGGACGAAGTTCTCAGCCAAGGTCTTGCGATCCTGTCAGACGCCGTTGAGGCCGAGACCCGGAGACTGTCATGATCGGAACGCTTCTTAGGTCCCGCAAGGCGCGGGTGCCGGCACATGTCGAGGATTTTCAACCCTCATGGCGACTTGATCAGGGCCCTTCTGGCAAAGGTTATGTCCTGGTCAGTGATGGGGATGGATATGACCTGACAACGGCGCCGGCACGTCTGCACCTTGCCTTTGACAGGGTCTGCAAAAGCATGGGCCGAGACGCCGGGCGGCAGGTCGCTGTCGACTATGGCGAAGCGTCGTACAGCTATTCAGATCTCCAGTCCCGGGCCAATCGCATGGCGAGGTTCCTGCAATCCCGGGGGGTCGGTCGCGGCAGTATCGTGGCTTTGCTATTGGAGCGGTCGATTGATCTTTACGCCACGGTTCTTGCGCTGTCCAAACTCGAAGCGGCCTTTGTCCCGCTCGACGCTGCGTTTCCGATGGATCGGATCGCATTCATTCTTGAGGATAGCGCGGTCGATGCCGTGGTGACGCTTAGCCAATACGAAGCGCTGGTTTCATCGGAAAAGATGCTCGTTCTGGCTTTGGATTCGCATTTTCCCGAGATTTCAAAGTGCTCGGCGCGGTCATTTGCACCCGCGTCGGGGCAGGGCGACCCCCTTGCCTATGTGATCTACACCTCGGGGACAACCGGGAAGCCTAAAGGCGTTCCAATCCGACAGTCTCAGATCAGCACTTTCCTGGATGTCGCGGCGACCCACTATGGCTACCGACCCACTGACCGGGTTTATCAGAGCCTTACCGTTGCGTTCGACTATTCGTTCGAGGAAATCTGGGTGCCGCTTTTGAGCAGAGCCACGCTTGTTCCCGCGCCGCCCGAGGGCAAGTTGGTTGGCGATGATCTGCATAGCTTTCTTGTTGAGTACCGCGTTACGGCGATGTGCGCTGTGCCAACGCTTCTAGGCACAATCAAGTCTGAGCTGCCGCTTTTGCGCTTGTTGATTGTCTCTGGGGAGGCCTGCCCGCAGGACCTGATCCAGCCGTGGTTCGCAGACGGGCGGCGCATTCTGAATGTCTATGGTCCGACCGAGACGACTGTGACCGCGACCTGGTCAGTTCTTAAGCCTGGCAAACCAATAACAATTGGCGGACCTTTGCCGACATATTCCGTTCTGGTGATTGATCCCGATACAGGCGAAGCCCTGGGAGAGGGAATTCCCGGCGAGGTCTGCATCGCCGGCCCCGCCGTTTTCGATGGGTATGTAAACCGTCCCGATCAAACAGCGAAGGCGCTTAGCCCAGATACCTACGGACTTGCCGACAATCCAGGCGGCTGCATCTATCACACAGGCGATCTTGGCCGTTTCACAGAGGCGGGCGAGATAAAGTATCTGGGGCGCATCGACACACAGGTCAAGATCCGCGGCTATCGCATTGAGCTTGGCGAGATCGAGGCCCTGGCCCGTGGGGTTCCCGGCGTCGGTCAGGCTGTTGTCGAGCCGCAAACGCCAGAGGGACAGGATAAGGCTCTTGTCGCGTACCTTACGTCCGATCAACCGGGTGGGACAGTCGACGTGGATGCCGTGGACGCGGTGCTGCGAGCCGCGCTGCCAGATTATATGGTGCCCGTCTTCTACGAGCGTTTGGAAAGCATTCCCATGCTTGCAAGCGACAAGGTCGATCGCAGAGCCCTGCCCAAACCGTCGATGACTCGCTTCGTTGCCAATGCAGTTGAGGTGGTTGAACCGCGTACGGAGATGGAAGCCGAGCTGGCGCATCTTTTGGCCAATACTCTGGATTTGGAAAGTGTCTCGGTCGAGGCGGATTTCTTTGATGAGCTTGGTGCGGACTCTTTGAAACTTGCCAGTTACGTGACCACCATTCGCAAACAGCTTGGCATTCGCCGCATCACCATGCGCAAGCTTTATGAGCATACGACCATAGCTGATTTGGCGATCGAGCTGGACAGGCTGAGTGATGATGCCCGGCCTAAAAAGACCAGGTCTGAGAAAGTGTCGCCATATGGGGCGCAGATGAAGGTGGTGTCCCAACCGACAAAACGGACCAGCGACGCGCATGCGGCTGAGCGGCATATCCCGTCTCTTGCAGCCCGCATAGCTACAGGTTTCGCGCAATCTGTCATTTACGCGGCTTCGATCTTTGCGGTCACATACGGTGCGGTCCTGGGGTACGAGTGGGCTGTCGTCGCGACCGGCATGCTCGATCTTTACATTCGCACGGTGATCGCCGCGGCAGGGCTTTTCATTGGTACTTCCCTCGGCCTGATCGCGGTCAAATGGATCGCTGTCGGGCGGTTTACGACAGAGCCCATCCGTGTTTACAGCCTTGGCTACCTGAGGTTTTGGACAGCACAACGCGCAATCCGCTCGAACCCACTTGTCCTGTTTATTGGAACGCCAGTTTACTCAGTGTTTCTGCGTCTGCTTGGCATGCAGGTTGGTCGCGATACGGTGATCATGTCGCTGCCCCCGGTCTGTACGGACCTGATTTCGGTCGGCTCGAACACCGTCATACGGCAAGATGCCGTTTTCCAGGGGTACACATCCGACAACGGCTATATCTATCCGGGTCGGGTCAGCATCGGCTCGGGCGTTCTTTTGTGTGAAGCGACTGTTCTTGATATCAACACCGAGATCGGCGATGGCAGCCAACTTGGCACGACCTCGGCTCTGCTTCAGGGGCAAATGATCCCGTCAGGTGAGGTCTGGCAAGGCTCTCCGGCGGAGCCTAGCTCTTCAAATTTTAACCGTGTCATACCACGGTCGGTTTCGAGGCTTCGTATACTGAGCTTCACTTCAACGAGCCTGTTGGTCCTGTTCCTTGTAAGCTTGCCGTCGACGACCATCTTGGCCATGCTTGTGGCCAACTTAGGTCTGGGGATGACAAGCACATCGTTCGGTGCGGGCGTGATGGGCGCCTTGGCTAGCTTGGGCTTGGCGGCAGCGCAGATCTATTTCGGGGGACTGTTGGCCGCTATTGCGGTGATCCTCAGCGTCCCGCGGCTCTTGAACCTGTTCGTCGCGCCCGAAGTGTCGCACCCGCTTTATGGTCTGCAATATGAGCTGTCCCGAACCATTGCGCGGCTCAGCAACAACCGCCTGCTCAATACACTCTTCGGTGACAGCTCCATGATTGTTCATTGGCTGTCCCTTGTGGGCTATGATCTGTCGAAATCCACTCAGAACGGATCCAATTTCGGGGTGGATCAGCGGCACCATTCACCGTTTTTGTGCTCCTTTGGCCGCAACACCTTGGTTTCGGACGGTCTGCTGATGATGAACATGGAAACCTCGGCCACGGCGTTTCGCCTGCGACAGGTCTCCATGCCCCCTGACACGTATGTGGGGAATGTCGTGCATTATCCGGCGGATTCGAAACTTGGGCCGAATTGCCTGATTGCGACCAAGGCCGCGATCCCGATCGACGGGCCGGAGCGGCGTGAAGTGGGCCTGCTCGGTTCGCCCGCTTTCGAGATCCCGCGTTCCGTCGTACGCGATCGCAGGTTCGACCATTTCAAGATGCCAGGCATTTTTGAAGCGCGTCTGCGCATGAAGTTGCGCTCGAACCTGGTGACCTTGGGCCTTTACCTGTTGCGCTCGTGGTTGTTGACGGCCATTGGCCTTGGTCTTGTCCTTTTGGGGTTCGCGGTCTTCGGGTCGGCCACAGCGGTCTTCACATCTCTTGCGTTGACCGCCGCGGGTGTCGCGTTCGTTTTCGTCGGGGCCGTGTTTTCGATCTTGTGCGAACGGATTGTCAGCAGGTTCAAACGCTTAGAGCCGCAATATTGCTCGCTATATGATCCGAAATTCTGGGCGCATGAACGGTTCTGGAAGCTGAACTACAATGCCTTCCTCGTGGTCTTCAACGGCACCCCAATGAAACCCTTCTTCCTCAGGTTGCAGGGTATGTTGGTTGGCCGTGGGGTCTTTGACGATGGCGCTGGCATGACCGAGCCCAGCCTGACCGAAATCGGCGATGGCACGACCCTGAACTACCGGTCTGTCCTGCAATGCCACTCGCTGGAGGATGGCACGTTCAAGTCCGATCGCATCCGGCTTGGCCGGCGCTGCACCGTCGGTGTTGGGGGCTTTGTCCACTACGGGGCCGAAATGCAGCAGGGTGGATCACTCGATGCCGACGCCTTCTTGATGAAAGGTACGTTGGTCGAAGAGGGAACACGGTGGATTGGCAACCCGGCCCGGGACGTAACCGGAAAAGATATCGCAGTAAGCATGAAGAAAGGAGCGCTGCAATGACACAGCCGATCGAGAAAGTCTCAATGCCCTCGGTGGAGAAATTCGTTGAAACGTACATTCGCGGAAACCAGCCCGTGGTTGTAACTGGATTGGATTTCGATGCAGACGAATGGAAGCCCGACGCGTTGACCCGGCGGATTGGCGATCTGACCGCACTGGTGTACGGCTCGCTTTTCGAACTCGATGATGTTCAGACGCTGGAGGATTACGTCGACACCTGGTTTGGTCTTGATGGCGATATGGAAGACGACACGCCTTATATCCGCTGGTACAATAAGTTGCGCGATGTCGAATTTGCCTGGGGCGACGAGGCATTTGCCCGCGTTGCCTCTGCTTGGCGAAGACCCCAATGTCTGCCCGGAAACGAATTGGTCGTGCCTGTGAGTGGCGCCGGGGCAGGGACCGATCCTGTTTTGGACGCCTTCCCGTACAGGGGCCTTCTGGTGGCAGCGCGCGGGGCGCGCACACGCATGCACCGCGATCCCTTCTGCAGTGATGCTGTGGTCTGCCAGTTCTACGGCACCAAGGAGGCCGCGCTCTATCGGCCAGAGCGGGCGGCGGAATTGAGCAAGGCAAAGGATGGCTCTTCCTTCGGCGGCTTCATCGACGTCCGCGAGGACCAGATCGATGCGCTTTCGGTTGAACCCGATTTTCATGGCATCGTCGAGCCCGGTGAGATGATCTACATCCCGAACGGGTGGCTGCACGACGTTCTGGCCATCGAGGACTCGGTCTCGATCACCTGGAATTTCGTGCATCAGCGCGGGTCGGCAAAGTTCCAAGAATATCTGAACGGTGCATGGGAAAGCGACTCCGAATTCGAGATCCTGCAGTATTTCCATCGCGCCACCGGCAATCCAGCCCTTTCCGCGTCCGAAATTGCCAAGCTTCATTTCGCGACAACCTGAACCCCGAGGCCGGAGACGGTTTGATCATGGAAACGTCGCGGATACAGGGGAAAGGCGACGGGCTCGCGCACAACGCAACAGTGCTAGAGCGCCCAATGTCCTGCGTTGGCTTCCCAAAAGGGCGCGCCGACTTTGAATTGAAGACAAACCATGTGGTTTTGCGTTGGTTGGCGATCGGCGGGCTTGATGATATGCAGCAGACGCAATTGGCCGGGCTTCTGTCTGAAACGGAACAAGCCAAAGCGGCCCGGTTTCATGACGCGTCCCACAGACGAACATATGTGGCTGCCCATGCCCTTCTCCGAGGGATGCTGGCGCATGTGACCGGTCGGGATCCAAGAGAATTGCAGTTCACCCATGGACCGAACGGCAAACCTGAGCCGGTTTGCCCGCCGGGCATTGCACGTGTCTGCATCAACCTGAGCCACACTCACGATCTGGCGGCCGTTGCGATGACGCTGGATCGGGAGGTCGGCGTTGATATCGAATGGATCGCGCGCGCCGCCCCCTTCGAGGTCATGGAACGCTTCTTTGCGCCGTCCGAGCGTGCCGATGTCATCGCAGCGCCGCCGTCGCTGCGTTCGATGCGGTTCTATGATTTCTGGACAATGAAGGAAGCATACATGAAAGCGACCGGGCAAGGCTTTTCATTGGATCCCGTCAGTTTCGCAGTGGCGCTGACCCCAGCATGCCTGCAACGGCAGCCTTCTGGTCAGACTATTCCCACGCCTTATTTCTTTCAGAGGTTTTCTGTGTCGCCGGGCCATGTCGGCGCTATCGCATTGGAGGGGGCCGAGCCGGTTACCGTAGACGCGGGCGCCGCCAGACTGCCATGGCTAGGGGAGTTCGTTGCGACATGACGCAGGGTTTATCCCGGATAGAGCGCAAGTGCATCAGTTCAAGGTGGTGGTCGGCCCAGCTTCCACCTGCGGCCATGCGCCGACACTATGGAAATGCCCCGCAGGGTTATCGGCAGACAATTGCAGGCTGCGCCCAGAAAACCGAGCCGCCCATTTTGGTTCTGGGTGCTATGGAAGATGTTTGGAGCGGGTGATGTTACCTTTATACAACGAAGATACCTTAGTTTTTGATTAAATGAACATATTCTGCACGCCGAAACACAGTCGGGCTTTTGCTGACGAGAAGCCGGTTTGGCGAGAAACAGTTATCGGGACGCGAGTTCAGCCAGAAACTCAGTTTCCGATGGTTGCGGTTTGGTCTGCTCCTTGTGCAGGTCTTCTGGCTTGAGATGAGTGTACCGACGCAGCATCTTCCAATCTTTGTGGCCAGTCACCAGGGCGACGCGTTCGATTGAAAGGCCAGCCTCGAACAGCCTGCTCGTAGCTTCGTGGCGAAGGTCGTGGAATCTGAGGTCCTCGATTCCCAGGTGCTTTCGCGCGCGCCTGAAAGCTGTTCCCACGGATTTGGAGTGATACGGAAAACATCGGCCGATTCCGCCGGTCAGTACTTTCTGCTCCAGAAGCAACTGCCAAGCATCAATCCCGGTCAAGTTCAGCAAAGGAACCTTTTGGTGGTTGCCTTCCTTGTTGCGCGGGTCCTTCCTGTTCCTGATCGTCACCACACGTTTGGACAGATCGACATCAGACCATTCGATCTTGCAGACCTCCTCCTGCCGCATGGCGGTGGCGATTGCGAAACGGACGATCCGGCCCATGGGGATGATCATGTTGGTCTTGTTGTCGAAGTAGCCGAGCAGGGCATCGATTTCGTCTTCGGTCGGGCGTCTGTCGCGTTCGTGTGACCTGCCCACGAGGCCAAGGCGGGCTAGGGCGGTACGCGCCAGGCGAATGCTCTCTGTGTCCACATGGACGCCATGGACCGCAGCGGCATGGGTCAGAACCGTGCGGAGATAGGAAAGATCTACCGCCAACGTTACCGGGCCGGCGCCTTCTGCGGCGCGCTGCTTGCCGTATTGGATAAGCCGGGCACGGTCCAGTCGATCAATCCGAACAGTGCCCAGGTCCCGCTTGAGTGCTTCCATAACGGCCATCTTGGAGCGGCGAATTGCACGACCGACCTCCTTAAGGTCTTCAAGGTGGAGGTCTACCAAAGCTCCGACCGTCTGCGCCCTGCGTCCCGATTGCCTTTTTGGTTCGCCGCCGATGTCAATCAGGTGCTCTATATCGCGAACCCATTCATGGGCTTGTGTCTTGAGACGAAACGTATTGGATACATATTTTCCCTTCCGTCTGACTTGAGCTCGCCAATGTCCCTGCCGAGTCTTGAAGATTGTGGCCATGTCGTGCACTCCCTTGTGAGCGTGCAAAAAACGTGCACATAGCGATCAAAACGGGTACAAAAGCGTGCAAATTCGTCCATTTGAGTGCACGCCGTTCATGAAATGATCTCCTTGCAATGTATCACAAATCATTGAAAAATAAAGAGAAAATCTTCGCAATCGCCCCCATGATGGATTGGACGGACCGGCATTGCCGGTTTCTCCATCGGCAGTTGACGCGGCATGCTCTGCTTTACACCGAGATGGTTGTAGCGGACGCAGCGATCCATGGTGATCGTGAGCGGCTGTTGGGGTTTGACGCGGTCGAGCATCCGGTGGCGCTTCAGCTTGGCGGGTCCGATCCGCAGAAGCTGGCCGAGGCGGTGCGGATCGCTGGCGGGTTCGGTTATGATGAAATCAATCTCAATGTCGGCTGCCCGTCCGACCGGGTTCAGTCGGGCACTTTTGGTGCCTGCCTGATGCGCGAACCGGATCTTGTGGCGCGCTGCATCGCGGCCATGAAAGCCGCCAGCGGTGATGTGCCGGTCACCGTCAAATGCCGCATTGGTGTGGATGAGCAGGATCCCGAAATCGCCCTTTCGGCGCTGACTGAAGCGGTCATTCAGGTTGGAGCGGATGCGATCTGGGTGCATGCGCGCAAGGCCTGGCTTGAAGGTCTGTCGCCCAAGGAGAACCGTGATGTTCCGCCGCTGGATTATGATCGGGTGTATCGGCTCAAGCAGGATTATCCCAATGTCTTCATCGGTTTAAACGGTGGTGTTGAAGATCTGAATCAGGCGCTTGAGCATTTGAATCATGTTGACGGGGTCATGATCGGCCGCGCCGCCTACCACAATGCACAGATGCTTACGGGGGTTGACCGGCTGATCTATGGTGATGACGTTGCAGCTGTGGATTGGCGCGCGGTGTGTGAGGCCATGATGGCTCATGCGGATGCGCATGTCGCTTCCGGCGGACGGCTCAATCATGTCACACGGCATATGGTCGGACTGTTTCAGGGGGTGCGTGGCGCGCGGCGGTTCCGGCAGATCCTGTCCACTGAAAGCACGAAGCCGGGTGCCGGACCGGACGTCATTGCAAGAGCTTTTGACGAGATCGATTTCAACGACTTGGCCGTAGCAGCCTGATCGTTTGTCGCATGATAGGATCACCTGACAGGGTATGAAAATGGTGGCGAAAGCAGTTCGTGCCTACCCAATTCTCGGCGCGCTGGTTGCGCAGATCGCGGCCGGCCTGATCGTCCTGGCCGGTGGCATGGTGCTTGCCGGTTGGGTGGGCGAGTCGGCGTTCAATGTGCAGATCCTGTTCTGGGGTGGGCTTGCGGCGCAATGCATCGCTGCTGCCCTGTTGTCCTGGCTGATCGGTCTTCCGGTCTGGTGGATCTGGATCGGGTTTTGCTTTCCCGCCGCTCTCACCCTCGCGCTCGATGCAGGTGATTTGCCAGCCTTGCCGTTTGGGGTGGCGTTTGTTGCGCTTTATCTCTTCTTCTCCAACACCGCGCGGGAGCGGGTACCGCTTTATCTCAGCAACAAGAGAACCGCGGATGCGCTTTTGTCGTTGATGCGGCAGCGTGGTGGAACGCGGTTTATCGATCTTGGTTCTGGCCTTGGTGGCGTGGTGCGCGCGCTTGATGGTGAGGGCAGGGTTGCGCGTGGCGTTGAAACCGCGCCGATGGTCTGGCTGTTGTCTGCGGTCCTGTCGAGATTGACCGGCCGCGGCCGGATCCTGCGGCAGGACATCTGGTCCACGGGCCTGGCGCAGGAAGACCTGGTCTATGCCTTCCTGTCGACCGAACCGATGCCGGCACTCTATGAAAAAGCCAAGGCCGAGATGAAGCCTGGCAGTCTGCTGGTGTCCAACAGCTTTCCGGTGCCGGGCGTTGAACCGGATGAAGTCTGGGAGCTGCCGGACCGGCGCAAGACCAAATTGTATTTGTACAAGATGGGTGATCCAAAATCCGGGCGCAAAAAGAAGCCGGGAAAGCGGAACCAGGCCTGATTCGACAAACGTGCAACGCGACGTCTTGTTGCTCGCTGTTGAGTGTCTCCTGTGAGGCTTTGCGCGCGCTCACCCTGCCGTCCTGACGCTGGGACCTATTCGGCAGGCAGCGGCGTGGGTTTGCCGTCCGAATCGAGCGCGACCATCACGAACAGCCCGTTGGTCACCTTGTCCATCTTTGGCGAGAGGTAGCGTTGCGCCCAGGCTTCGACCAGCAAGGTCATGGAGGTCCGGCCGGTCTTGACGATGTCGGTGTAGATGCACAGCGTGTCACCGATCTTGACCGGCATGGCGAATGACATCTCGTTGACCGCAGCGGTGACCACGCGTCCCCGGGCGCGCTCGGCGGCGCGGATGCCGCAGGCAAGGTCCATCTGCGCCATCACCCAGCCGCCGAAAATATCGCCCGCGGCATTGGCGTCGGCAGGCATTGCCAGGGTTCGCAATGTCAGTTCACCGGTCGGTTTGCTCATATCTGTCTCCTTGCCTTGCCCTTCCTGTTTAAAGCGGCAGGGCGGCTGCGCCTAGACGGTTGTTGCCCGAAAGCTGGGGATGGCCCGAAGGCGGGGATGAGAGCCGGCCGGCGGTTGTGAGCGGGTGCGGCTCCGCCTTGAAATTGCCCCAGTTGTTAACCGCCAGCGTCAGGCTTCCTTTACCCTTCCATGCGATTGTCATGGTCTGTCTGGGGTGAATGGAGCCATCCATGTTGTATTGCGTTTCCGGATCGCGCCGCGTCCGGCTGGTGGCCATGAGTATTGTGTTGGCTGCCGCCGGCGTCGGTGCTGGCTGTTCGGGTGAGGGCGGGCTGGTGCCTCCCGGCGATGTGCTTGAGCTCTCGCAGAGTGCTCCCGTCATGCGTGTTGAACCGGCCGCGCCCTTCATTCCTCAGACGATATCGCCGGTGTCGTCTTCGTCTGCGATATCCTCTCCCAACGAGACGGCCTTCATTTCCTCAGCGCCCTCGGGTCCGGACATGCCGGCTCAGAATGTGCTGGCCTATCCTGTATCGGATGGCGTGGACATGACTGGTATTACGGCGGCATTGCCCGAAGGCAATTCGAACCAGCCTGTCGTCACCGGTATCGGCACCGACCAGCCACAGCTTGTTGCAATTCCGAGCTTTGAAGAGCTCGAAGCGGCGGGCACGCCCGATCGTGTTCAGATCACACCGATCGAGCCTGCGCGGGTTGAGAGTGAACCTGTTGTGGTCGAAGAGAAGCCACGCCAGCTGGCCGGTCTTTTGCCCCGCATATCCAACCCGATGGCCAAGCCCGAATGGGCGGGAGGAATGCCTGCCTCTGAGAAGGCTTGCCGCAAGCGGCTCAAGCGGTTGGGTGTCACCTACCGGGATCTGCCGCCGATCAGCAATGGTCCGGGCTGCTCCATTCCCCACCCGATCGAATTGACCAAACTGTCGGGCGGCATCGAGATCAAGCCTGCGGCCAAGCTCAATTGCGCCATCACGGATGCCTTCGCCCAATGGGTAAAGAAGGAACTCGCACCCGCTGCAAGGCTGCGATATGTCTCGGGTGTGCGTTCGATCCACCAGATGTCTGCCTATTCCTGCCGCACGATGAACTCCAAGCGTGGTGCGCCCATGTCGGAACATGCTTCGGGCAATGCCATCGACATCGGCAAGATCACACTGAACAACGGCAAGGCTATCAAGGTGCGCAAGCCGGGTCTTTTCTCGTTTCGTGAAAAGAGCCTGCTCAACACGGTTCGCGCTGACAGCTGCAAATATTTCACCACCGTGCTGGGGCCAGGCAGCGACGTACACCACAAGGATCATTTCCACTTTGATCTCAGGACCCGCAAGACCAGTTATCGTCACTGCGATTTGTAGAAAAATGGCCGGACAAGCCGACCCAAGTCCCGCTCAGGCTGATGGGGCGTGATCCCGAGCGGGGGTAGAAGCCTCCGGTCCGGTCGTGCGGGGGGAAACCGGCAGTCCGGGGCGACACAGCGTTATGACGCTGCATTCTCAAAACAATGCTTGAAAAATGTCTCGGTTTGATGACGTGTGCGCGAATATTGCGCCGCGCCGGTCGACCGGGCATGGCGCTCGCCAGTCTGGAAGGAAATCAAGCCCAATGCCACCTTTGGAAGAGTTGATCTGGTTTGCCGTCGCACTGACCGCTGCCGGGGCCCTGGCCGGCTTTCTTGCCGGCCTTTTCGGCATTGGTGGCGGTGCGATTCTTGTGCCGGTGTTCTATCAGGTTTTCGGGTTGCTGGGTGTTGATGAGGCGGTGCGGATGCATCTGGCGATCGGAACGTCGCTTGCGATCATCGTTCCAACCTCCATCCGTTCACTCCTGTCGCACAAGCTGCGCGGCTCCGTTGATCTCGAGCTTTTGAAGAGTTGGATTGTCCCGGTGCCGCTGGGTGTCGTTGCGGCGTCTCTGATCGCTGCGTCGGTATCAAGCGGTGGCCTGCGCGCCATTTTTGCCATTATCTCCGTAATCGTCGGAATTCGCATGTTGTTGAACAGAGAGAGCTGGCGGCTCGGTGCGGATCTTCCGCCAAACCCGATGCGCGCCGCTGTCGGCGTGGTGCTCGGGCTCTTGTCGGCTTTGATGGGAATTGGCGGCGGGGTCCTCAACAACACCTTCATGACGCTGTTCGGCCGCCCTGTGCACCAGGCGGTGGCCACCTCGGCCGGTGTCGGCGTGCTGATTTCGATACCGGGTCTGTTCGGCTATGTCTGGGCTGGCTTGGGCGCGTCCGGCCTGCCGCCATTTTCCACAGGCTATGTCAATTGGATCGCGGTGGCGCTGATCATTCCGATCACGCTGCTGATTGCCCCGCTCGGTGTCAGGCTTGCCCATTCTCTCGACAAGCGGCAGCTGGAAGTCGGCTTCGGTATCTTCATCCTGCTGGTTGCGGCTCGGTTTTTCTACAGTCTGATCTGAGATGTGGCCTTGCCACCTGACAGGCTTCTGAATCTGTTTTCAGTCAATCCCGCAAGATGACTTCGCCTTTTCGCATTTCAAAGGCGGTCAGGCTTGAGATGAAGTTCATACCCAGCAGGCTTTGGTCCAGTTTGCCGGGTTCGGCGACCATGGCGCGAAGCCCGGTCCGGCTGATCGAACCGATGGTGACGCTTTCAATGCGCACGGGTGCGGCGCGGGCCTGGCCGTTGGCGGTGTTGATGATGAGTGTGTAGTTGAGATCTCGATCACTGAAGCCAACGCGCAGCGCATCGGCGTGAGACAGGGCGATCGTGGTTGCGCCGGTGTCGATCAGGAAGTCGATCTGCGCTCCGTTGACCATGCCTGCTGCATCAAAATGTCCGTTGAGCGATTTGCGGATCGAAACCGCCTGGCCCTGGCTGTCGTTCAGCACCATCGGCCTGCCAGGAACGAGTTCGGCTGCCAGGTTGAGGGCGATCTGCTCGGCCTGGTCGCGATACAGCCATCCCGTGAGAAGTCCCAGAATGATCACGAGCCAGATCATGAGATTCTTGAACATCTCGCCCATGTCGCGGTGTGCGCCGATCACACCGGCACCAACCACTGCGCCAAACAGCCCGAGATAGACCAGGCTTGCAAAGTCGTCATTGGGAAGGCCGAAGCTCACGCCGGTTTCATGGTTGAAGATCAGAAGACCCAGAACCGCGGCGAGCAGGGTGAGAACGAAGGCCATCTGGCTCAGTCGACCTGGCGTTCGCGCGCCAAGCGCTGACGCCGGGTTTCGCGGCGTGGTTTGCGTTCCATTGTCTCAAGACGTGCTGGCAATTCCGCCATGACGCGGCTGCGGATCTCATCCGAGAAGACCATCCAGCTGCCGATTTCATCACGGCTGCGCCCGCATCCGAAGCAATAGCCGGTGGTCTCGTCG
This sequence comes from Hoeflea phototrophica DFL-43, assembly GCF_000154705.2. Taxonomy (NCBI): domain Bacteria; kingdom Pseudomonadati; phylum Pseudomonadota; class Alphaproteobacteria; order Hyphomicrobiales; family Rhizobiaceae; genus Parahoeflea; species Parahoeflea phototrophica. The sequence goes on along the minus strand of NZ_CM002917.1, from coordinate 2,740,813 downwards.
ATCGAACAAACAAGGATGCAGGGCGACTGTATGGTCATCTTCTCTCGGGCCGGAACTTCGAAGTTGCGTGCCGCTTATATCGGGTGTTCAGAGCAAAAGGGCAAGGGTTGCAAGACCTGCGGTCTCGGTGATTTGCTGGGTGGCGCCGATGGTATCGCCGGTATATCCGCCAAGCCGGGCGCGGACAGCGCCGGTCCACTGCCAGGCTGTTGCAGCCAAAACGCCAAGGGCGATTGCGGCCACCACCGGTCCGGTCGCGAGGCTTGCGAGCAGCAGGAACAAGGCCCCGCCGATCAGAATTGCGCGTTTGGAGGTTGCGGAGTCCGGAGCGCCCACTGCCGCAGCAACGCCATCCGTGCGGGCCAGCGGAAGCGCGCTCCAGTGCCAGACCATCGCAGAGCGCGATACGGCCGCGATGGCCAGGAGCAACAAAAGCCCGCTCAGGCCGCCGGCCGCGGCCGTGATGATGGTCAACGCCACCGCGCGCAGCGCAAACGAGATCATCAAGGCCAGCACGCCATAAGCGCCGATACGGCTGTCCTTCATGATGGCGAGCATATGCTCGCGGCCACCGCGCGCACCAAAGGCGTCTGCCGAGTCGGCCAGGCCATCCTCATGTAGTGCGCCGGTGAGCCCGATCAGCAACATAAGCGTGAGCAGGGCAGTTATGGCGGCGTTCGCATTAAGCGCCATGAGACCCCAAACGAACAATCCGGGGCCCAATGCGACCAGCAGGCCGGCAACCGGAAACATGCCGGCTGCACGCGAGAGCGTGCCGTCGTGGTCCGTGAAATGGCGCGCGGGCATCGGCAGGCGGCTCAGGAAGCCTGCTGCCCTTGCAACGTCGTCAATGTAGTCTCCAAACTGCATTCATGCCTCGTTTTGGTTCGCTGCGACATCATGGGGCGCGAATATCATTGTCCTTGAGTGATTCGACAATTACACCGGCTCTGGCCGCGCGTCATGCGGCCATTGTTGATCAGGAGAAAATTGATGAGTGCCAGCGGATTGCCCTTTGATGACTTTCGTGAGCTCCTGCGCAATCTGCCCGGACCCGATACCGCTGCACTTGCGGCTGCGCGCGAGCGTGATGCACAGCTGACCAAGCCTGCCGGCGCGCTTGGCCGTCTTGAGGAAGTCGCATTCTGGCTGGCCGCTTGGTCCGGACGCGCGCCGGCGGTGAGCCGACCTCTGGTGGCGATTTTTGCGGGCAACCACGGCGTGACCGAAAAGGGCGTGACCCCGTTTCCGTCCTCTGTCACCGCGCAGATGGTGGAAAACTTTGCGGCAGGTGGTGCTGCGATCAACCAGATCTGTGTCGCCAATGATCTCGGTCTGAAGATCTTCGATCTGGCGCTTGAAGTGCCGACCGCGGATATCTCTGAAGAGGCTGCGATGGACGAGCGCACCTGTGCTGCGACCATGGCCTTCGGGATGGAAGCCATTGCCGGGGGCACGGATCTTTTGTGCATCGGCGAGATGGGTATCGGAAACACCACTATCGCTGCCGCCATCTTTTATGGCCTATATGGCGGCTCCGCTGCCGAATGGGTCGGCCCGGGCACCGGCTCGGAGGGCGACGTTCTTGCGCGCAAAATCGCTGCCGTAGAACAGGCCGTGGCGCTGCATAGGCCGCATCTTGATGATCCATTGGAGCTGCTCCGGCGGCTTGGCGGGCGCGAGATCGCTGCCATGGCGGGGGCGATCCTGGCGGCGCGGATGGAGCGGATTCCAGTGCTGATCGATGGCTATGTGGCGACCGCCGCAGCCGCCGTGCTCCATCAAGCCAATCCTCAGGCGCTCGATCATTGCCTGGTTGGTCACGTTTCGGCCGAGCCTGGTCACATGGCTGCGATCGGCAAGCTTGGCAAGACGCCGCTATTGGCGCTCGGCATGCGTTTGGGCGAGGGCACCGGTGCCGCGCTTGCGGCCGGGATTGTCAAGTCGGCAGCGGCCTGTCATTCGGGTATGGCGACCTTTGCCCAGGCCGGAGTTTCGGACAAGGCGTAAGCTCCAAACCGTATTTTCGAGCGAGCGTCTTGGATGGATGTCCGGGATGAGCGTCTGGGGATATCAGGCGAATGCGCGCTTCTTTTGGGTGGCGCGGGGCAGGCCTTCGACCGGGGCCATGCTTTCGAGAACGCGCTTGCGCGGCAGGATCGCGATGCCTTCCGTGCCTTCGCGCAGTTTCGATTTGAGCACGAATTCGCCACCATGCTTGGCCAAAATCGCCTGCACGATGGGAAGTCCCAGGCCGGTGCCCTGTTCTGCACTCTTGATTGCGACCGAACCCTGTCCAAAGGCCGAGAGCACCACCGGAATTTCCTCCTCGGCGATGCCGGGTCCATTGTCCTTGATGGCGATGTATTGGCCGCCGCCAGCGGTCCAGCCGAGCTTGACCCTGATTTCCCCGCCGGACGGGGTGAACTTGACCGCATTCGAGAGCAGATTGAGGACCACCTGACGGATCGATTTTTCATCGGCCCAAACCATAGGCAGGTCTTCTTCGAAGGCTTCATTGATGGTGATGCTCTTGCTGCGGGCCTTGAGCTGGATCAGACCGATGCAATCCTGGGCGATGTCGGACAATGCCAATGCACTCTCGTTGAGATCGTAGCGCCCGGCCTCAATCCGCGAGAGATCGAGGATCTCGTTGATCAGATTGAGCAGATGCTGCCCGGAACGGTGGATGTCGCCAACATATTCCTTGTAGCTCTCATTGCCCACGGGTCCTAGAACCTCTCCGCTCATCACCTCAGAGAACCCCAAAATCGCATTGAGTGGTGTCCTGAGTTCATGGCTCATGGATGCGAGAAACCGGGATTTCGCAAGGTTGGATTCCTCGGCGCGGCGCCGCGCTTCGTCGGAAACCGATTTCGCCACCTCCAGTTCGGCGATGAGGTCATCCTTCTCGGTCTGGAAGCCCAACATCTTCAGGTTTGTGTTGCGAAGGCGCTGCGACATGAAAATGAACAGCAGCGAAGAGGCGCAAATCATCGCAAGCGTTGAAAAATCGTTTAAGTCGCGGCTGATTCCGGTTCTGAGCGCCAGTGCAATGACCACGGGACACACAACCAGATAGATTGCGAAGCGCAGCGCAAAGGTCGCCATCGCTGTCGCGGCCAAGGCAATCAGCAGGACTGCAGCTTTGTAGAAGGTGAAGGTGTCGCCCTGGCAGCTTGTGCAGTCCTGATAAGAGAACACCGCCCAGCAAAGACCGATCAGGGCGTAAATCAGAAGGAAGCGGACTTGCCAGCGCGTGGCGGCGTTGTCATCACTTTGTGCCCGCGAGGTGCGCCGCGCAAAAAGCACCAGAAGGGCGTATGCCGTCATGATGCACAGGGCCCATGGCAACAGCCACACGGCCTGATCGAACCAAAGGCCGGCGACTGCGGTGAGCATGACAAGGACCGGTGCGGCTGCCGCGCCCTGCAAAACAGTGTTGATATGCAGCAGCACCATTTCGCGGTCAAAACCCGGCGGAATTTCCCGGCCATGCTGAAGCCGTTCGCGGGTTGTGCGCACGGTCTTGACCAGCGCAGCGTTCTTGTGCGCGCGCGAGCGATCGACAATGTTTTTGTCAGTCATGATCTGCGGTTGATGCACAAGGGAATCCGGATGGTTGTGGACAGTTCAAGAAAATAGGGGCCAAAGTTTAATAACCTGTTTGCAACATTTTCCATTTTCCTGGTTCCACAGCTGTGCGGTTGTCTTTTTGACAGCAGATTAAACTGCTTCAGGCAGATCAGATTGGACGCCGGAAGATCCGTCCCATACTGGCCGTGTTGGCTTGTTATGGTGCGGCGAGTCGGGCCATTGTTTCGGTATGATTTCTCGTTCCAGGTTCAAGATGCGCCGGCGCCCGCTTTGGCGCAGGATTCTCGATGGTTTGGCTGCCACAGCATTGATCGCTGTTGTCGCATTCGCCGCCGCTAAGCTTGAGCGATTTTCTGCCGAGGAGATCACCGGGCAGGTGAGGGTGGTGGACGGGGACAGTCTGGCGATTGGCGAACGGCGGCTCAGGCTCAAGGGCATCGACGCGCCGGAGCTCGAACAGCGCTGTCGCCGCGATGGCCTCGCATATTCCTGCGGCCTCGAAGCAGTGTCGCATCTGCGCGGGCTTATCGCCGGCAGTCAGGTAACGTGTCTGGGTGAGGGGATAGACCGCTATGGCCGCGATCTCGTGCGTTGCAGCGCCAACAGCCGGGATCTCAATCAGGCCATGGTTCGTGCGGGCCATGCGGTGGCATATGGCGACTATCTGCAGGATGAGACAGCTGCCCGCTCGGAACAGGTGGGGCTTTGGGCCGGAGAGTTTGACATGCCTCAACAGTGGCGGGCGGTCCACGGCGGCCTGGTTGAAAATCTGCATGGTGGCTGGACGGCCCTGCGCGCTTCGATCCGCCGCTTGACCGGGGTTTAACCCGGCGGACCGTGGTCTCGCTCTTGCCTGGAATTGGACGTGGCAACGCCGTGCCGTATGTGCACAATATGAGCGCGTCCGGCATTCCGGGTGAGTTTGCGGCTCTTAATTGCAAATTGAGGGAGAGAGATGAGATGAAGCTTTATGATGGGGGGCGGGCGCCAAATCCGCGGCGTGTGACTGTTTTTCTGGCCGAAAAAGGCATCGACATCGAGCGGGTTCCCGTCGACATGGGCAATCTGGGACACAAATCGGAAGAAGTGACGGGCCTCAATCCGCTGCAGCGTCTGCCGGTGCTGGTGCTTGATGACGGTACAGCGCTGTCGGAATCGGTGGCGATCTGCCGCTATCTCGAAGAGCTTTATCCCGAACCGCCACTGTTGGGCGTGGATGCGCGCGACCGCGCCATCGTGGAGATGTGGAACCGGCGGGTTGAGCTGCATTTCCTGGCTTCGGTCGCGGCAGCCTTCCGCCACACGCATCCGGCCATGAAGGAATGGGAAGTTCCGCAGGTGGCCGAATGGGGTGAGGCCAACCGGCCAAAGGCGCTCGCCTTTCTGGAGCTGCTGGACAAGGAGCTTGCAACGCGAGAATTCATCGCCGGGGATCGCTACACCATTGCCGACATCACAGCCATGATTGCTGTCGACTTCATGAAGCCCGCGCGGATCGACAAGCCCGAGCATCTTGAAAACCTGATGCGGTGGTATCAGGCGGTCTCGTCACGGCCCAGCGCGCAGGCTGTATGAACGGGGAGACGGGCAGGGCTGGCTGCGAAGACATCTCTGCCCTTGTGGCCGAGATTTCGGCTTGCACTGTGTGCCGGGACGCGCCGCTTGGCGGCCCCGCAAAGGCTTTGCCGCATGACCCGCGCCCGGTATGCGTTGCATCAGCTACGGCGCCGGTGCTGATCGCCGGGCAGGCGCCCGGCACACGGGTCCATGCAAGTGGCCGGCCTTTCACCGATCCGTCAGGCGACCGGCTGAGGCAGTGGCTGGGCGTTGACGAAGCGCAATTCTACAACCCGGCAAATTTCGCGATCGTGCCCATGGGGTTTTGTTTTCCTGGCCTTGACGCCAAGGGAGGTGATCTGCCGCCGCGACGTGAATGTGCGCCCGCCTGGCGTGACCGGTTGATGGCGTCCATGCCTCAGGTCCGGCTGATTCTGGCGATCGGGCAATATGCGCAGGCCTGGCATCTGGGGGGCATGCGCCGCAAAAGCCTCACACAAACTGTCGCAGATTGGCGCGTTATACTGGATGCAACCCGGTCGGATTGTGCGGTGCTGCCCTTGCCGCATCCCTCCTGGCGCAACAGCGGCTGGATCCGTAAGAACCCATGGTTCGAGGCCGAGCTGCTGCCTGAACTCAAGCGCAGGGTCTCGGCAGTGCTGTCGGAGGTTTAAGGGTAATTATCCTTCAATTACGCCATTGGGAGGAAAAAAATTCTTTGTGATGTGGCGAATTGCGCGATATCAGGAGATGTATTCCACATATTGGAGATATCGATGGACCGCCTCGACCGAAAAATCCTGCGCCTTTTGCAGGAAGATGCCACGCTTGCGGTGGCTGAAATCGCCAAGAAGGTGGGGCTGTCGACAACGCCGTGCTGGCGGCGCATCCAGAAGCTCGAGGAAGACGGGGTGATCACCCGCCGGGTTGCGCTGCTCAATCCGGCTGCGGTCAATGCCCGGGTGACGGTGTTTGTCTCGATCCGCACCAACTCGCACTCCAATGAATGGCTCAAGCGCTTCTCCGAGGTGATCAGCGAGTTCCCGGAGGTTGTCGAGTTCTACCGGATGAGCGGCGACATCGATTACCTGCTGCGTGTCGTGGTGCCTGACATTGCCGCCTATGACGCGTTCTACAAGCGGCTGATCGCCAAGATCGAGATCCGGGACGTCTCCTCGTCATTCGCCATGGAGCAGATCAAGTACACCACCGAGCTGCCGCTGGATTATGTTTCCCTTGCCAAGGAAAACGGCTGAGCCGGTTTTGAGACGGAATTCGCTTAGGGGCTTGTCCGACTTCATGTATAGTAAAAATTCTATATTGGAGGATCGGACATGAACCCGCTTTTTGCCACAATTGTCGCAACTGCAATGCTTGGCATGGCTTTCACCATCACGCCAGGCCGCGCCGCAGGCGATGACGTGATGACGGTTGAAACCGATGCAGCCTTCGCAGATGTCGCGACGGGCGTTGAAAACGCCATCGTCAATCGCGGCTACGCGATTGATTACCATGGTTTTATCGGAGACATGCTGAAGCGCACCGCTTCCGACGTGGAGGCTGGCAAGGCGCTCTACAAGGATGCGGAATTCTTCACCTTCTGCTCGGCCGTGGTCTCTCGCAAGGTCATGGAGGCCGACATCGGTGATATCGCCTATTGCCCCTATGTGGTCTTTGTCTATGAGGCGGAAGCCAATCCGGGCACGGTCGTGGTCGGGCATAGATTGTTGCCGGCAGGAGGTGAACGCGACCAGGTCAACGTCTTGCTTGGCGAGATTGTGACGTCTGCAGCCGAAGGCTTCTGACTGACATCGGATGCTACGCCCCTGAAGCCTGAAGTGCCGCGCATTCGATGGAGCGCGACATGCATGAGAGCCTTAACTCTCGCCCAGTATCCTTTGCCTGTTGGCAGCGGTCTTCTTCTGGCCAATCATGGCAATGCGCTTTGGATCGGACAGTTCCTTGAACGCATTCTTGCCGATCCAGCGTGCGGTCTTGTCGTCTGAGGTGGCGAGCCTTTCGGCCAGGGCCAGCGCCGGGCCGTGACACGTCAGGCTGCGTTTGCCGATCTGCCTGAGCGCCCAATTGACGGCCTTTTTGACGAAATTGCGCGGATCGGTGGCGTGGGCTTCGATCAGTGGCAGCAGGGCGATGAAATCTGCGTCGTCGCGTTTCTTCAGGTGCACTGCGCCCCAGGCGATCATGGCGAAGGCCGTGCGCCGGTTAAATTCGCGTTCATCGGCGGCGAATTCGGGCACAAGTGTTTCAAGATGGCCGGCGTCGACAAACAGGTCAGCTGCGTGGTCAACGATCTCCCAGGAGTTGAACTCTTCCGCCATCTGCCAGGCCTGCGACGGGCTGACCCGCATGGGCTCTTCTGTAAACAACGCGAGCAGCCGCGCCTCCCGCCAACCGGTTTGCCACAGTTCTTGAGCCCGCACGTGATTGCGTCCAAGGGTCCGGGCAAACGGCCTCAACATGGTATTGCCGACGCCAAACGCCTTTTGCGTACTGATCGCGAAGCGCGCCATGCCGGCCCGGTTTTCAGCCGAGCCGTGTTCTTCGAGCCAGGTCAGAATGTCGGTCACCGCAAACCCCGCATTTACGGGGGGCTTGCGAGCCTTCGTCTGACGTGTTGCCATACTATTTTTCCAGGCGCGCCAGCAACGCGGAGGTGTCCCAGCGGTTGCCGCCCATGGCCTGCACATCGGCGTAGAACTGGTCGACCAGTGCTGTTACCGGCAGGGTCGCGCCGTTGCGCTTGGCTTCATTGAGCACGATGTCGAGATCCTTGCGCATCCAGTCGATGGCGAAGCCATGTTCGTACTCGCCGGCATTCATGGTCTTGTGGCGGTTTTCCATCTGCCAGGAACCGGCGGCTCCCTTGGAGATCACCTCGACCACCTTCTCGATGTCGAGACCGGCCTTCTTGGCGAAATGAATGCCCTCGGAGAGGCCCTGAACCAGGCCTGCGATGCAGATCTGGTTGATCATCTTGGTCAGCTGCCCGCTGCCCACCGGGCCCATCAGGCCAACCATGCGGGCATAGGCGTCGATCACCGGCTGCGCCTTGGCGAAGGTTGCCTCGTCGCCGCCGACCATGACCGTGAGGACGCCGTTTTCCGCGCCTGCCTGACCGCCCGAGACCGGGGCGTCGAGAAAGCCGCAGCCCTTTTTTGCGCAGGCTTCGGCCAGTTCGCGCGCGACTTCGGCAGATGCGGTGGTGTTGTCGATCAGGATCGCACCCTCTTTCATGCCGTCAAGAGCGCCATTGGCGCCGAGCGTAACGGCGCGAAGGTCATCATCATTGCCCACGCAGGTGAAGACGAAATCTGCGCCTGTGGCAGCCTCTGATGGCAGGGCGCAGGCGGTGCCGCCAAATTCCGCGGCCCATTTCTCGGCCTTGGCCGTGGTGCGGTTGTAGACGCGCACATCATGGCCGCCCTTGGTCTTGAGGTAGCCTGCCATTGGGTAGCCCATTACACCCAGACCGATAAATGCTACTGTCGCCATTTCGCCTATCCTTTTGTCACAAATGCGCTTTACGCCTAACCTGCCGACACGTTACGTAAGGCAGTTCGCGTGTACTGGGGAGGGACATAAACCAATGATGCGCATCCTCAAAGGCCTTATCAAGCTCATTCTCGTCGTGACGCCCTTGTTGGTGATGGCAATTGGCGGTGGAATGCTGTGGTTGTCGCGCTCTCAGGCGCCTGTGGATGGCGAGATGCAGATTGCCGGTCTGAGCGCAGAGGTGAGCATTGCACGCGACGGCAATGGCGTTCCCCACATCAAGGCTGCGACGCGGGCCGATGTGGCCGCGGGGCTCGGATTCGTGCATGCGCAGGAGCGTCTGTGGCAGATGGAAGTCAGCCGCATGGCCGGGCAGGGGCGGCTTTCGGAGATGTTCGGTGCGGCCACCATCGACACCGATATCTGGCTCAGAACCATGGGCATCCATGAAGCCGCGGTTGCGTCACTTGCGGTGATGGATGAGGACACCATGGCAATGCTTGAGGGCTATGCGCGCGGCATCAATGCCTGGATGACGCGCAACCCGCAGGCCTTTTCCTCGAGGCTCCCGCCCGAATATGTGATTCTCGGCTACGAACCCGAACCCTGGTCGCCGGAGCATACGCTGACCGCGATCAAGATGATGTCGATCTCGCTCGCGGCCAATCTGGATGAGGAAGCATTGCGGCTCGGTTTTTACCGGATGGGATTCAGTGAAGCGGAGATGCTCGACCTCTTGCCCTATGTTGATGCGGACAATCCTCCGCCAATGCCCGATCTGCGGATACTTCTGGGGCTCGACAGCGGCGAAATCGGTGCAGATGTGACGACTGCCGCCGTGTCCCGGTTTGGCGAGGTCGAAGCACTGCTTGGCACCGGAGCCTCCAACAACTGGGTGCTTTCGGGGGAGCGTACCGCCTCGGGTCAGCCCATTGTCGCCAATGACCCGCATCTTCTGCTGTCAGCGCCCTCGATCTGGTATCTCGCCCATCTCGAAGTGACCAAAGAGTTCGACGAGCCGCGCCGGCTGATCGGGGTGTCGCTTCCGGGCACGCCCTATGTGCTTCTGGGGCGCGGCAATGACATCGCCTGGGGGTTCACCAACACGGCCACCGACGCACAGGATGTGTTTGTCGAACGCATCAATCCTGACAATCCGGATCAGTATCTTGCACCCACGGGCTGGGTTCAGTTCGGCCAGAAAGAGGAGACGATCAAGGTCAAGGGCGGCGATGCGCGCGTCTTTACGCGGCGCTGGACCCGCCATGGTCCGGTGCTGCCGGCCGGGTTCAAGCATTTTGACAAGCTGTTGCCTGAAAACACGGTTGCAGCACTGCAATGGACCGCTCTGGCGAATGATGACACGACGGCACTTGTCGGCCCGAGGCTCTATGCCATGCAGACGGTCGAGGATTTCCAGAACGGTTTTGACGCCTTTCTGACCCCGATGCAGTCCATGGTGGTGGCGGACCGTTCGGGCAATATCGGGTTTGTGGCGGCTGGCCGGGTCCCGCAACGCGATCCGGCCAACCGGCTTATGGGCAGGGCACCCGCGCCGGGCTGGAACGCGATCTACGACTGGCGTGGATATGCGCCCTATGCCGCATTGCCGCGCCAGACCAATCCCGAAAGCGGTGTGATCGCCACCGCCAACACCAAGATCGTCGGTCCGGATTATCCGTTGCACCTGACCTTTGACTGGGAGGAGGCCTACCGTCAGCAACGGATTGACAGCCTGTTGGCGGAGCCTGGCGAACTCCACAGCATGGCGGCGTCTCACCGGATGCAGGCTGATATCTATTCGCCCGCCTTTGCCGGGCTCAATCCGCGCATGCTGGCACTTCTCGATCAGTCGGCCTTGAGCGCTGAGGAGCAGGGCCTCGCCGCCCAGCTTGCAGACTGGGACGGCATGATGGCGCGCGAGCAGGCCGAGCCGTTGATTTTCATGGCCTGGCTGCGCGCGGCGATGATTGCCACTTTCGAGGACGATCTCGGGATCACTTTCAAGAACTGGATGCGGGCGCGCGGCAAGGTGATGGAGCGGCTCGTCGATGGCCAGACCGCGCGCAATTGGTGCGATGTAACGGACACCTCGGATGAAGAAAGCTGCAGCGAGATCTTCACCCGGTCCTTCTCTTCGGCAATTGCGGATCTGAAAACGCGCTATGGCGATGATGCCTCCAAATGGCGCTGGGGCACAGCACACTATGCCAAGGGCGGGCACCGGCCATTCGGCGAGGTGGGCCTGCTCAGGCGGTTCTTCAATGTCGAAGTGGAGAGCAGTGGCGGACCGTTCACGCTCGACCGCGGCTATACCCAATTTTACAATGACGACGATCCCTACGCCAACACCAATGCCTCGAGCTACCGCGGGATTTTCGATCTCAGTGATCTCGACCGCTCGACCTACATTCAGACCACCGGGCAATCGGGGAATGTGTTCTCCGGCCACTACAGCGACTTTGCCGGGCTTTGGGCCAATGTGCAGTCGATCGAAATTCCCTCAACTGGCGTCGAGGAGCCGGATGGTCTCTGGACGCTCAGTCCGGGGGAATGAGCCGAAGGGGTGTTGGGTAAGAGATGTTTGCAGGGTGCCGGTTCGCAGAATGAGCGGCTTGTTGCCTGTTGAAACCCCTGCATCGCTGCCAAATTTATTCTCATCAAATCAGGATCAGGCCGCTTGACCCAGTCTTTCAAAGCCACAGCCATCGGACTGGCAGCACTTCTGGTGGTGCTGCTGTCGGTGGTCATGCTGGAACGGCCCCGGGCCGGGTTGGAGATTTCGGATTTCAGTGTCGGGACCACACCGGTCACGCTCTATCAGAAGCCCGATTCCGAAGGGCCGGTAGTCGTGGTGGCGCACGGTTTTGCAGGCTCGCGGCAGATCATGCAGGCCTATTCGCTGCATCTGGCCCAGTCGGGCTACCGGGTGTTGGCATTTGATCTGGAAGGCCATGGCCGCAATCCGAAGCCGATGTCGGGCGACGTCACCAGCGTGGATGGCACCACGGCGCTGCTTGTTGCGGAAACCCGTGCGGTTATCGACGCGGCGCGTGGTTTGCCTCGCGCCGGGCCGGTGTCGCTTTTGGGGCATTCGATGGCCACCGACATCATCATCCGTGCAGCGATTGCCGAACGGGAGCAGGGCAGCCCCGTGGCCGCTGTGGTGGCGATCTCGATGTTCTCCGAAGCCGTCAGCGCCAATGAACCCATGCGGCTGCTCGCCATTTCAGGGGAATGGGAAAGCCGGCTCAGACAGGCCGCTCTTGACGCCGTGCATCTGATTGATCCCCAAGCAGGTGAGGGTCAACTGGTGACCTCGGGCGATGTGGCGCGGCTTGCAGTGGTTGCACCCCGGGTGGAACATGTCGGGGTGTTGTTCAGCCCGACTGCGATTGATGCCGCAACAGACTGGCTGGATCAGACCTATGACCGTCAAAGCGGCGCTGGTGCCGGCGCCATGGGGCTCTGGATCCTGGCGCTTCTTGGCGGCATTGTTGCCGGCTTCTATCCACTGGCGGCCCGGTTGCCACAAGCACCGCCGGTGGCCGATTTGCCGGTTCAACGGTTTCTGATGGCCACGATTGCGCCGGCGGTGGTGGCGCCTTTGCTGATCACGCCATTTTACACCAACTTCATGCCTGTGCTGGTGGCGGACTACCTGATGATCCACCTGGCCGTGTTTGGCGTCCTGCAGCTGGCCCTTTCAGGTCACTGGCGATCGATGAAGACCGGCCTGCCGCTGGTCGCTGCAGGGGCGCTCGCTGTTTGGGGAATTCTGGTGTTCGGCCTGGCGCTTGACCGCTACGCGGCGAGTTTCTGGCCGACCGCCGAACGGTTGCCGGTTATCGCCATTCTGGCGCTCGGCACGATTCCGTTCATGCTTGGCGACAGTGTCGTTACCGGTGCCGGACGTGGGGCATTGTGGCGGCGTGTGTTTGCGCGGCTGATCCTGTTTGCTTCACTCATCGCGGCTGCCATGCTTGACCCGGAGCAACTGACCTTCGTGGTGATCGTGCTGCCTGTGTTCGTGCTGTTCTTTGTTGTGCACGGGCTGATGGGACGTTGGGTCGCGCGCCGGTCGGGTGCTCTGGCCGCCGGGATTGGCCTGGGGCTTTGCCTGGCCTGGTCGCTGGGCGTCAGCTTTCCGCTGTTCGCCCGGGGATAAGGCTGGCCCGGTCGGGCTACTCCAAAAGTGAAATGACCTGACAGAGGCATTGGGAAACTGCCGTCTGTCAGGTTGCTTCGAGTGCCTGGAGGTCACTCAGTAGCTGTAGGTTCCGCCTGTCTGGATGGCGCGGCGAAGCGACGTTTCCGGCCAGGTGGATGCGCCGCCGCGGGCCTCGATTTCAGCCAGTTGAACGCGGGCTTTTTCAATCTTGCCGGATGCGACAAGACCCTGTCCCATGTAGGAGCGCGCAAGCAGGTTGTCCGGATCTGCCGTCAGAGCGGCCTGGTAATACTGCATTCCGAGGTCCATGCGGCCAGTCTTGCGATAGATGAAGCCGTAATAGGTCAGCACGCGGCTTTCGCTCTGGTCGGACATCGCGGAAAGCACATAGAGCGCGTCGTCATATCGTCCTGCATAGGCCAGTTCGCGCACGGCGCCATAACGCGTGTCGTCGCCGAGATGGCTTTCCTTGGCATCGACACATTTCCTTCTCCACTTGCTCCATACCTGATTTTTTTCGCAGGTTTTGGTGGTTTTGGTCGGCGGTGGCGGCGAGTCGTCTTCGGACCCGGCAGCGAATGCGGCCATGGGGAAGAGGAGGGCGGTGATGAGGATGAGTGTGCGCATTGTGAGGCTCCATTGTTGTGCGGTGTCGGATGTCTTACGCAGCAGCATCGCAGATTATTCACGCCGTTCACGCTTTTGTGACGAAAATTCACGTTACGGCGATGTTCTTTCAGAAATATGTCAAAATTTTCATGAGCTTACCAGAGGCCTCCATTTTTTTGGGAATAATCAGATCACCACAGGCGTAACCCTTTGGAGAACGTCGCTTATTGCCGTTCCGAACAATTCGCTCAAAAGGAATATCCCGTGAAGGTCTCAACATTTGCCACCATCGCAGTTCTGGTAGCCGGGTGCACCGGAGCCTATGCTGCTGCCCATATGAACCTCACCGCAAAGAACGGCATGACGCTTTACACCTTCGACAAAGACATGGTGGGCGCATCACTCTGCTATGATGAGTGTGCCGTCCAATGGCCTCCTTTTGTTGCGGAAAATGGTACTGACATGCCGGGTTTGAGCGCCATCGAACGCAGGGATGGACGCAAACAGTGGGCCAAGGACGGCAAGCCGCTGTATTTCTGGATTGGTGACACGGAGCCAGGCGAGGCCAATGGCGACGGTGCCGGTGGCGTTTGGCACATTGCGCGTCCTTGATTCAACATTGGCAGCCAGCGAGCATTATGCCTCGTGGGCCTCCACGGCGGCATTCCGCTCGGTGGAAAGGCGGATTGCAACAGCAACAGAAATGTTCGATACACGGAGGCTGACAGAATGCGCCAGCCTTCGAAGCGAATCTGGCTGGAACAGCCGCCATTGGACCAGCCGGGACTGCAAACCGGCTGACAAGTACGAGACAAGTGTGACCACTTCAGAGACGTTCAAAACCGAGATGATCGGGCTTTTGCCACGGCTGCGACGGTTTGCTCTGAGCTTGAGCCGGTCGGCTCCCGATGCTGATGATCTGGTGCAGGATGCCTGCACCACGGCGCTGCAGAAATGGCACCAGTACGACCCGGCCCAACCGCTGGACCGCTGGATGTTCCGCATCATCCGCAACCTGTGGATCAGCGAGCTGCGCAAACGCAAGGTTCGCGACGGGCAGGGGCAGGTTCCTGCCGAGGAGGCGACGGAACTTCAGACCGGAGATGCCGATGAGGCGCTGAACGCAAAGCAGGTGCAGGCCAGGGTGAACGCGCTGCCGGGCGATCTGGCCCGGCCCCTGATGCTGGTCTGTGCGGAGGGGTACAGCTACCGTGAAGTGTCGGAGCTTCTGGAGATACCGGTGGGAACCGTTATGAGCCGCATTCATCGTGCGCGAAAGTTGCTTGCGTCCGGACTAGGCCATGAGGAGGGCATCGCGACATGACTGATCTCTCGATGAAGTTGAGCGCCTATCTGGATGGCGAGCTCGAAGCTGCAGACGCGGAGATGATTGAAGCCTTGCTCGTCTCCGATCCGGCCGTGCAGACGGAGCTGGATGCGCTGCTGGCCGCCGATGCAATGGCTCTGGAACAGTTCGATGCACAGCTGAGCGAGCCGGTTCCGCTGGCGCTTGCGCAGAAGATCAGGTCATCCCCCGTCGGCATGGCGCCCGCGCGCCCGGCCTCGCGCCCTATCTGGGCTGCAATTGCTGCTGGTCTTGTCCTTTTCATCTTTGGCGGGATGGGCGGTTTTTTTGTGAAGGACCGGGTTTCTCCCAGTGGCGCCATGGTCGCAGATGCCGGCTGGTTGAGCGACATTGCTGACTATCACGCGGTCTATTCCGCCCAGAAACGTCATCTCGTCGAGGTCTCTGCCGATGAGTCTGATCACATCGTCAAATGGCTTGGCGGAACTGTTGGCGTTGACTTCTCGATTCCCGACCTGACCAGCTTCGGCCTGAGCTTTGAGGGTGGCCGGCTTCTGGTTGCCAATGGCAAGCCTGTTGCCCAACTGATGTATGTGGACTCTGAAGGCACGGTGATTGCGCTGTGCCTGCAAAGCGGCACCAGCGGCAATGCAGAGTCGGCCCCCGAGTTCAAGGAACAGACCATCAAGGGGTTCGACTTTGTCTCGTGGACCGATGACAACGCCAAATATGTCGTTATCGGCCCTGGCGGCAAACCCGGCCTTGTGGACATCGCAGCCTTGTCGGCCCGCGAGGTCTGAGCCGGTTGGTGTTTTGTGCTGTGAGGCCTGCTACTGGCTGCCAAGCGCGCAGGCGAGATCATCAATGCTGTGCTGGGTCACCAGCCCAAGGGTTCCGAAATTGTAGGTTGCTTCCACAATCTTGGGGTTCTTCTCCACCACCGGATAGATGATTTTCATGAAGGTCCGCAGCAAGGAAAGCACCTCACCCCTTTCGCCGATGCGGTAGATCCGCATACCGATCTTGGTCTGATCCCGGTCGGGCACATCATAAAATCCGGTGACGCTGGATCCGTTGAAGGAATAGACGCGCTTTATGCGGCTGTTGGCGTAACCCGCCTGTTGCGCCAGTCCGCCGCCCAGCGAGTGTCCGGCGGCGATGAACTCCGGCTCTCCCAGTGCCTGCAATTCGGGATGGTCGCTCAGGACGTTGTTCACGACGTGACTTGCCAGGCTGCGCGTGAGATCATACTGATCCCAGCCGGAACTGAGATGTTGGGTGATCCAGCGGGCATTGCTCCACCAGTCGCCCCATGTGTGCGTGCCGCGAAACACCAGCGCGATCTGGACTTTTTCGGGCCCCGCCGAACGATACCAGACACCGTAGACCAATTGACCATCCCAACGTGCCTGATCGCGATCATTGCCGTCGGGCCTGGCCGGATCTGTGTCAGAGGGTGGCAGCAGTGTCCAATCAGAGAGGATCTCGCCGAGATTGCACGCCGATTGTTCCGTCTTGGCGTCGCCGTTGTGGGGCAGCCGATAGACTTCGGCGCTCATCGCGGCGAAATATTTTGCGTCGTAGAGTTCCGAGGCCGTCGTGCCGTTCTTCAAATCGTCAACGGATTCGAGCAAACCGGCGATCCGCGAATACCCCTTTTCGAGGGTGAGGATGTTGTAGGTTCTCACGCCCAGCAACCACAAAATGGCGACGAGCAGAAAGGCGCTCTGATACGGATGGTTCTGGATGGCGGCTAAAATCGCGCGAAATAGACCCAAGATATGCCCTCCCAAGCACGACAACCTGAGGTGTTGAAGCCTTGCCAACTTGAGTGCTATCCTGACCGAATTCGTTGACAGATGTCAAAGCAGGCGCAAATCCCGTGTCGTGATAGCGCGTCACGCGGTCGATAAAGCATCAAAGCCGGGGTTGCGGTGCCAGGATCAGCGATCGCGTGACCGGCCGCTCTGTTTTGCAACGGAGTGCCATTTTCACATCTCGCTGCAGCACCGCAGCGTCTTTTTTGCACCAAGGAACAAGAATGACTGATCAACCGAAGATCGCTTTTCATGACGGACACTCAATCCCGCAGCTCGGGTTCGGCATCTGGCAGATCCCGCAGGACGACACTGCAGCAGCGGTCGAAAGCGCCATCAAGACCGGTTATCGGCTGATCGATGGGGCTTTCATCTATGGCAATGAAGCCGGTCTTGGTGAGGGGCTGAAAAGCTCCGGCGTGCAGCGCGACGATATCTTTGTCACCACCAAGATCTGGAACCGCGATCAGGGCCGGGACAAGGCGCGGGCCTCGGTCGAGCGCAGCCTCAAGAGCATCGATGTCGATCAGCTTGACCTGGTGCTGATCCACTGGCCGGTGCCGGGCCTGGATCTTTATGTCGAGACCTGGAAGGCGCTGATCGAGATGCGCGATGAGGGGCTGATGCGCTCGATCGGCGTGTCGAACTTCAATGCTGATCATCTGGCGCGGATCATCGAGGAGACGGGCGAGGTGCCTGTGCTTAACCAGATCGAAATCAATCCGCTGCTGCAGCAGCCGGAACTGCGGGCGGTCTGTGCCAAGCACAAGATCGTGCCACAGGCCTGGACGCCCCTGGGCAATGCCCGCTCATTTGAGGCCAAGCCAATTCAGGCGGCTGCGGCGCGCACCGGCAAGAGCCCGGCACAGGTGATCCTGCGCTGGCACATGCAGCTCGGTCATGCGGCGATCGCGCGCTCGGTCAATCCGGGCCGCCAGTCCGAGAACCTCAATGTGTTCGATTTCACGCTCACCGACGACGAGATGAAGGCCATCGCCACACTCGATGTGGGCCTGCGCAACGGACCCGATCCGTCAGTGTTCAAGATGATGTAGGCCGGGGCGTTTGACCCGGGTTGGAACCCTGCGGAAATAGCTCAAACTTTGCGCGCAACAAACAGGTGCCCGGCAATCGGCAGGCCCTGTTCGTGGCGGACGGTGATGTCGCCGGCTTCGAGTGTCTCGAAGCCTGCTGCATCAAGCGCTCCGCGCACATAGGCTTGCGTGTGGGCAAAGCGCTGGAAACGGCCGACGGTGTAGGGCCGGCCCTCGAAGTCGGCGTCGGGCAGGGTCTCGCTGGAGAAGCAGAACAGCGCTTTGGGCAGGGCGTTTTTCGCCGCCGCCTCAAACAGCGGCTCGAGCGCGCCGAGATAGGGCAGTACATCGGTGGCGGCGATGAGGTCGAACGGGTCGTCGTCATTGTCTTCGAGGTAGTCGACGGCGTCGGCGACATAAAGCGTGTCGTAGAGGCCTTTCTCATGGGCGATCTCGACCATGTTCTCGGCCAGGTCGAGGCCGGTGGCGTCATCGACCATGTCTTCCAGCGCGCCGCCGGTAAGGCCCGTACCGCAGCCCAGATCAAGCATGCGTTCGAAGCTGGTTTCGGCCAAATCGATCAGCCGTTGTCTCAGCAGCAGCGGCACATGGTAGCCGAGATCCTCGACCAGCACCTTGTCGAACACGTCGGCATGCTGGTCGAACAGGGTGGCAACATAGGCTTCGGGCGCGCGCACCGGAACATCGCCGCGTTTCATCGATGCGAGCCTGACCGCAGCGCCGCCATGATCGTCGGGATCAAGCGCCAACACCTCTGCATAAGCTGCTGCTGCGAGATCAAAATCGCCGGATTTCTCCAGCGATAGCGCACGGTTATAGGCTTCCGCCAGAGCATCATCGTCGGTCTTGGCCATTGCAGGCTCCCAATCAGGTTTTGCGGTCTTCTTATACGATGCTGCTGTCTGGACAAGCGGCTATCAGGCGTTCGGCTTGTTCCAGATCGCCCGGCGTATTGATGTTGAAAAACGGATCCAGCCCGTCAATGACCGGGAAACCGGTTTCGGTGGTTTCGATCTGGCGCAGATAGGCAGCCATGCTCAGATCGCCGGTCTTGGAGAGATAGGCTTCAAGGCCCTTAGCCAGATCCACCGGCCAGAGTGCGACCACTGGCTGGCGGCGTCCCTTGGAGCTGGCGATCCGCGCTGCACCATCTGTATTCTCGACACTGGTGAGGCGGGTTGCAAGGTCGGCCGGCAGGAACGGTGTGTCGGCAGGCACGCTCAGCAGATGGCTGCCGCCGCGCTCGCCCGCTGCCACCATCAGCGCGTGAAGGCCTGCAAGCGGTCCGCGAAAACCGTCAATGCGGTCGGCGATCACATCAAACCCGAATTGATCAAAGCGCTCTGCTTCGCCATTGGCATTTATGATCACTTCGCCGGCCTGCGGCGTCATGCGGCGGATCACATGCGCAATCAACGGTTTGCCATCTAGTTCGGCAAAAGGCTTGTCGATGCCTTCCATGCGGCGGCCGCGTCCGCCGGCAAGAATGCCGCCGATGATGTTCATGGCGCTTCGCCGGGCGTTGGCTTGTCTGAGCCTGCAAGACTGCGTTCCACCTTGATCACGTAGAGGGTGGCCAGAATGCCGATGATGCAGGAGAGCAGCATGACCGTGATCAAGGGGTAAGGGCCGGATTCTGCGGACAGAATGGCGCCTGCCAGAGCCGACAGCGCAGCCCCGCCGCCGATCATCATGGCCCCGCCCAGACCCGAAGCCGAGCCGGCAAGATGCGGGCGCACACTGACAATTCCGGCATTGGCGCTGGGCAGCGTGATGCCATTGCCCAGGCCGACAAAGAAAATCGGACCGAAAAACGACATGGGATGCCAAAGGCCAACCAGGAAAAGGATCAGTGACAGGCTCATGCCTGCCGTGGCGACAATGCATCCGGTCACCATCATCCGGTTGATCCCGACCTGGCGCGAGAAGCGGCCGGACATGTAGTTGCCTGCCATGTAACCCAGTGCCATGAAAATGAAATAGAAGCCCAGCTGGCTTGGTTTCATGCCGAGGATTTCGGTCGCCACGAAGGGGCCGCCGCCGAGAAACGAGAAGAACGCGCCCGATGCGAAGGTGGCGGTGAGGGTGTAGCCCCAGAACCGGCGTGAGCGCAGGAGTTCCGGATAGGCCCCAAACTGCTTTAGCATGCTGGAGGAACGGTTGTGGTTGGTTTCCCCCAGATCCATCCAGCTCAGCACAAAAACGCCGAGGCCGAAAACCAGGAGCAACGCAAAGGTGGATTGCCAGCCGAACACCTCATCGATTATGCCGCCGAGCGCTGGTCCGATCATCGGCGCAAGCGTCATGCCCATGGTCACATAGCCGATCATCGATGCGGCTTCGTCTGTGTCGACCATGTCGCGCACAATCGCGCGCGAAAGCACCATGCCCGAGGCGACACTTGCTTGCACCATACGAATGGCCAGGAAGCTCTCGACGGTCGGAGCAAGTGGAGCGAGGGCAGTGGCGACGAGGAAAATGCCAAGTCCGGTCAGCAATACCGGCCGCCGGCCGTAACGGTCCGAGAGCGGGCCAATGAGCAGTTGCAGCAGGCCTGTGAACGCGAGGTAGCCGGATACGGCCAGCTGCACCAATGCATAATCGGCTGCGTAGTAGCTGGCGATTCCCGGCAGCGACGGAAGCAGCAGGTTCATGGTCAACGCACTCAGCCCGGCGATCATCACCAGCGTGATGATGTGCGGGGGCGTTGTGCGATTGAGGAAAGTGGTCGGTTTCATTGTTGGTGTTGTGTGCCGTTGAGCGCCCGGATGCAAATGGTTTAAGGCCGGTTTGCAAGTTTGAAGATCGGTAATCTGGTGCCGAGTTTGTGCGGTTACATGGTTCTGATTGCCGATCTTAAGAATAAAGTTTAGTTTTACTTAATTTTTGGGGGCAATAATCCGTAGTCTCGGGATTCAGTGGAGGGCAAGTTATGCCCGATTTTCAATTATTGGACAGATGTCCGTTTTGCGATGCCATATGGGGCGATTGTGAGCATGCACGGTTGTTTGAGGAATGGGAAGCCGAAGCCGCGGAACGCGAGGCGGCGGCGACCCGGCTGGTTGACGAAACGGAGGTTTGTCCCAAGGGACTCAAACCCCAAACAGGGCGGCGCAGGAGTGCGCAGTGACGATGTTCGCATTGAGGGGGCTTTCGTTCGAACGGGCAACACGGGCATCTTGCCTCACGGGGAGTGACGCACTGCTGCTCGGCTTGCGGGTTTGGCTTTGCTGCGAACCCGTTCGCGGTAGAGCGTGAAGAGGCCTGAACCGATAACAATCGTACCGCCCACTATCATGAAGATGTCCGGTATCTCGCCAAACAGCAGGTACCCCATGAGGACAGCCCAGAGCAATCCGGTGTAACGGAAAGGGGCAATAAACGAGATTTCGCCTTCGCGCATTGCCATGATGATGAACTGATAGCCGACCAGCAACAGGCAGGCGGCGACCGCAATCATGCTCATCTGGGTGGCATTTACGGGTGCCCAGCCCCCCATTGGCACTATCAGCACAAGCCCGGCCAGGGCCACCGCGGCCGAGGTAACGGTTGAAATCAGCAACGAAGGGATCGTTGCATCGATCTTGCGGGTGGCAATGTCGCGCGTTGCGGCGAGCAGGACCGTTCCCAAGATCATCAGAGAATAGGGCGAAAAGCCCTCAAAGCCGGGACGGATGATGATCAACACCCCGGCAAAGCCGATCAGGATGGCCAGCCAGCGCCGCCAGCCGACGGGCTCCGACAGGAACATCGCCGCCCCCATGGTGACGGCCAGTGGCAGCGCCTGAAGAATGGCCGATGCGTTTGCGATCGGCACCTGGGCAAGGCCGATCAGGAAGGTAATGGTGCCGCCGACCTCGCCGAACACCCTGAGCGCGACCCATTTGTCCTTGAGCAGCCGCAACGGGCGAAGGGCACGTTTTTGCCGCGCGAGCAGATAGATCAGCACCGTGGCGATAGTGCCCCGCAAGAACATCACCTGGGCGACGCTCATCTCATTGGTGAGCAGCTTGACGATCGAATCATTGAGCGTGAAGCCGGCCATGGACAGCGCCATAAACAATGCGCCGCGGATGTTTGGTGTCATTGGCATAAATGTGTCCGGCTGAAAGGTGTCGGCAATCCGCTCCGACGGAATCGCCGATTGTCTGTCGCAAGGTAGCAGGCGTTTGCCTTCTCACACAGTCGTTCAACACAGGTTATCGATCAGCAATTTTGATCAGTCCGCGCCCGGTTCACCAGAATCAGGACGCGGTCAATGTCTTGCAGCCTAGCCGCCGGTGACGCTCATGTGGCGCGAGACGGCGGGCTGCCGGGTGGTGCGATCAATGACGAAATCATGGCCCTTGGGCTTGCGGCCGATGGCCTCGTCGATTGCGGCGGACAACAACTCGTTGCCTTCGGACGCTCTGAGCGGCGCGCGCAGATCGGCGGCGTCGTCCTGCCCTAGGCACATGTAGAGAGTGCCGGTGCAGGTCAGCCGCACCCGGTTGCAGCTTTCGCAGAAATTGTGGGTCATGGGCGTGATGAAGCCGAGCTTGCCGCCGGTCTCTGCCACATTGACATAGCGTGCGGGTCCGCCGGTGCGGAACGGGATGTCCTCAAGGGTAAACTGGCGTTCAATGTTCGCGCGGAGCAGCGACAGCGGCATGTACTGATCGGTGCGGTCTTCATCGATCTCGCCCATCGGCATGGTCTCGATCACGGTCATGTCCATGCCCTGGCCATGCGCCCATTTCATCATGTCTGGGATCTCAGTATCGTTGAAACCCTTGAGCGCCACGGCATTGATCTTGATCTTGAGCCCTGCAGCCTGCGCTGCAGCGACGCCATCTAGCACCTTGGCTAGCTCGCCCCAGCGGGTGATCTGGCGGAATTTGTCCGGGTCGAGTGTATCAATGGAGACATTGATGCGGCGTACGCCGCAATCATAAAGCTCGGATGCAAAGCGGGTCAGCTGGGAGCCATTGGTGGTCAGCGTCACCTCGTCCATGCGCCCCGCATCGATATGCCGGCTGAGGCCGCGGATCAATTGCATGATGTTCTTGCGCACCAGCGGCTCGCCGCCGGTCAGCCGGATCTTGCGCACGCCCTTTTCGACAAAGACCGTGCACAGCCGGTCAAGCTCCTCAAGTGTCAGCAGATCCTTCTTGGGCAGGAAGGTCATGTTTTCGGCCATGCAATAGGTGCAGCGGAAATCACAGCGATCCGTGACGGAAACGCGCAGATAGCTGACCGCCCGGCCGAACGGGTCGATCATGCCTTGGTTTCCGGGCAGACCCGGCGCGTTGTCAGCGGCATTGCTCATCTGCAAGTGTCCTTTGCGTGTCGGCGTCAATGTCGTCATCCATTGTCGCCACGTCAAGTCACGGCAGCGTCAACGTTCAAACCAATTCCGCCATCGCCGCTTGTGCGCTCCGCCAAGGCCGCCTATGTCACCCTCAGCAGCGATGGGCAAACAACAAGCAAGGGCCGTATCGATGGTTGAGCATGAAAAGGCCTGGCCTGAGGAGCTTCGGGTGTCGGCGGATCGCAAAACGCTGAGCGTGAGATTTACCGATGGGCGGGCCTATGGCCTTGAAGCGGAGCTCCTGCGGGTCCGTTCACCGTCTGCCGAGGTTCAGGGCCATTCGCCCGAGCAGCGGGTCACCGTGGGCGGCAAATCCGAGGTGACGATCACCAAAGTGCTGCCGGTCGGCA
Source organism: Hoeflea phototrophica DFL-43 (assembly GCF_000154705.2). Classification (NCBI taxonomy): domain Bacteria; kingdom Pseudomonadati; phylum Pseudomonadota; class Alphaproteobacteria; order Hyphomicrobiales; family Rhizobiaceae; genus Parahoeflea; species Parahoeflea phototrophica. The sequence continues at coordinate 2,717,488 of NZ_CM002917.1, read as the reverse complement.
ATTACGCGGTCCGGCTGACCTTCGATGACGGCCATGATACCGGCATCTTCACCTGGAAGTTCCTGTCGGAAACCGGAGCCGACAAGGACGCCCGCTGGGCCGAGTACATTGCCGAACTTGCGGACAAAGGCCTCTCGCGAACCTCTTGATCAGCTGCTCTCGTCGCTCTTGAGTTCTCTTGATTGATCCGCTGCATTCGTCAGTTCGGGCTCGTTTGCAGCGCCGTCGGCGAGGGTGAGTTCCCGGATCATCCGCGTCATGACGCCGCCGACCAGATTGCATTCTTCCAGCGTGGCGGTCTTCATTGTGCGTTCAATCAGCGCTGACTGGATCGTGATGGCCTGTTCGGTCAGCTCGATGCCTTCCGGTGTTAATTCGAGCCTGAGGACCCGCCGGTCGCGCGGATCGCTGCGCCTGACAAGCAGGCCGCGCTTTTCCATCTGTGGCAACAGCATCGACAGGTTGGAGCGGCCCACCAGCAGCTTGTCTGCAAGGTCTTGCTGGGAAATGCCCGGGGTGCGGTAGAGATTGATGAGAATGTCGAGATGCGGCGGCTTGATGTCGAGCGGCTGAAGCTCGCGCGACAGCGTCTGACCCATCACGTGGCAGGCGCGGGCAACGGCAATCCAGTTGCGAAATCGGGGGTTGTCCCAGGGCAGGGCTTGCTTTTTGTTCATACTTGTACAATTCTGTTCATCATTGAACCATTCAGGATTTCCACTATGGCATCTCTCATTGAAAAAATCACCCGTGCGGCGTTTCGCGCGATGAGTGTGACGTCGCCGGAAAGGGCAGGTGAGCTGGCGTTTCGGGTGTTCACCCGGACTGCGTCCATCAAGCCGCAGAGCGAAAAGGAGCGAACCGCGCTCTTGAAGGCCCAGGCGCGGATGGCCGAGTCGGAAACGGTTCGTCTGATGATTCCCGGAAGCGTCGTGGCAACCCATGTGTTCCGGCCCGAACCCGGTCAGGCAACAGGTGGCCGGGTTCTGATTGTGCATGGCTACCGGTCGCGCAGCGACCACATGGTGGCGATGGCTGATGCGCTGGTTGCCAAGGGACAGACCGTCGTCTGTCTTGATCTTCCTGGTCACGGCGCTTCGAGCGGGCGGGTGCTGCATTTGCCCAAGGCGGTTGAGGCGATTGATGCCGCCTGGCGGCAGCATGGGCCGTTCGATGCCTTTGTCGGCCATTCCTTCGGCGGGCCGTCGGTGATGGCCGCCGCAGCCGGTGCGATTCTGCACGTGCCGCAACGTCTGCCTGGCCGGATCGTGACCATCGCAGCCCCCTCCAACATGGAGGATGTGTTTCGCTGGGCAGGGGACTTGATGGGCCTTGGGCCCGCAGCCCAGAACGCGTTCGAGCGGCAGGTTCTGCGGGTTGCCGGACGGCCATTGTCAGAATTCCGGGTGGACCGTCTGTTCCATGATATTCGCGTTCCCATCCTCGCCATTCATGCGGAAGATGACAAGGAAGTGGCGTTCTCCAATGCGGAAGCGATTGCCGCTCTGGGTCCGCATGTTCACCTCATGCGCGCCAATGGCTTCGGCCATCGCCGGATCGTTTCAGCACCGCCGGTGATCAACGCCGTGGCCGCTTATGTCGATCAGCAGCAAGATCAGGCCGAGATACTGGATTTGCCTCTTTCCTGCGCCAGCCAAAACAATAGGATGGTGGTGACCAGGACTGAAGGGAAGCGGAGACTCGCATGACAACCATTACCTCGATTGCCGAGCTTGAGGCGATCTATGGCGAATGCTCCGAAGCGTCGTTGGTAAAGGTTGCCGACCGGCTGACCGAGGGCTACCGCAAGCTTGTCGAAGCGTCGCCACTGGTTGCGCTGGCCACCGTCGGACCTGAAGGACTTGACTGTTCGCCGCGTGGTGATCCCGGACAGGTGATGGTGATCGGTGATGACCGTACATTGATTGTTCCCGACAGGCGCGGCAACAACCGCATCGATTCCCTGCGCAACATCGTCCGCGACAACCGGGTCGCGCTGTTGTTCCTGATTCCGGGCTCCAACAGCACACTCAGAGTGAACGGCAAAGCTGTTGTTTCCGTCGAACCTGCGCTGCTTGCGAGCCTGGCGATGGAAGGCAAGCCGCCGCGCTCGGCGATTGTGATCACCATCGGAGAGATCTACTTCCAGTGTGCGCGGGCCTTGATGCGCGCGAAACTCTGGGATGCAGATGCCTGGCCTGATGTCTCACAGCTTCCCAGTCCCGGCCAGCTAATGCAGGAGCTCAAGCAAGGTTTTGATGGAGCGACCTATGATCAGGAATGGCCTGAACGTGCCAAAACCAGCATGTGGTGACAAAAAAACCGGCACGAAGGCCGGTTTTTTCAATTCAATGGGATTGCTCAGGGGTCAGTTGCGCACGACCACGCGTGTGCCGACTTTGACCTGATCATAGAGGTGTTCAACGTCTTCGTTGGCCATGCGGATGCAGCCGGATGACATTGCCTGGCCGATGGTCCAGGGCTGATTGGTGCCGTGGATGCGGTAAATTGTCGATCCGATGTACATTGCACGAGCGCCGAGCGGATTGTCCGGGCCACCTGGCATATATGCGGGAAGCACGCGGCCTTCCTGACGCTTGACCCGGTCACGCATGACCTGTGGCGGAGTCCAGCCCGGCCATTCGGCCTTGCGGGTGATCTTGTTCTTGCCCTGCCAGGTGAAGCCTTCGCGGCCAACGCCGATGCCATAAGCCATGGCCTTGCCCGGCTTGGTCACGTGATAAAGGCGTCGATCGGAGGTGTCGATGATGATGGTACCGACCGGGTGATTTTCCTTGAAGGAGATCATCTTGCGCTTGATCGGTGATTTATCCGACCGCCGGTACTTGTTGTAGTTGTCCGATGGCGGGAAAAGAATCTGGAGCAAGGATTTGCCGTTGTTGGCGGACTGTCCGGTAGGCTGGGCCTGGACGGTTGCCGGAACCATCAAGCAAAGTGCCAGGAATGCGAGGGTGATCAGGCGTGTCATGAAAGTGTCCCGAAGCTGAAGTTGACGTAAAATTCGGCCCGACGCCCGAGTGCCAAAGCTGTTCGACCGTCCACGACAATCGGTAACTGCTTCGCGGTCGCGTGTCCAGCATTATGGCAAGATTGCGGCGATCATTACCTGCGGTAGCTGGATTTGATTACCACACGTCAACAATATAATTGCAGATCACTTGGTGTAGAGGTTCCAGCTCTTCTCGAATTGCTCGTTCAGTTCTGGCTTATAGACCATGTAGCGGTTGCGGCCGGTGTTCTTGGCAGCATAGAGGGCTATATCCGCCTTGTTGTAGAGCTCTTCGGCGCCGCTCGCTTCGCTGGCCATGCAAATGCCAAGTGAAAGCGTGATCGGGCCGTAATCCAGTCCGGTCTTCTGGTTCTTGAGCGGCGTTGTTTCAATCTTGCGGCGAAGCCGTTCCGCAATCCCGATCGTCGCCTCCTGGCTGGTGCCTTCAAGAATGATTGCGAACTCCTCGCCGCCGGTGCGAGCCAGAAACACGTCCTTGCGCACGGCACTCTTCATCACCGCTGCGACGATGCCGAGAACCCTGTCGCCAACCGGGTGGCCATAGGCATCGTTGAATTTCTTGAAGTGATCGACATCGGCGACGATGAGAGCGTGGTACATCGCAGCGCGCTTGTCGATGTAGAGGTTCGACAGTGTTTCGTCGAACGCCCGGCGGTTTGCCAGCCGGGTGAGGGGATCGGTGTTGGCGATCCGCTTGTACTCGTCGAGCTCGAGCTTGACCTGTTCCATTTCGCGGGCGCGCTCGACCATGTGTTCCACGACGACCTTGCCCTTTTCCATGGTGTCGCCGGTGGCGTTCGAGAGCACACCCAGAACGCTGGTCAGGAATTCGGAACTGGAGGCAGTCTTCGCCGAAATCCGTTTGGATGTTTCGCCGAGCAGTTTTGAATAGCTCTCAAGCGATGACTGCTCCTGTTTGAGCAGCCGGAGCATTGCCGTGACCTCGTCGGTCATCTTGTCGTGGGCGCCTTCAACCACAGTCTGGCGATGGTGATGGGGGAAGTGCTTCTTGCCCAGAAGGTCCAGCTCATCCTGACCAGGAAACCGGCTCAGCGATTCAAATTCCCTTGTCAGCGACTGATTTGACGCGTTGAGCGCTTCGTAGACAAGTTCATAATTTCGGGGCAGGCCTGTAATGCCGCGGCGGCGCATGGTCGCCAGCACCAATGTGGCGGTGTCCATGTTCTGGACCTTGCTTGCTGCTCCTGCCGACATTTTTCGTCCCCAAACCTGGTAATATAGAACCCTTGAGGCTCACTATTACTGTACAATTGTTCGAGAAATGTTAACTGCCAGTAGATAATTAGAATGTGATGATAAGGCCGCAAAAGGCCGATCCGGGCGCTGCTGAACCGGCGCCGCGGCCCTGCCGTTATCCCAGGTTCAGCTCCTTGAAGAAGTCGTTTCCTTTGTCGTCGATCACGATAAATGCGGGGAAGTTTTCGACTTCGATCCGCCAGATCGCTTCCATGCCCAATTCCTCGTATTCGACGACCTCGACCTTCTTGATACAGTCCTGAGCAAGGCGTGCTGCGGGGCCACCGATGGAGCCGAGATAAAAACCGCCATGGCGTTCGCAGGCGTCGCGCACAGCGCGCGAGCGGTTGCCCTTGGCGAGCATCACCATGGAGCCGCCGAAAGACTGGAACTGGTCGACATAGGAGTCCATCCGGCCTGCTGTCGTCGGACCGAAGGAGCCCGAGGCATAGCCTTCCGGCGTCTTGGCCGGACCGGCATAATAAATCGGGTGGTTTTTGAAATAGTCCGGCATGGGTTCGCCAGCCTCGAGCCGGGCGCGGATTTTCGCATGGGCCAGGTCGCGGGCGACGATGATCGAGCCGGTCAGCGAAAGCTGGGTCTTGATCGGATGCTTGGACAGTTCGGCGAGAATGTCGTTCATCGGCTGATTGAGGTCGATGTGCACCACATGGGCCGAGAGCTTCTTCTCATCGATTTCCGGCAGATACTTCGACGGCTCGGTCTCCAGTTGCTCGAGGAAGATCCCGTCCTTTGTGATCTTGCCCTTGGCCTGGCGGTCTGCCGAGCAGGAGACGCCCAGGCCGATCGGCAGCGACGCGCCATGGCGCGGCAGGCGGATGACGCGGACATCGTGACAGAAATACTTGCCGCCGAACTGCGCTCCCACACCCATCTGCTGGGTCAGCTTGTGCACTTCGGCTTCCATTTCGAGGTCGCGGAAAGCGTGGCCTGCTTCCGACCCCTTGGTGGGCAGATCGTCAAGATAACGGGTGGAGGCGAGCTTGACCGTCTTGAGGTTCATTTCCGCCGAGGTGCCGCCGATGACGATCGAGAGATGGTAGGGCGGGCAGGCCGCAGTGCCGAGCGTGAGGATCTTTTCGCGCAGGAACTCGATCATCCGGTCATGGGTGAGCAGCGAGGGCGTGCCCTGATAGAGGAACGTCTTGTTGGCCGAACCGCCACCCTTGGCGATGAACAGGAAGTCGTATTCGTCAGAACCTTCCTCATAGATGTCGATCTGAGCGGGAAGGTTGGTGCGGGTGTTCTTTTCCTCGAACATCGAGATCGGTGCAAGCTGGGAGTAGCGCAGATTGCGGCGCTCATAGGCGTCACGCACACCGGCGGCCAGCGCCTCGTAATCGCCACCCTCGGTCCAGACCCGCCGGCCCTTGCTGGCCATGACGATCGCGGTGCCGGTGTCCTGGCACATGGGAAGCACGCCGCCGGCTGAAATATTGGCGTTCTTCAAAAGATCCACGGCGACAAAGCGGTCGTTCTCGGTCGCTTCCGGATCATCGAGGATGGCTGCGAGCTGCTTGAGATGGCCGGGGCGCAGAAGGTGGTTGATGTCACCAAAAGCGGTTTCGGAGAGCAGCCGCAAACCTTCCGTCTCCACTGTGAGGATGTCCTGGCCGCGAAATGTTTCAACACTGACATATTTGTCTGTCAGTTTGCGCCAGGGAGTGGTGTCGGGGCCGAGGGGGAAGAGATCGTTTGCCACGGGAAGCCTTTCCGGTCGCCTGATGTCACGAATGTAGTTGCCTTGGGTCTTACGGTGAAGGGCGGTCGAATGCAATTGCAGCAGAAGTCGTATGTGCTTCGCTTGCTTCAATCGAAATATCATGATTTATGGAAATTAAATCTGCAAGACTCGGTCTTGCCGTGCCGCACGGGCCGGGTCCCGGTCAGACTTTCAAGCATTGATTCAACAGCCTGCCAATCTGAGTCAGATATGAATTCCAAGCCTTTGAATATTCTCATTCTTTGTACCGCGAACTCTGCGCGGTCGATCCTTTCGGAGGCCATTGCCAATCATTTGGGGGGTGAGCGTGTTCGAGCCTATTCCGCTGGATCGAAACCCGGTGGTGCGCCCAATCCGGCTGCGCTCCGGCTGATTGCGCGCAAGGGGCTTTCCGCCGCCGGCTTCTCGTCCAAGAGCTGGGATGTGTTTGCGCTGGACGACGCACCCCGGATGGATCTGGTGATCACCGTTTGCGACAACGCGGCCGGGGAAAGCTGCCCGGTCTGGCCCGGTGCACCGGTGAAAGCGCATTGGGGCATTCCCGATCCGGCGGGAAAAGGCGAGACGCCTGATGAAGTCGACGCAGCATTTGAAGCAGCTTGGGATTTGCTCGAGGCCCGGTTTTCCGCGCTGATGGCAGTGCCGTTCGAGAAGCTGGAGCCGGCTGAGCTGCAGCAGCGCCTCACGGCAATCGGCGCGATGGACGGCGGCACGGCACTTTCACGCAATCTGAATGAGACGGGAGGCGTGGCATGAGCAAGGCACCGCGTTCAGCCCGACTGCTTGCCGAAGCTGCAGGCACAGCGTTTCTGTTGGCAACAGTCGTCGGCTCCGGAATCATGGCCGAGACGCTTTCGGGGGGCAATGTTGCCCTGGCGCTGTTGGCCAACACCATTGCCACGGGCGCCATCCTTGTGGTGCTGATATCCGCCTTCGGCCCGATTTCGGGCGCTCATTTCAATCCCGCGGTCACGCTGGTTTTCCGGCTGCGCGGTGAAATCGGCAATGGCGAGGCGCTGGCCTTTGTTGCGGTGCAGATCGTTTCGGGGATCATCGGCGTGTGGGTGGCGCATTTAATGTTCGACCAGACGGTGATCCAGACTTCTGTCAATGTGCGAACTGGCCCCGGGCAATGGGTGTCGGAAGCGGTGGCCACTTTCGGGCTGATTGCGACCATTCTGTTCGGCATCCGGGCAAAGGCCAATGTGGCCATGATGGTCGGCTTGTACATCACCGCAGCCTACTGGTTCACCGCCTCCACATCGTTTGCCAATCCTGCAGTCACGATTGCACGCTCCCTGACCGACAGCTTTTCCGGGATCCTTCCGGCACATGCGCCGGGTTTCATTGCCGCCCAGATCGTCGGCGCGGTTGCTGCGCTGGCTTTCTTCCGAATGGTCCGGGAAAACAACTGACGGACAGAGTGCATTGGCCAAGCCCGCCGCCGCCGAAGCCTGATGGTCCCATTCTTCCTTTTGAGCCTGTGATTTGATAGTGTCGCGCCGCAGACGTCATTTGATTCAAACACGGGCCATCTCTGCCCGATAAAGAAATATAGGTTGGGCATGACTATTGGAATGCGTGCGGGTGTGGCGATGATCGCCGTTGCAGTGGCTTTCACGGGCGTGGTTGTTCCAACCCAACCGGTGCAGGCGCAAAGCCTGCTGGATATCTTCAAGAGCCCGGCTCAGCGCCAACGCGAACGCAACGCCCGCGAGCGGGCCCGCGTTAAAGTCGAAGCGCCAAAAGCCAAGCCCGTGAGAATCAGTGGCCCGCGCTATCACACCTACCGCGCCGACAAGCTGGTGCAGGTGGATTTCGGAAAGATTGCCGATCCCGTCGTCACCGGAGCGATCGGTGACATTGGGCTTGCGCCACTGGGGATCGACACCTTCTCGGAAGGCCGGGCTGCGCTTGATACGCTTGATGTTCGTGCGTTGCCCGAGGCAGCCGAGGCGGTGGTCGCGCACTATTCCGAGACCCCCAAATACATCTGGGTCGCCGGCACTTCGGTGACCGACCGGGCGCGCGCAGTCGCCGAAGTGCTCAACGGAGCCGATGCGGTCGGCCTTTCGGCGGATGACTACCGCGTCGAGGTTCCCGCCGACAGCTTTGACCTTTCGCAAAGCACCGAGCGTCAGAAGGAACTGATGGCGTTCGAGATGCGGTTGTCGCTGGCGATTGCCAACTACATTCTCGACGCCAGCCGCGGCCGTGTCGATCCAAACCGGATTTCCGGATATCATGATTTCAAGCGCAAGAACCCGGATCTTGGTTCCCGGCTTGCGGCTCTCTCCAAGTCGGAAGACCCAGCTGCTGCGCTGCTGGCGCACAATCCGCAAGGGGCGCATTTTGAGGCTCTGGCGGCTGAATTGAAGCGTCTGCAAGATCTGGATGAGGGCGACCGGATCGAGATTGCCGAGAACATCCTGCTCAAGCCCGGCCAGTCCAATCCGGAACTGTCCAATGTGATGGCGGCAATTTCGAAAAAGGCCAGCGACGAACTGAAAGCCGAGCATGCGCTGTTGTTTGCCAGCTACGCCGGCAAGCCGGAATATGATGAGGAACTGGTCCAGCTGGTCAAGGATTTCCAGAAGGAGCTCGGTCTCAAGCCCGACGGCGTTGTTGGCCCCGCCACACGCCGCGCGATGGTCGGTATCACCAATGCCGACAAGATCGAGAAAGTCCGCCTTGCCATGGAGCGGGCGCGCTGGTTGCCGGGCGTTCTGGCGTCGCGGCGGGTGTTCATCAACCAGCCGGCCTACACCGCCAGCTACTACAATGGCGGCAAGCAGGAATTGTCGATGCGCGTCGTGGTCGGCAAGCGCTCGAACCAGACCTACTTCTTTGACGATGAAATCGAATTGGTCGAGTTCAACCCCTATTGGGGTGTACCGCAGTCGATCATCTTCAACGAGATGGTGCCCAAGCTGCGCAACGATCCCGGTTATCTCGACCGCTCCGGCTATGAGGTGACCATTGGCGGCAAGCGTGTGTCATCGAGCAACGTGAACTGGTCTGCGGTGGGGGCGGGCAGCCGTGTCGGCGTGCGTCAGCGCCCCGGCAGTTCCAATGCGTTGGGTGAGTTGAAAATCATGTTCCCCAACAGCCATGCCATTTACATGCATGACACGCCGTCCAAATCCCTGTTCGAGCGTGACACCCGTGCGTTCAGCCACGGCTGCATCAGGCTGCAGGATCCGCGCGCCATGGCCGCCAAGGTGCTGGGCACCACGGTGGAGGACATCGGCAGTTATATCGCCGGCGGCCAACACAAACCGGTGGATGTTCCCGAGAACATCCCGGTGCATGTGGCCTATTTCACGGCCTGGCCGAATGAGACGGGTGCGGTGAGCTATTACGCTGATATCTATGGGCGTGACGGCTACCTGCGCAAGGCGATCGACGCGACCGTGTCCGCGCGCACCGGATCCTGACAAAAAACCAGTCTCCAGTTCCGGTTTGATGTGTGTCACATCGCTGACGGATCCTGCTTGCTAAAAAGAGACGCGGCCGTGTTTGACGGGCGCATCTCAGCTTTGGGAGCAAGAACCTCATGAAGATCGGTATTGTTGGAACCGGAATGGTCGGCAGCGCTGCGGGCTATGCCATGGCACTGATGGGAGTCGGCACTGAAATCGTGCTGGTTGACGCCAGCCATGCCCTGGCCCTAGCCCAGGCGCAGGACATTTCTCATGCGACTCCGTTTGCGAGCACCATCGGCGTCCATGCCGGTGAATATGCGGATCTCGACGGTGCCGCGGTGGTGATCATCGCTGCGGGCGTTAGCCAGAAACCTGGCGAAGACCGGCTGGCGCTGCTTGAGCGCAATGTCGCGGTGTTCCGCTCGGTGATATCAGGGGTGATGAAAGCCGCACCGGATGCGATCCTGCTGATCGCGACCAACCCGCTCGATGTCATGACCTTCGCAGCCCAGCGCATTTCCGGCCTGCCGCCCGAGCGGGTGATCGGATCTGGCACCATTCTCGACACGGCAAGGTTCAGAAGCCTGCTTGGCGATCATCTGGGCATCGCGCCCAGCTCCGTGCATGCCTATGTGCTGGGCGAGCATGGTGACAGCGAAGTGGCCGTCTGGTCGAGCGCCATGGCCGGCAGCGTCCCGATCGTGTCTTTCGCCCAGCAGATCGGACGTCCACTGGATGAGGCCACCCGGGTGCGCATCGCCGAAGAAGTGCGCCGCGCTGCCTACACCATCATCGAGGGCAAAGGCGCGACCTGGTACGGCATCGGCGCAGGCCTTGCCTGCATTGTACGCGCCATCATCGATGACGAGCGTGCGGTGCTGAGCGTGTGCCAGGTGAGTGACGAGATTGAGGGCGTCAGAGACATCGCATTGTCGCTGCCGCGCATTGTCGGCCGCGAGGGTATCATTGCCACGCTGATGCCGGATCTTGATCAAGCCGAGCGTGCGGCGCTGAAACACAGTGCGGGAGTGATCTCTGGGTTTTCCTCGAAGCTGAGTTTTTGAGAGCCGCTTAAACCTCTTCCGTCACCACCCGCCCCAGGATCTCGTCCGCTGTCGCCTTCGAGCACAGCTCCGTGGCGGGTGTCAGCACCGCCGATCCGGCGGCGGCGACGCCGTGGCGGACGGCGTCGCGGAAGCTGCCGCCGCGTGAGAGTTCAAGCGCGATGGCCGCCACCATGCTGTCGCCCGCACCCACCGCGCTCAGCGGCTTGATCTTCGGTGGGCGGCAGAAGAAGCGTTCGCCGGCCGATACGCCGGCAGTGCCGACAGCGCCCATCGACATCACCAAGCGCTCGGCGGCGCCCTTTGCAATCAGTTCCGAGCCGTAGTTGGCCAGGTCGCCTGGGGTTTCAAAACGCCGACCAGACACCTCGCTGGCCTCCTGGCCGTCCATCCGCAGGAGGAAGAATGGCGGGCCGGGATTGGTGGCGGCTGCGGTGAGGGCAGCGCCCGAGGTGTCGAGGATCAACCGAGCGCCATGTTCAACCGCCAGCCGGTTGATGGTGGCGGCAATGTCAGCAGACACGCCGGTGGGCGTGCTTCCGGAGAGAACTGCGATGCAGCCCTTGATCAGGTGCGGTTTCAAAGCCTCGATCAGTCTGTCGCTCTGTTCTCCCGGCCAGGCAGGGCAGGGCAATTGGAACCGGAACTGCTGGCCGGTGGATGTCTCGTTGACAGCGAAGGCCTGACGGGTGTTGCCGGTGACCTCAAAAGGCTCGACTGTTATGTCTTCGCCATCAAGCAACGCCTTGAATGCCGCGCCGGTCTCGCCGCCAAGGGCGGCGAAAGCCCGGGAGTTGCCGCCCAGACGCCTGATCGCGCGGCTGACATTGATGCCGCCGCCGCCGGGATCATAGCGCGGCTCGTCGCAGCGCAGTTTGGGGCCGGGCACCACCTTGCCGACCGAGGTCGAGACGTCGAGGGCGGGGTTGAGCGTGATGGTCAGAATGTCAGTCATGGTGCGGACCATCACACAAGCGGCCGGGAGATTTCAATCACCAACGGCTGAGAAAGCCGCTTCAGCAGCGTCAGTTTTTCTCTGCCTCCGCCACGTTGGTCTTGACCGCAACGAAGCTGTCGGGCGTCACCGAGATGGTGTCGATGCCGGCCTTGACCAGGATCTTGGCAAAGGCCGGGTTGTTGGACGGCGCCTGGCCGCACAATCCGACTTTCGCACCGGCCTCATGGGCGCGGGCGACAAGTGTCTCGATCATCCAGATCACCGCCGGATCGGACTCGCTGAAGAGGTCGGCCAGTTCGCCCGAATCCCGGTCGACGCCAAGGGTCAGCTGGGTCAGATCGTTGGAGCCGATGGAAAAGCCGTCGAAACGCTCGGCGAACTCGGCGGCGCGGATCACATTGGACGGGATCTCGCCCATGACATAGACCTGCAAACCGTTCTCGCCGCGCTTGAGGCCGTTGTCGGCCATCACGGCAAGCACCTTGTCGGCCTCGTCCGGCGAACGGCAGAACGGGATCATCACCACCACATTGTCAAAGCCCATCTCTTCGCGCAGCATCTTGATTGCCCTGCATTCGAGCGCAAAGCCCTCGCGGTAGTTGTCCGAATAGTACCGCGACGCCCCGCGGAAGCCGATCATCGGGTTTTCTTCCTTGGGTTCGAAGGCGTGGCCGCCCAGGAGTTCGGCATATTCATTGGTCTTGAAATCGCTCATCCGGATGATCACCGGCTTGGGGTAGGCGACGGCGGCGATGCGCGACAAGCCGCGGGCCAGGGTCTCGACGAAGTAATCGCCCTTGTTGTCATAGCGGTGGGTCAGCGCGGCGATTTCCGCCTTGGCCTCTTCGTCCTTGAGCGTGTCGAAATGCACCAGCGCCATCGGATGGACGCGGACTGCGGAATTGACCACGAATTCCATCCGCGCCAGACCGACGCCATCGGCAGGCAGGCGCCACCAGCGGAATGCGGCGGACGGATCGGCGAGATTGAGCATGATGCGGGTCTTGGTGGCTGGAACGTGATCGAGATGCACATCGTGGACTTCGTATTCGGCAGTGCCCTCGTAGACCACGCCGTCCTCGCCGCCGGCGCAGGAGATTGTCACTTCTTGCTGGTCGTGCAAAACATGGGTGGCGTTGCCGGTGCCGACGATCGCCGGGAGCCCCAATTCGCGGCTGACGATGGCGGCGTGCGACGTGCGTCCGCCATGGTCGGTGATGATGGCCGTGGCGCGTTTCATGATCGGCACCCAGTCGGGGTCGGTGGTCGAGGTCACCAGGATCGAGCCGTCAATGAACTTGTCGATGTCCTTGACATCTTCGATCATGCAGACGCGCCCGGCGCGGACGGCGGCGCCGACGGAAAGACCCGTGATCAGGGTCTTGCCAGTCTTCTTGATGGTGTAGGATTTGAGCGCGGTCACATCGATGCGCGACTGAACTGTCTCGGGCCGGGCCTGGACGATGTAGAGCTTGCCTGTCTCGCCATCCTTGGCCCATTCCATGTCCATCGCCTGGCCGTAGTGTTTCTCGATGGTCGCCGCCTGGCGGGCGAGATTGAGGATTTCCTCGTCGGAGAGCACATAGGCGCCGCGTTCGGCCTTCGAGGTCGGCACGTTCTTCGTCTCGCCGCCTTCTGCGCCGGCATAGATCATCTTGATCTCCTTGGCGCCGCAGGTCTTTTCAACGATGGGCTTGAGGCCCGGTGTGTCGAGCAGCGGCTTGAAGACCTCATATTCGTCGGGTGTCACTGCGCCCTGCACGACGTTTTCGCCCAGGCCCCAGGCGGCGTTGATCAGCACCACCTTGTCAAAGCCGGATTCGGTGTCGATGGAAAACATCACGCCCGATCCGCCTATGTCGGAGCGTACCATCAGCTGCACGCCGATCGACAGCGCCACCTGGTTGTGATCAAACCCCTGGATCTTGCGGTAGGTGATGGCCCGGTCGGTGAACAGCGAGGCGTAGCAACGCCGGCAGGTGGAGAGCAGGGCGGCTTCACCGCGGACATTGAGATAGGTCTCCTGCTGACCGGCGAAGCTGGCGTCGGGCAGGTCTTCGGCGGTGGCAGACGAGCGGACGGCGACCGATAGCTCGGTGTTGCCGGTGCGTTCGGAGAGTTCGCGGTAGGCCTGAAGGATCGCCTCGCGGATATCGTCGGGCCAGTCCCCGGCGACGATTGCCGCGCGGACTGCCTTGCCGGTCTCGGCCAGCGTGCGCTTGCCCGCATCAAGCATCTCCATCGCCTCGGCGATCACCTGGTTGAGATTGTTGGCCTTGATGAAGGCCCGAAAGGCATCGGATGTGGTGGCAAAGCCGGGCGGCACATCAATGCCCTTGCTCCCCAACTGCTGCACCATTTCACCCAATGACGAGTTCTTTCCGCCGACAAGCGCCACATCGCCGCGTGACAGATCCTCGAACCAGATGACATTCTTGTTGGCTGCGGACATGAGGCGCTCCCGTTAAAGCTGTTGAGACAGGACTGAACGAGAGGCCACTCTAGAGCGTGGTGCCGCGCTCGCCTTGATGTCTGTCAACTGGGATGGAAACCGGCTGAAAACTGCCGCCTGCCGGGCAGGTCTATCCGGTGGAGCCGTGTATCAGGGCCGCTCGAGAATGAAGTCGGGCAGGATGCCCGAGCGCTCGATGGCGCTTGAGGGGTCTTCACCGTCGAAGAAGCCGTAGCCCGAAATCAGTGCCGTGCGGAAACCTGCCGCCTGGCCGCCGAGAATGTCGGTGTGCAACGTGTCGCCAACCATCACCACCCGGTGATCGGGCACGCCTGCGCGGATGCGGCTGCGGGCCATATCATAAATCGCCGGGAACGGCTTGCCGAAGAACACCGGTTCGACACCGGTGACGTCCGCGAGCCGGTGGGCATAGTGGCCCGGTTCGCGCGACAAGCCGCTTTCCACCGGTGCCACCAGATCCGGATTGCCAACCAGCACCTCGCGGGGACGCTGCTTGAGTGCCTGCTCGAAAAGCGATTGCCGCGCCGGGCTCCACACCGAGGCCCCGAGCATCAGAAACCCTTCGGCTTGCGCATAGGCAGCGGGATCATCCTCGAGAAATACCGCACCTTCCGGGATTTCCTCATGGCCGTATTGCGGTGACGCCATCACCCCCCATTTGCGGGAAGGGTAGGCCTTTAGGCCAGCGAGCAGCGCCATCCGGCTCGAGACCGCGTCACCGGGGCCGAAGTCGTAACCAAGTCTCTGATAGCGGGCAAAAAGCACCGTTGAGGGGTAGCCGGCCGCATTGGTGACGACGAGCACCTGCTTGCCGCGCGCCTTGAGCCCCGCGACGCGCTCGACCACGCCGGGAATGGCAGTCTCACCGATGTTGAGCACGCCGAAGGCATCGAGCAGAAACACGTCGAACTGATCGGCGATGGCGTCGAGATCGGCGGCATGGGTGCATGATGCGGGTGCTCTGGGCGCGGGCAGGCGGTGGCGCACGGCTTCATAGTCGCGGAACGCCAGCTCCGCGCCGTTGTCTGCAATGACATCAGTTCCTGTGCTCAAATGATTGCTCCGCGGACCTTGGCGGAAATCCATTCTCCGGCGACCACAGCGGCAAGGATCACGATCAGGATCAGCGTGACCTGCGGCCAGGCCAGCGTGTTGAGCGAGGATTGAAGCTGCAGCCCGATGCCTCCGGCGCCCACCAGTCCGAGCACGGTGGACTCGCGGATGTTGATGTCCCAGCGGAACACGCTGATGCCCGCAAAGGCTGGCATGATTTGCGGCACGATGCCGTAGGCCATCACCTGCCAGCGGCTGGCGCCGGTCGCAGTGATTGCCTCGACCTGTTTTTCGTCGATTTCCTCGATCGCCTCGTAGAGCAGCTTGGCGCAGAAGCCGATGGAGCGGAATGCGATCGCCATCAGCCCGGCAAAGACGCCGGGGCCGATGATGGCGACCAGCAGCAGCGCCCAGATCAAAGAGTTGATCGAACGGGTGGCCACGATGATGAACAGCGCGATCGGACGGATGAACACCGCGCTTGGCGTGGTGTTGCGGGCCGCGAGAAAGGCAATCGGCACGGCCATTACCAGAGCCAGAAGCGTGCCAAGCGTCGCCATGTTGAGCGTGTCCCAGAGAGGGGCCCACAGATTGTCCAGATAGGACCAGCGCGGCGGCCAGGCGCGGCCGCCGATGTCGGCGGCGATGCGCGGCGCATCCCAGACGAAGAACCAGGTGGTGGCCTCCGAGATCCGCTGCCAGCACCACATGAACACGGCCACAGCCACGAGATAGCCGCTCCAGCGAATGAGGGTCTGATTGCGGTCGCGCAGTTGCCAGACTTTTGCGCCCTTTGCGTTTTGGGATACCGGCATTACTGCACCTTCGCCCTGATGATGCCGGAGAGATATTCGAGCACCATCACGGTCACAATGATTATCAGCAGGATCGCTGCGGCGGTGTCGAACTCGTAGCGGTCAAAGGCCGTGTTGAGGGTTGCACCGATGCCGCCGGCGCCGACAAGGCCCAGAACCGCGGATTCGCGGAAATTGATGTCGAGACGGTACATCGACAGCCCGATCAAGCGCGGCATCACCTGCGGTTGGACTCCGTAATTGATCCATTGCAGCCAGGAGGCGCCGGTGGCGCGGATCGCTTCCGCCTGCACCTTGCTCATTTCCTCGATGTCCTCGGCAAGCAGCTTCGACAGGAAGCCGATGGTGGCAAAGGACAGGGTCAGGAAGCCGGCGAGCGGCCCGAAGCCGAAAATCGCGACCAGCAGGATGGCGACGATGATTTCGTTGAGCGCGCGCGACAGCGCGACGATGCCACGGCAGATGAGATAGATCGGCAAAGGCGCAATGTTGCGCGCGGCGCCCAGTCCGATCGGAATCGAGATCGCAATGCCGACAATGGTCGAGGTGATGGTGATGATCACGCTTTCGAGGATGCCGTCCCAGATGTCCGAGCCGCGCGAGACGAAATCCGGATTGAAGAACGAGGTTACGAAGGCCCAGCCGCGGCTCAGGCCTTCTGCGACCCGCGCCCAGTTCACATCAAGCGAGGCAATGGCCAGCACCAGATAGATCAGCGCGCCGATCATCAGGCCCCAGCGCAATGTGGAATTGGAGATCAGAGGCGGCTTTTTCCAGCGGGTTCCCAGCCTGTCATCAAGCGTCACAGCGCTCATGTTGCGGCTACCATTTCGTCAGCCTCTTCGTCCTCCACCTGACGGATGGTCGCGTGCCAGTCTTCCTCGCCATAGATGCTGGTCAGCACGGTGTCTGACATGTCGGTGGGCTTGCCGTCGAAGGCCAGTTGCCCGCCCTTGAGGCCGACAATGCGCTCGACGAACATCTGCGCCAGCGCCACATCGTGAATGTTGATCACGGCCGCCAGGTCGCGTTCGGCGCACAATTCGCAAATCAGCCGCATGATCTGCCGCGATGTCTTGGGGTCGAGCGAGGCGGTCGGCTCGTCGACCAGAAGCAGCCGTGGATTCTGGATCAGCGCCCGGGCAATGCCGACGCGCTGGCGCTGGCCCCCCGAGAGTTCGTCGGCGCGCTTGTCGGCCATCGCCAGAAGCCCGACCCGGTCGAGCAGACGGAACGCCTCGTCGACGTCTGACTGCGGGTATTTGCGCAGGAACGACCGCCAGAAGCCGACATATCCGAGCCGGCCGGAAAGCACGTTCTCCATCACGGTCAGCCGTTCGACCAGCGCATATTCCTGAAAAATCATGCCCATCTTGCGGCGCATCTTGCGCAATCCGCCGGAGCTGAGTGCGGTAATGTCTTCGCCATCGAGCAGAACCTTGCCGGAGCTTGGTTCCACCAGGCGGTTGATGCAGCGGATGAGCGTCGACTTGCCAGCGCCTGACGGCCCGATCAAGGCCAGGACCTGACCTTTGGGGATAACCAGGTCAACGTTCTGAAGCGCCTTGTCTCCGGTCCGGTAGGTCTTGGTCAGTTTTTGAAGTTCGAGCATGGCGCCGCTATGAAAGAATGGGATAAAAAAGGGCGCCGCGCAGGTCGCGCGACGCCGTTGGATCGGGGCTTAGCCGCAGGTGTAGGTAACGCCGTTGGCGGTGTCGATCTTGCGGATCACATCCCAGAAATCCTTGTAGTTCATTTCGAGGAACTGGCCTTCGTTTGACTTCTCAAACTCTTCCTTCAATGAGGACCCTTCCCAAGGGAAGGTGAAGAAGGCTTCCTTGATTTTTTCCTGCAATTCCGGCTTGAGATTGTAAACCACGCCGAAGCCGGTGGTCGGGAAGGTCTGCGATTTGTAGATCGACTTGACCTGATCCGGGGTGATCACTTCGCGTTCGATCATCCGGCTCATCACCGAATTGGCGATCGCCGCTGCCGGGTAATCCTTGTTGGCCACGCCTAGGATCGAGTTGTCGTGCTTGCCCGAGAACACCGGATTGAAGTCGGTTCCTGCCGCCATGCCATAATCGGCCTTGAGGATCGCGGATGGGGCCTTGAAACCTGAGTTCGAGGTTTCCGAGGTAAAGGCCAGGTCACCACCCTTGATGTCTTCCACCTTTTCGATGCCCGAGCCCGGGTAGGTGATGATTTCCATCTCGTATCCGAAACCGCCATCAAGCGAGGCCATGATGGTGAAGGGGCGGAAGCCGGCGCAATTGACTGCGAGCGGGTTGGAACCAGTGTTGAAGCCCGAAATGTGCAGCCGGCCGGAGCGCATGGCCTCTATCTGTGCGGCATTGGATTGCACCGGGAAGAACATGGATTTCTTGCCGGTCACCTTGTCGAGGTGGGTCAGGAAGTCCGACCAGGCTTCCTTGTAGACCGCTGGATCCTCGACAGGCGTGTAGGCAAAGATCAGTGTGTCCGGATCAAGCCACTCGGCCGAATCCGTCGGGATGTCGGCGATCAGGTCGCCATCAACATCGCAATAGCGCTCGTCGAGTGTGCCGCGCGGGCAGTCCTGTGCCGAAGCGGCGAGTGGGGCAGCGATCGACAGTGCGACGCCGGCAATGGTGCTCAAAAGAATGGATTTGAGTTTCATGGTCTTCCTCCCAGTAGACGTGATATTCGTTTCTCCGGTCGCGACTATTCTGGGTCTTGGGCCAAATGGCAAGCAATTATGACAGGTCATGTATTTGCATTCACAGGCAAACTGGGCATGTCGGGTCCTCTTGAGCCCCACGGGTCAGGCCTGATTTTGCAGGAAAATCCGAAACATCGTGAAGCAGAATGATCCTGAAATGAAAATGGCGCGGCTAGTTGCCGCGCCAATGTGAGATCAATTTTGAAGAGAGCGAATATCTTTCGCTCTGGCCAGTGAGTGCCGGCCTGATCGGGCAGGGGGTCAGACCGTGCCGCCCAGAGATCCTTCCAATGCCACCAGTTCCTGGCCGCCCGCCATCAGGTCCTGCAACTCGTCCGGCGTGATCTGGCCACGCTGGGCGGTTCCCAGCGTCTTGCCGCGGTTGAGCACTGTGAAGCGGTCGCCTACGGCCATCGCATGACGGACATTATGGGTGATAAAGACCACGCCGATTCCCTGTTTGCGGACCTTGTCGATGGTGGCCAGAACATTGGCGGTCTGACGAACACCGAGCGCCGAGGTCGGCTCATCCAGGATCAGAATCTTGGCGCCGAGATAGACCGCTCGGGCAATCGCCACTGTCTGGCGCTCACCGCCCGAGAGTGTTCCCACCGCCTGGTCGGGGCCGCGCAGGTTGATCCCCATCTTCTTCATTTCTTCCATGGTGACGCGATTGGCGAACTCATGGTCGAAGAACTTGAGCGGTCCGAGCTTTTTGATCGGCTCGTTGCCCATGAAGAAGTTGCGGCTGACCGACATCAGCGGGATCATCGCCAGATGCTGATGCACCGTTGCGATGCCGGCCTCGATGGCATCCCGCGGATCGGCGAACTGCATCGGCTTGCCTTCAAAGAAGATCTCGCCATGGGTGGGCTTGTGCACCCCGGACATGGTCTTGATGAAGGTGGATTTGCCGGCGCCGTTGTCACCTAGCAGGCAGTGGCATTCTCCGGGATAGACATTGACCGAGACGCCTGCGAGCGCGATGACCGAGCCGAAATGCTTCTCGATGTTCTTCATTTCGATGATTGGAGCGTGTTCCGGGTTCATATCATCTCTCCCCCGTGATCATGCGCCGGATGTAGGTGTTGAGCACCACGGCAAACAGCAGGATAACGCCCAGGAACACCCTGAACAGTGAGCTTTCGACATTGGCGAAGAACAGGCCTTGCTGCACGACGCCGAAGATCAGTGCGCCGAGTGCCGCGCCGATAACGGAGCCGTAACCGCCGGTCAGCAATGCGCCGCCGATCACCACCGCGATGATCGCCTCGAACTCCTTGAGCAGTCCGCGGTCCGCACCCGCCGAGCCGAACTCCATAACCTGACAGGTGGCGAAGACACAGGCACAGAAGGCTGTGAACATGAACATCAGCACTTTGACGCGGTTGACCGGAACGCCCGAGTTCCGGGCTGATTCCGCGTCGCCGCCGGAAGCAAAGATCCAGTTGCCGAACTGGGTGCGGGTGAGCAGGATGTGGCCGAACGCCACCAGAACCAACGCCCAGATGATCAGCATCGGGATGCCGTCAACCACCGGCTGTCCGGCGCGATTGCCACGCTCGAAGACCGCGATGATGCCTGCATCACCCAGCCAGGTGAACAGACCGCCGAGGATCTTTCCGCCGAAGAGAACAGCCAGCCAGTCGCCTTCAGCCGCCTTGTCGATCCCGCCGATGATGGTTTTGCGTTCGATCAGCTGGGGCAGATAGATGGTGAAGCCACGAAGGATGAAAAGAAATGCCAGCGTCACGATAAAGCTCGGCAGCCCCGTCCGCACGACAATGATGCCGTTGAGGGCGCCGATTGCGGTGCACAGGACGAATGTGACGATGATGGCCTGCCAGACCGGCCATTCGAGCGTGATTGAAAAGATTGCGATCATCATGCCGGCAAAGCCGATCATGGAGCCGACAGAAAGATCAAACTCGCCGGCGATCATCAAAAGACATGCGCCAACCGCGATAATCATGAACTGGGCCGAAACCACGGACCAGTTGAGAACGCCTTGGGAATTGAACATTCCGCTGTCGCCGGCGAAAATTGCAAAAAGCACGAACACGATCACAGTCCCGCAGATGCCGCCAAGTTCGGGGCGGATCAGTGCTTTGCGCAGGGCGGAAGTTTGCTTGATGCGTTCGTCGCTTGCGGGTGCGTCAGCCGTATTAGACATCATGCCTCACAGACTTTGAATTGGATAAAAAAAGGGCAGCAGTTCTAAGGCGAACTGCTGCCCAAGTGGGAGGATACCTTAGCGGTATTCGCCGGCGAACTTTTCAACCATTTCAAGTCCGTCGGCGGTTACGAAACCAGGGCCGGAGTTGATGTTGTTGCCCGGCAGAACGCCGTAACGGTGATAGTTGGTCATCACCACGACCGGCAGATAGGCCTGCAGGAAGGGCTGCTGGTCGATGCCCCAGTTGATGGTGCCGGCCTTGATGCCTTCAACGATGTTGGTGCCGAGGTCAAAGGTGCCGAAGTAGATGTCGCCGGCCATGCCGTTTTCATCCAGCGCGAGCAGGGTCGGATCGGCACTTGTCGGGCCGAGCGTCAGCACAGCATCGGTGTCCGGGTTTGAGTTGAGATAGGCGAGAACGCGGTTTTTGATTTCAGCCGGGTCCTGACCCGAATCGATCATCTGGTTGCCCAGATCAACACCCAGACCATCTGCAAAGCCCTGGCAGCGCTCGGTCGAAGCCGGCGAGGAGATGTAGTGGTTGACGCAGAGGAACGAGCCGATGCCGTCGCCCTTGGCGCGCAGACCGGCTGCGAAACCGGCATCATATTCGGGCTGGCCGACATACATCAGGGCGCCGACCTCGCGGGCCTGGTCAGGTGTGCCGGAGTTCATGATGATCACGTCCACGCCGGACTCGACAGCGGCCTTGATCGGACCGGAAAGCACGTCGTAATCGGCGAGTGTTGTGATGATGCCGTTGGGCGAGGAGGCTGCTGCCTGCTCAATGATACGGGCCATGTCGGCGAGGTCGCCGGTCGGCGGATTGCGGTACTCGACTTCAACATTCATTTGCTCGCCGGCAAGTGCGATGCCGTTCTTGATGGTGTTCCACCAGCTGTCGCTGTCGGGGGCATGGCTGACGAGCACATAGCGCTCGCCTTCGGCGGATGCGGTGGCTGCGGTGAGCACCGGTGCTGCGAACACCGCAACGGCCAGAGCGAGCTTCTTGGTCAATGACATATGGGTCTCCTCCCAGAGTGTTTTGCCTAAAAGACAACGGAAAGGACGGTCTCCCTTCCGTCTCTCGATTGTCAGGAAACCACGTTTCAAATCATTTTGCAACCGGTTGCAAAACCAAAATTGAAATTCTTGCTTTCATAGGCTTTTCTGGGCACTAATGCGTCATCGTGTACCGGGGGGAACGAAGATGAGAGAACAATGCCGCCAACCTTGAAGGATGTCGCAGAGCGCGCCGGCGTATCCCGCGCGGCGGTGTCCCGCACCTTCACCGATGGTGCGTCGGTGTCTCTCAAGATGCGCAAAAAGGTGGAAAAAGCCGCTGATGAGCTGGGTTACAGCCCGAATGCGCTGGCTTCGAGCCTGACCACCGGGCGGACCAAGCTGATCGGTCTGGTGTCGAACAACTTTCACAACCCGATCTTTCTCGAGGTTTTCGACCTGTTCACCCGTGGTCTGCAGGACCGGGGGCTGCGGCCGCTGCTCGTCAATCTGTCTGATGAAACCGATCCCGCAAATTCGGTCCGGATGCTGCGGCAATATTCGGTTGATGCAGTGGTGGTGGCATCCTCGACCTTGCCGCCGGGCTTCGCCAAGGCATTTCGCGATGCCGGTGTTCCGGTGGTCCACAGTTTCGGCCGCTACGCCAGTTCGCCGGAAGTGCATGTGGTCGGGATCGACAATGTCGAATGCGGGCGAATGGCGGCGCGCGAACTGATCCGGCGCGGCTACCACGATGTTGCGTTTCTGGGCGGGCCGGAAAGCGCGACCTCGACGCAAGACCGGTTTCGGGGCTTCATGGAAGAACTGGCGCAGCACCCCGACATTTCGGTGCGGCACACCTTTGCCGAAGCCTATTCGTTCAATGCGGGGCGCAAGGAAATGCTGGCGCGGCTCCAGGACAAGCCGGCCCAGGCCTATTTCTGCGGCGATGACGTGCTCTCCATCGGGGCACTGAGCGCGATCAGTGATTCGGACCTTAAAGTGCCGGATGACATTGGCCTGATCGGGCTCAATGACATGGAAATGGCGGGCTGGGAGAACATCGACCTCACCACCATTCACCAGCCGATCAAGCAGATCATTGCCTCCTCGATCGAGCTGATTGTCTCGATGCTCGACACGCCGGAGCGCTACCCTGAAGCCAGGCTGTTTCCCTGCCGGGTCGTAGAGCGGGGAACTTTGAGACCGGTCAACTGACCGACTATCTCATCTGGATTTCAATAAATCCGGGGACAGCCGCCCCAGCCTGAACAGGTGCTGCAGCGTATAGGCGACGGCGCGGGCGTCGTCCGTGGCGTCATGGGCCTTGAGTGGCGGATGATCGACCTCGAAGTAGGCGGGCAGGGTGTTGCTCCGCGTGGTGCGGAGATCGTCATATGGCATGCCGGCTGCGAGCAGCAGGTCGCAGGCATTGCTGAAGCGGGTGACGGGAATGGGCGGTGCTATGCCCGTCACATAGGTGCTGATGGCGATCAGATTGAACTCGTCCTTGCCCCAGGAAAAGATCCTGTCGCCGTTTGTGAAACGGTCGAACGCGCCGAGCGCCTCCTCAAGAGCCAGACCATTGTCCTTGATCGCATCTTCATTGATTCCCGTTAGGCGGGTGAAAAACGGATCAATCGGGTAGGGCCGGCCATGCCGGTCGAGCGGTTTGACCAGGACCGAGAAGCTCTCAGTCAGCGGAAAGTCGCCTTCAAGCCCGAGCCGCACAGCGCCGATCTGCGCAATGACCGGATCAGGATCATAAGGCCCGCACCAGAAACGCTGCGGCGAGCCCTCGATGGTGAGGAATTCGCAATCGAAAATGATGGCTGATTTCATCGGTCCGCCCTCTGTTCGGGCCAACAATGCACCGGGGCGTCTGCGTTGGCTACTGGCCGGCCACAGAACCGGTTGCAGCCGGTTCGCGGGCCGAAAGCCGCGACACCCGCCACCAGGCGAGCCCGGTCAGCGCAAGGAAGGCCGCCAGCAGGATGACGCTGCCTGCGGCCCAGTTCGATGCCACCGCCCGCTCGATCTGTTGTCCGAAAACATAGCCGGCGCCGACGAGAAGCCCTGCCCAAAGGGTGGCTGACGCGCCGTTCAGCGCTGTGAACACCGGCCAGCGCATATCCGTCAGCCCAAGGGGCAGCGCGCCGATGGTGCGCATGCCCTTGGGATAGCGGTAGAGAAACACATAGGCCACGCCGTACTGCGCCAGCAGCCGCTTGCCATTCTCCATGATCCGCGCGAGCCGGGGCCGCCCCTTTGCAAGACCATCGCCATAGCGGCGGGCCAGGGCGAAGCGCGCCTCGTCACCGAGGTAACCGCCGGCAAAGCTGGCTGCGGCAACGCCTGCCACATCCAGCGCACCGGCTTGTGCGGCATAGCCTGCAAACAGCGGCAGCGACCCACTCTTGAGCGCGCAATAGCCAAACAGCAGGACATAAACCGCCATGCCGTAGTCGCGCACAAGCGCCAGAATTGTTTCCATGCCGTTTGGTCCCCGTCAGGCCGAAGCGGCCTTTCGTATTCGGAGGTAGGGCATGGTGCCCGCATGGCAAGCTTGGAAGCGCTGGCACGTCCTTGCCCATTAATCTGTGCAACGGATCTCTTTACTGTGCCCAAACAAAAATATTGATCTCATTGCCATTAGCTGGGAGTAGGGTAGGTGAAAGCGTGTTTGAGCAGTCGCCCGGTCTGCTTGTTTGATTTGCGTGAGCTGACGGAGCCGGTTTTGACCATCACCCATCTCGTCACCCATTCCGGCGGTTTTCATGCGGATGAGCTGTTGTCGTCTGTGGTTCTTACCCGGCTTTTTCCCGCTGCTGCATTGCTGCGCACCCGTGAGAGAGAGTGGCTGGAACCGGCTGAGGGCAGGATCATTTTCGATGTCGGCGGGGACTATGATGCCAGCCGGCAGATCTATGACCACCATCAGCGCCCCAGCCCGTTGCGGGATGATGGCCAGCCGTTCAGTTCCTTTGGTTTGATCTGGGCGCATTACGGGCGCGACTATCTGGCGGCGCTTGACGTGCCCGGCGCTGATCTGGACGCAATTCACAGCGCCTTTGATGAAGAATTTGTGCTGCCGGTCGACCTTCTCGACAATGGCGCGATCCAGCCATCGGTGGCGGGGCCATTGGCGGAATTGACGCTGCCAGCTCTTCTGGGAAGTCTCAAGCCGGTGTTTGACGACACGTCGCCCACCGCTGATGATGATGCCTTCCTGGCTGCCCTGCCGGTCGCGCGCAGTTTCGTCGAGGCCAGTGTGCGCAATCTCGCAGCCAAGGCCCGGGCGCGGGGCGTCGTGCTGGAGGCGATCGCCAAGGCCGGTGCGTCGCCGATTCTCGAATTGCCGATGGGCATGCCCTATCTCTCCGTGCTCAACGCGGCGGACGCCGGTCACATGATGTTCATGGTCGCTCCACGCGGAGAAGACTGGACGCTCAACGGAATCAAGCTGTCCAATGACACCTTCGACCAGCGCGCCGATCTGCCCGCCGCCTGGGCCGGCCTGAGCGATGCAGCGCTTGAAGCCGCCTGCGGCGTCAAAGGCGCCAAGTTCTGCCACAATGGCCGTTTCATCGCCGTTGCCAGCTCCCGCGAAGCCATCATGGAAATGGCCGAGCTTGCGGTGAAGGCGGTTCAGTAGGGGCCGTCACCTGGCGCGGCTTGTTCCGCCTGTCGGTTTTCTCCGTGCACCGGTCCGTTCAGTCAGTGTACCGCGTCATCGCATCATTGGTGGCCGCGCATCGACCCACTTGCCGTCTGCCTTGCCCGATTCCGCCACTGCGAAAACCGCAGCCATGGAGCGCAGGCCGTCTTCGGCGCGGGGATAGAGATTGGCGGCTGGGTCCATCGCCCGGCCTTCCTTTTCAGCCCGGATGGCCTCGGCGAGATCGTGATAGATGTTGGCAAAGGCCAGTGGCATGCCTTCGGCGTGACCGATGGTGACGCGGGTGGTGCGGTCGGCTTCGGGGGAAAGGTTTGCCTCGCCGCGCTCGATGGTCTGAAGGCGTTCGCCGAGCGGCATCCAGTAGAGCTGGTTGGGCTGTTCCTGGGCCCATCTGAGCCCGCCTTTCTCGCCAAACACCTGAAGCGTCAGACCGTGCTGGCGGCCAATGGCGATGGACGAAGTCCAGAGCCTGCCGACGGCGCCGCCGTTCATCCGGAAATTGACCATGGCATCGTCTTCGAGCTCGCGGCTTGCGATGCAGGAGACGGTGTCAGCCGAGAGTTTTTCGACTTCCTGACCGGTCACGAAACTCGCCATATGCAGCGCATGAATGCCGCAATCGGCGAATTGTGCCGAGACGCCGGCCTGGGCGGGATCATAGCGCCAGCGCACCCGCGGATTGTCGGCATCGGCCGCATCGGCATGGTGGCCATGGGCGAATTCGGCCTTGACCAGGCGAATCTGGCCCAGATCGCCGCGCGCGACCATCGCCTTCATGTGGCGCACCAGCGAATAGCCGGTGTAGCCGTAATTGACGGCGCAGATCTTTCCTGCCGCCTGAGCGATGCGGACAATGTCCTCGCCTTGCTCGACGGTCATGGTCATCGGCTTTTCGCACAGCACGTGAAAACCCGCCTCGAGATAGGCCTTGGTGATCTCGTAGTGGGTGGCGTTCGGGGTTGCCACGGTCACCAGGTCGACACGGTCGTCGCGCGCCTTCTCGCCGTCCAGCATCTCGCGCCAGTCGCCATAGGCGCGGTCGGCTTCAAGGCCCAGCCGCTGACCATAGCCACGTCCGGCCTCGGGGCGGTGGTCAAGTGCACCGGCGGTGAATTCGAATTCGCCGTCAAGACCTGCGCCGAGCCGGTGCGCCGGGCCAATCTGGCTGCCTTCGCCGCCGCCGATCATGCCCCATTTGAGTTTTGTCATGATGGTATGCCTCCCAATTGATGTGAAACCGCGTCCCGATTTCCGTCACCCCGGACTTGATCCGGGGTCCAGCCACCGCGCGTCCGCGCGGTGAGAGACTCTTTCAGATGATCGCTGACCAGAGAGTCTTCCGGCTCGCGGACGCTCGCCTGCTGGATGCCGGATCAAGTCCGGCATGACGGCGCCTGGTGAGTGGTCCTCCGCTCAAAAGCCGATGGATTTGAGATAGGTGCGGTTGGCGGTGGCGTCACCCAGCGTGTCGGGATCGAGCAGGGGATCGCAATCCTGCTCCACCGTGCACCAGCCTTCAAAGCCATTGTCCAGCAGGATCTGCCGCACGGCGGGGAAATCGACGTCACCCTGGCCGAGATTGCAGAAAATGCCCTGGCCGCAAGCGTCATAGAAACCGGTGCGGCTGGCGATTACATCCGCTTTCACTTTCGGGTCGATGTCCTTGAAATGCATGTAGGAAATGCGATCGATGTGGCGCTTCATGAAGGCGACCGGATCGAAACCGGCATAAGAATGATGGCCGGTGTCGAAGCAGATCTTCAGGATCTTGTCATCCACCTCGTCAAGCAGGCGCTCGAGTTCCGGTTCGAAATCGATGAAGCCGGCGGCATGAGCGTGCATGCCCACCGTCAGGCCGTATTCCTCCGCGCCGAGCTTGGCCACGGTGGCGATGCGGTCGCGGAAGGCGGACCACTCAGCCTGGTCCATCTGCTCGGCCTCATCGGCGCGGCCGGCGGTGGGCGCGCGGCGCGGCGAGATCGAATCGATCAGCACCAGGTGCTTGGCGCCATGGGCGACCAGCGCCTTGCAGGTGCGGACCGCGCCATCCATCACATCGTCCCATTGGGCCGCATCATGGAAGGCGCGGAACACCACGCCGCCGATCAGTTCCAGCCCGTGCTCATCGAGCGCTTCTGCGAGGATCGCGGGGTCCTCGGGCATGAAGCCCACGGGGCCCAGCTCGATGCCGGTGTATCCCGCGTCAGCGCATTGCTGGAGCACGGTGCGCCATGCCGGGTTGCGCGGGTCATTTGGAAATTCGACGCCCCAGGAGCAGGGCGCATTGCCGATTTGGATGGTCATGTCCTAAGCCTTCAGAGCGTTTGGATGGTTTGCCAGGATTTGGTGTTTGATGATGTCAGCGCGGCGGCCACGATTGTGTTGACTGCAAGGCCGTCGCGAAAAGTCGGCCATACAGGCTTGCCGGTTTCGATTGCAAGCAGGAAATCGCGTGCCTCGATGATGATCTGGTCCTGATAACCGGTTCCGTGTCCCGGCCCCTGGCAGAAGGGCAGGTAATCGGGATGCGCCGGGCCGGTCAGGATCTTGGTGAAGCCGCGGGTCGCCTCCGGCCCTTCCATCTCGTAGAGCCAGAGCGCGTTCTGGTCTTCCTGATCGAAGCGGATCGCGCCCTTGGTGCCAGTGATCTCGTAGGCGTAACCCATCTTGCGGCCGGTGGCGATGCGGCTGAAGAACAGATGCCCCATGGCGCCGTTTTCGAACCGGCACATCATCTGGCCCTGATCATCATTGTCGACGGTACCGCCGGGGCGTGTCTGGTGGACGGTTTCCACCTCGGCCGTCAAAGACGTGATCGGACCAGCCAGGGCGAGAGCCGCATTGATCATGTGCGGTGCGAGATCGCCCATCGCGCCATTGGCCATGCCTGTCGTGCGCCAGCTGGCGGAGGCTTGCGGGTCTGCGTAGAAATCCTCGGTGTGTTCGCCGCGAAACCAGGTGATGTCGCCGATGGCGCCATCGGCAATCAGTTTCCGCGCGAACTGGCTCGCGGGCGTGCGGATATAGTTGAAGCCGACCATGTTCACCGCGCCCGAGGCCTCTGCCGCTTTCACCATCGCCAGGCTGTCGTCCACAGATTCGCCGAGCGGTTTTTCACAGAACACAGGTTTCTTGAGCGCGAAGGCGGCCTCGGCAATGGCGCGGTGGGTCGATTGCGGGGAGGCGATGATGACAGCTTCCACCTTCGGGTCTGCCACCAGTTCACGCCAGTCGGCGGCTGCACGCAGGAAACCAAAGGCATTGCGGTAGCGTTCAGCCGATTCGGGCGAGCCTGCGGCAACCATTTCAAGGCGGGGTCTGAGCGGGGTGTCAAAAACGGCTCCAACGGCAGCCATGGCCACTGCATGAGCCTTGCCCATGTAGCCGCCGCCGACGATGCCGACGCCAATCTCCCTCATGTCAGTTCCTCCCAACTGAAATTCAGTTTGCAACCGGTTGCAAAATCAGTATCCTCGGAATAGGAGTTTCGCAAGCGGCATTTTGCCAACCGGAAAAAATCCGGATCGCGTGCCGCTGCTATTGGGAGGTATCAGCGTTCATGAGTGATGAGACCGTTCGGCTGACAACAGCGCAGGCCATTGTCCGTTATCTGGCCAACCAGTTCATCGAGATCGATGGTCAGGAATGGCGTCTGTGCGGTGGTGGTTTTGGCATTTTCGGCCATGGCAACGTCACCTGTCTGGGTGAGGCGCTGTATGATCACCGCGAAGAGCTGCCGCTCTATCGTGGCCAGAACGAGCAGAGCATGGGCTTTGCCGCCGCCGGTTACACCAAGCAATGGCTCAGACAGCGTTTCATGTTCTGCACCGCGTCGGCCGGACCGGGAACCGCCAATCTTCTCACCGCTTCCGCGCTGGCGCATGCCAACCGGCTGCCGATGCTGATGCTGTGCGGCGATATCTTTTTGACCAGGCTGCCGGACCCGGTGCTCCAGCAGCTTGAGCACTACGGCAATCCGGCCATGGGTCTCAATGATGCCTTCAAGCCTGTCAGCCGCTACTGGGACCGGATCACACACCCGGCACAGATCATCCAGTCGCTGCCCGCGGCGATTGCCACCATGCTCGATCCGGCTGACTGCGGCCCGGCGTTTCTGGGGCTGCCGCAGGATGTGCAGGGCTGGGCCTATGACTACCCGGTCGAGCTGTTTGCCAAGAAAGTGCACCGGATCCGCCGTCAGGCGCCCGACACCAATGAAATCGCCGATGCCGCTGCGTTGCTCAAAACCGCCGAGCGGCCGATGCTGATTGCCGGTGGCGGGGTGCAGTATTCGCGTGCGGTTGCTGAACTCACCGCTTTTGCCGAAGCGCATCAGATCCCGGTGGTCGAAACCATCGCCGGGCGTGCCAATCTGCTGGCAGAACACCCGCTCAACACTGGTCCGATTGGCGTCACCGGCTCCGACAGCGCCAATGCAATCGCTGAAAAGGCCGATGTGATCGTCGCCGTTGGCACCCGGTTGCAGGATTTCACCACCGGGTCGTGGACCGCGTTCGACAAGGCCGCGAAATTCATCTCGCTCAATGCTGCCCGGCATGATGCGATCAAGCATCTGTCGTTGCCGGTGGTTGGCGACGCTAAATTGGGTCTTGAAGCGCTTGGCGCTGCTCTTGACGGCTACAAGGCACCTTCCTTGTGGACCGGCTTTGCCCAGGATCAGCGCAAGGCCTGGGACACATATGTCGCCGAGAACGTGGCATCCGGAAACCGGCCCAATTCCTATGCCCAGGCCATTGGTGCGGTCAACGCGCTGTGTGATCCGCGCGACCGCGTGGTGACAGCGGCGGGCGGATTGCCTGCGGAAGTCACCGCCAACTGGCGCACGCTCGATATCGGCACCGTCGATGTCGAATTCGGCTTTTCCTGCATGGGGTACGAGATTGCCGGCGGCTGGGGGGCACGCATTGCCCAGGCCGAACGCGAAGCTGACAAGGACACCATCGTCTTTGTCGGTGACGGCTCCTATCTGCTGATGAATTCTGACATCTATTCCTCGGTTCTGAGCAACAAGAAGCTGATCATCCTGGTGCTCGACAATGGCGGCTTTGCCGTCATCAACAAGCTGCAGAACAACACCGGCAATGAGAGCTTCAACAACCTGATCGCCGATTGCCCGACGGTCACCGAACCCTTCGCCGTGGATTTCGAAGCCCATGCCTTGTCGATGGGCGCGTTTGCCGAAACGGTTGCCAATCAGGCCGAACTGGCCAGCGCATTCAATCGCGCCAAGGCGAGCAAGAGGACCCATGTGATCGTCATGAAGGTCGATCCCTACGAGGGCTGGACCACACAGGGCCATGCCTGGTGGGAAGTTGGCACGCCGCATATCACGGACAACGCAAAGGTCCGCGCCGCCCATGAAGACGTCGAATCCTCCCGTTCCAAGCAGCGCAAGGGTGTCTGAGATGCCGCGTTGCAATGAACCTCTGGGTAAGGGGGCAGGCCGGACATGAGTGTTCTTGATGGCATCAGGGCCCGGAATTTTCTGGTGATCGGCCGGGTCGGCATGGATCTGTCGCCGGATCCTGCCGGAACACGAACCCGGGAGGCGTCCTCGATGATGGTTGCCATGGGCGGTTCGAGCGCAAACATTGCGGCCGGTCTGGTCAAGTTCGGCTGCAAGGCGGCACTTGTGACCAAGGTGTCCGATGATGCTGTTGGCTGGTACTGTCTTGGCCAGCTCGACCATTACGGCATCGAGCGGGCCCATGTGCAGCCGATCAAGGGCGAATGCCGCACCTCGCTGGCGATCTACGAGACTCGCGTCGAAGAGCACCAGAGCGTGATCTACCGCAACAATGCGGCCGACTTCCAGCTCGGGATCGATGATGTCGAGGCGATCGATTACAAGAGCTACGGCGCGCTGATCACGGCGGGCACCGTGTTTGCCGCCGAACCGTCGCGTTCGGCCACGTTCCGCGCCTTTGAGCTGGCGCGCGCCGCGGGCCTGCCGATCATTTTTGATGTCGATTACCGGCCCTATTCCTGGCCTTCGCCCGAGGTGGCGGAAGAGGTGTTGTCGCGCGCAGGAAGCCTGGCCGATGTCATTGTCGGCAATGACGAGGAATTCGGATTCATGGCCGGCGGTATCGACAAGGGGCTGGCCAAGGCGCGTGAACTGGCGCATTCAAGCGCCGCGATCGTGGTCTACAAGATGGGCCCCGAGGGTGCGATCACGTTTTTCGACGGCCAGGAAACCCGCACCGGGATCTATCCGGTCGAGGCACTCAAACCCACCGGCGCGGGTGACAGTTTCATGGCGGGCCTGCTTGCGGGGCTGTCGGAGGGCCGTGATATGCGCGACGCCGTGCTGCGCGGTTCGGCCTGCGCCTCCATCGTCGTTTCCAGGCCCGGCTGCGCGCCGGCAATGCCAGACACCCAACAGCTTGAGGCCTTCCTCACATCCCATTCCGGCCCGAC
Organism: Hoeflea phototrophica DFL-43; assembly: GCF_000154705.2. Lineage (NCBI taxonomy): Bacteria > Pseudomonadati > Pseudomonadota > Alphaproteobacteria > Hyphomicrobiales > Rhizobiaceae > Parahoeflea > Parahoeflea phototrophica. Next base: position 2,685,669 of record NZ_CM002917.1, on the reverse strand, counting down.
CCATGGTTGAGCCACGGATATCTCGAAAGGACCAGTACCATGCATATCGCGCCCTATGATAACGCCAACAAACCCATTGTGGATGTCGACAATGCCTGCGTGCCGCTCAACTATTTCAACATCGTCAAGCTCAAGAAGGGCGAGGCGTTCGAGTATCAGGTGCCCGGCTATGAGACCTGCATCGTGCCTGCCACCGGCTCGGTCGATGTCAATGTCGAGGGTGTTTCCTACGCCAAGCTCGGCAATCGCGGCTTTGATGTCTGGGATGGCGAACCCGAAGGCGTTTATGTGCCTGTCGGCGCCAAGGTGACAATCGTCTGCGTTTCGGATGAGACCGAGACCTTCATTGCGGGCGCCAAATACGACAAGGTGCTCGAGCCTTTCGATGTGCGTGCGGCTGAACTCGATCTGGTGCAGTACGGCTCCGACGACACCAAGACCCATCGCAAGATCAAGCACATTCTCGGCCAGAAGCATCACGGCAAGGTTGGCCGGCTGCTGGTCAGCGAGCTGTTCACTGTCGGGCAGGGCGGCTGGTCCGGGTTCCCGAGCCACAAGCATGACACTGACCGTCTGCCCGATGAAACCCGTCATGACGAGACCTACAATTTCCGCTTCCGGCCCAATCATGGCTCCGGCGTGCAGATGCTGCAGCGTGAGGACAACAAGCCTGGCGACGCCTACCACATCGTCGACGGCTCGACGATCTGCCTCGACAAGGGATATCACCCCTGTGCGGTGCTGCCGGGCTACGAGATGTACTACTTCACCATTCTGGGCGGATTGAGTCAGCGCTCGCTGATCCAGTATTTCCAGCCCACCCATGCCTATCAGATCGAGACGATCCCGGGCATCAAGGACATGGTGGCCAAGTTCAAATGAGCATCGCGACACTCGCCAACGTGCTTCAGCCGGCGCTCAAGGGTGGCTATGCCGTTGCCGGGCTGGTCACGCTCGGCTGGGAAGATATGCGCGCCTATGTGGCCGCGGCTGAAGCCGAGAACCTGCCGGTGATCCTGCAGGCCGGTCCGTCCTGCCGGGCACACACCCCGCTGCCGGTTCTTGGCAAGATGTTCCGGCACCTGGCCGAGAATGCCAGCGTCCCGGTCGTGGCCCATCTCGATCACGGCTACACATTCGAGGAATGCAAGGAAGCACTCGAGAGCGGCTTCACCTCGCTGATGTTTGACGGATCACGCAAGCCGCTCGGCCAGAACATCGAGGAAACCGCCCGGATCGCCGAGATGGCGCACAAGGCAGGCATTTCCTGCGAGGGTGAAATCGGTTTTGTCGGCTATTCCGGCGGCGAGAATTCCGCCGGAACCGATCCGGAAGAGGCAGCCCGTTTTGCGCGAGAGAGCGGGGTCGACGCGATGGCGATTTCGGTCGGCAATGTGCATCTGCAGCAGGATAAGGAAGGCGGGCTGGATGAACCGCGCATCCGGGCCATCGAGGCCTTGACCGACGTGCCGCTGGTCATCCATGGCGGCTCCGGCGTGCCGGTCGCGCAGCGAACCGCGCTGGCCCGCGGCTCGCGGATCTGCAAGTTCAACATCGGAACCGAACTCAGAATGGCCTTTGGTGCGGCCATGCGCGAGGCGGTGAACCGGGACCCGGACCGTTTTGACCGGGTGACAATTCTCAAGGAAACCCACGACCCGGTTGTGGCGGCGGCACGGCAGGTGATCCGCGCGCTTGGACCGGTGCAATAGGACGGCACATCATGCTCAATATCGGAATTCTGGGTTGCGGCCGCATCGGCCAGGTTCATGCCGGGAGTATCGCTCATGTCGATGGCGCGAGCGTGGCCGCCGTCGCCGATGCGTTTCCCGAAGCGGCCAATGCGCTTGCCGGAAAGACCGGCGCGTCGGTGATGAGTGCGGACGAGATCATCGCCAGCGACGGCATTGATGCGATCGTCATCGGCACGCCGACAGACACGCATTTCGACCTGATCCAGGCCGGTGCGAAAGCCGGCAAGGCGATCTTCTGCGAAAAACCGGTTGATATGTCATCAGACCGGATCCGCCAGTGTATCGAGACCGTGGACGCTCATGGCGTGATGTTCCTGACCGGCTTCAACCGCCGTTTCGACCCCGGCTTTGCCGCGATCCAGGCACGGATTGCCGCCGGCGACATCGGCAATGTCGAACTGGTCACCATTCTTTCGCGTGACCCGAGCCCTCCGCCTGTCTCCTATATCAAGAGCTCCGGTGGTCTGTTCCGTGACATGATGATCCATGATTTCGATATGTCGCGGTTTCTGCTCGGTGAAGAGGTGGTTCAGGTCTACGCCACCGGCTCGGCGCTGGTCGATCCGGCGATTGGCGAAGCCGGCGATGTCGACACCGCAGTCGCGGTGCTGACCACCGCCTCGGGCAAGATCTGCCAGATCTCCAACTCGCGTCGCGCCACCTATGGCTACGACCAGCGCGTTGAGGTGCACGGCGCGGGCGGTTTGCTGCGCGCCGAGAATATGCGCGAGAACAATGTCGAGATCGCAACGGAGCAGGGCTTCCGCTCCGCGCCGGCACAGAACTTCTTCCTCGAGCGCTATGCCGGAGCCTATGTTGCCGAGATGAAGCACTTCGTTGAGTGCGTCGCTAGCGGCACGAGCCCGTCGCCCAATATCCGTGACGGATTGGCCGCGCAGATGATCGCCGATGCGGCGGCGCAGTCGCTGGAAACCGGAGTACCGGTCAAGCTGGGGTAACGCGCTTAACTTCATCGGGCGGCGGGGTTTCACGTTGAGGCTTGTCCGGGAGCGTCAGGGTGAAGACAGTGCCTTCACCTTGGCCTGGGCTGTCCAAGCGTATGCTGCCGCCATGGGCGTCGGCAATGGCCTTGACGATTGCCAAGCCAAGCCCGGTTGATGTTTCCCCGGCCGTGGGTTTTGCGGAAAGCCGCTGAAAGTGCTGGAACGCGAAGGTGCGGTCCGATTCGGTCATCCCAAGCCCCTGATCGCGTACGGTAATTTCCGTGCATTCGGCAAATTTCCGAGCGTCGATGAACACCGACTGACCGGGATGGGAATACTTTATGGCATTGCTGATCAAATTGTCCAATGCCTCGACCAGCCGGTCCTCGTCGCCTCTCACCGACAAACCTGTGGGTGGCGTGTAGACGAGGCTTATGGATTTTTTTGCGGCAGTTCTTGCGTTGAGCGCGATTGCTAGGTCGCATGCGCGATCCAGTGGCAGGTCCTGCACATCAAGCTTCAGCAACGCTGCGTCGCAGCTGGCCCGGTCAAGGCAGGAAACGATTAGGCGGTCCATCCTTTCCACCGTTTCCGCAATAATCCTGCTGCTGTTGTTGATGGTCTTGGCGAGGTCGCCATCTATGCCTTGTTTTTCCAGCACACCCGCGATCAGCTCCGATCTGCTAAGGATGACGGCCAACGGATTTCTCAGGTCATGCGCCATCGTGCCAAGCAATGCTGTCTTCGCCTCATTGCTTTTGTGCAGGGCCTTGTGGCGACTTGCCAGTCGCCGTGTGGTCTGTGAGAGTGTTTCAACAAGTTCTTCCATTTCCCGCTGCAGTTCCATGCGCTGCAACTCGGCCTCGGCCCGCATGGCAAAAATCCGGATCACGGCCAAGGCTTCGTCCGGGTTGGCGATCGGCTGTTTGGAGAGCACGGCAAAATGTCCTATCAGGCTGCCATCGGCACGTTTCAAAGGAATGCCGACATATCCATCAAACCCCTCTTCTTTGGGAAAGCGCTTGTAGAGCCCTTCGCTGATGATCAGTGTTTGCCCTCTGTAGACCAGTCGACAGGGTGTCTCATCTAGATCATACTCGAAGCTTGAATTGTCTCCATCTTTCTCCCAGCTGGAGAGTGATTGGGCCTTTTGCACCGGTTTCCCAACGCCAACTGCGATGAATACCAGCGAGGCGTCCATCGTCTTACGGATCGTCTTGACGAGTTCTGCAAGGAACGGCGTTCCGATCGACTGAGCGGTTCTTGAGGCGATTTCGCTGAGAATGTCTTTCATAAGCGAGTTCTATCAAACGCGCCGAATCGTCTCCAGCCAATTGTTAGCAAGTTAGAATATTCTCTCGTCGAATCTCAATGGCGCAACGAATGTGCCTCTAAAGCAACTCAATCTGCCATGGGTGCTGATGCCCTCTGTGTGGACATCTGCCAATCCAGCGCCACATCGCGCGCGAGCATGGCTGCGCGGTGGGCGAGCGCGTTCATCGGTTCGGCGGTGTAGGATGCGGTGAAGATCAGTTCTGGCGGGGTCCACTCGCAATTGACCTGGTGCAATTGGCCTGTTGCGAGATGCTCGCGCACCATGGTGTGCGGCAACACTGCAATGCCAACCCCATCAAGCGCCATGCGCAAAGATGCGGCCAGTGTGGAGACCGGAAAGATTCTTGGCAGCGGGCCGTTGAGGTCACTGAATTTCTGCCGCAGTTCCGCATAGGGCCGGGTGGTTCTGGCATAGGTGATGACCGGATGTGCGAGCAGGGCGGTCAGTGGCACCTCTTTTGTCTCTGGCATGGCAAGCTCCGGCGCGGCCGTCCAGATCAGCGGAAAGGCTGGCAAATCGACATTGCCGATGCGGTATTCGGACACCGGGCCCATCAGGAATGCGAGGTCGAGACGGTGGTCGATCAGCTCGTTGCGCAGATTCACCGTGACATCGACCAGAACGTCCACATCAACCAGCGGAAACCGGCGGCTCAACGCCTTGAGAAAATCCGGCAACCAAGAATGGACGATGGTTTCGGCAACACCCAGCCGCAAGATTCCGCGTTGTTTTTCAGAGCCTTCGCCGGTCGAAATATCGTCGGCAATGCTGATCAGCCGGCGGGCCTTGGGCAGCAACATTTGTCCCGCCGAGGTGAGTTGCACCTGACCTGCGTCGCGGACAAACAACTGCTGGCCCAACTGGTCTTCCAGAGTTGCGATCCGCGTTGAAATCGCCGGCTGGGTGGTGTTGAGTTTGGTTGCAGCCTTGCGGAAGGACTCCAGTGCTGCAACCCAGACAAAGGCTTCCATTTGCCGCAAAGTGAAGTTGGCCATCAATCTCGCCTCATAAGAAAAATTTATCGCATTCAATCGAAAAGCATAATTTGACGCAATGTTTTTCTGTCCCCATGGTTGCTGCAACACGGGGAACAAGAAGAGCCATGACGGTCAAAACCTCTTATCATGAATTGCTGGGCCTGCCGGTGGATGCGGTGCGTGCCGCCATTCGCAGCGGCGCTTATGGCGGCCATACGGCTGGCCTCGCGCCCGGGAAACTGCAGACCAATCTGGTGATCCTGCCCGCCGCCGATGCGCTGGATTTCGCCGAGTATTGCCGGCTCAACCCGCGGCCTTGCCCGCTGGTGGCGCAGGGAGAGGCGGGGAACCCGCGCCTTGATGCGCTGGGTGACATCGACATCCGAACCGATGTTCCTGCCTACAATGTCTACCGGAACGGCGTGCTCGATGAGACGGTGCATGATCTCATCTCGCTGTGGCGTGATGATCTGGTGATTTTTGCGCTTGGCTGCTCGTTCACCTTCGAACGTGCGCTGATCGAAGACGGCATCCCCATGCGTCACATCTCTCAGGACAAGACTGTACCGATGTTCCGCACCACGGTGGAAACACAGCCCGCGGGTGCCTTCCGCGGAGGCCTGGTGGTGTCGATGCGGCCGATCCGGCGAGAGCTTGTCGAACGGGCTTCGGCAATCACCGCCCGCTATCCTCAGGCTCACGGAGCGCCGCTTCATGCCGGCGATCCCGCCGTGCTCGGCATCAAGGACCTTAACAGCCCCGACTGGGGCGACGCGATAGAGGTGCGTGACGGCGAGGTTCCGGTGTTCTGGGCCTGCGGGGTGACCCCGCAAAATGCCATCCGTCAGGCGCGTCCTGCCTTCTGCATCACCCATGCGCCGGGCCATATGCTGATTGCCGACACCGACGAATATGCGCCGGTCGGCGCGTTCTCCGCTTCCCAAGTACCAGAATCCGATTTTTCAACCACTGAAAGGACTTCTCAATGATCCGTACTCTTGCAGCCGCAGCGCTTGCCGCAACGGTGTTTGCCGCTCCGGTCCTGGCCGCCGACAAGCCCGTCACCATCCGCGCGGTGGGAACCTGGGGCAATCTGTCGAATTACTTCAAGCATGAAGGCCCGTTCTTCAACGAGAAGCTCTCCGAGGCTTCGGGCGGTTCGATCATCGGTGAGATCAAGCCGCAGACCGAACTGGGTCTCAAGGGTTTTGAGATCATGCGTCTGGTCAAGAATGGCGTGTTCGATTTCGCCTTCGGCCTTCCCGGCTATGTCGCACAGGAAACCGCCGCCTTTGACGGCGCGGATCTTGCCACGCTGACCCAGGACATCGGCACCCAGCGCAAGGTCGCCGAGGCCTATTTCCCAACGCTCGAAACACTGTTTGCCGATGTCTACAATGCCAAGCTGATGATGCTCTACCCGTTCCCAAGTCAGACCTTGTGGTGCAAGGACGAGGTGACCGGGATCGAGGACCTTAATGGCAAGAAGATCCGCACCTATTCCGCAACGCTGGGCGACTTCGTCGAGGCGGTTGGCGGCACCAGCGTGACGGTTGCCTTTGCCGAAGTCATTCCGGCGCTTGAGAAGGGTGTTGTCGATTGCGGCATTACCGGCACCATGTCGGCCTACACTGCCAAATGGAACCAGGTGGCAAATTATGCCTACACCCTGCGCGTCGGCTGGGGCCTCGCCTTCGGTGCGATCAACATGGACAAGTGGAATGCCATGAGCCCGGAGCAGCAGGAACTGATGAGCAAGGAAATCGCTGCGCTCAATGAGCGGATGTGGGCGGAGACCGCCACCGAAGACGAGGTTGCGATTGCCTGCATCACCGGCGGCGAGTGCGCCATCGGCGAAAAGGGCAGCATGACGCTGGTGACTCCGTCCGAGGCCGATATCGCGGCGCTCAAGCCGATTGGTCAGCAGGTTCTCGACAAATGGGCCGGACGTTGCGGCAAGGACTGCGTCGACAACTGGAACAGCTCGGTTGGAACCGTGCTTGGCCTGACCGCGACCGTGGAATAATCTGGGGAACAATCTCGATCATCACCTTGATGGTGGATCGCGGCGCGGGCGAAAACTGAAACTTTCGCCCCGCGCCGTTTTCATTGGGGACCTGCGCCATGATAGAAAAACTCATAAGCATCTCACACGGCACAGCGCGGCGGCTGGCATGGTTTGGCGGCACGCTGCTGATCGCAGCATCGGTTCTGGTGACGATCGATGTCATCTGCCGGAAGCTGTTCAACATCAGCCTGGGCGGCGCGGATGAATTCACCGGCTACTGCTTCGCGGTGGCGACAAGTCTTTCGCTCTCATTTGCGCTGTTCGAGCGGGTTCATATCCGCATCGACGCGCTCTATGGCTTTGCCGGGCCGCGGCTGCGCGCTGCGGCTGATTTGTTCGGGCTGGCGCTGCTGACCGGGTTTACCGCTCTTGTTGCGATGATGGCCTGGGATCTGGTGGCCGATACGCTTGAATACAATTCGCGGTCGATCACGCCGCTCAAGGTGCCGCTGGCAATCCCGCAGATCCCCTGGCTGATCGGCTGGCTGTTCGCCGTCTTCAGCGGTGTTCTGCTGCTGATTGGCGCCATTGCCCGGCTCCGGCGTGACGGGAGCGAGGCCAGCAGCCGTCTGATCGGTATCAAGTCGACCAGGGAAACAATCGAAGATGAAGCGGGGATCCGGACATGATGGGTGTCATCGGCGCGCTGCTGCTGCTTCTGGTTCTGTTGTCCGTTCCGGTCGCTGCGGCGTTGGGGATCCTGGGACTGTCGGCAAACTGGTTCTATTCACCCATGCCGCTGCACCGGGCGCTGGGCGACATGGTCTGGCAGAATGGTTCGGACTTTCTGCTCGTTGCCATTCCGCTGTTTGTCCTGCTGGGCGAAATCCTGCTGCGCGCGGGCATTGCCACACAGATGTATGACGGCATGGCGAAATGGCTCAACCGGCTCCCCGGCGGGTTGATGCATGCCAATATCGGTTCCTCGGCGCTGTTTGCGGCGACCTCCGGCTCCAGTGTGGCCACATCGGCGACCATCGGCACCGTTGCACTGCCACAGATCGAAAAGCGCGCCTACAATGAACGGCTGTTCCTGGGCTCGATCGCGGCTGGCGGAACGCTTGGTATTCTCATTCCGCCGTCGATCAACCTGATCCTCTACGGGCTGTTGACCGACACCAGCGTGCCCGAGCTCTATCTGGCGGGTTTCATCCCGGGCGTGGTGCTGGCGCTGGTCTTCATGGTGACGATCGCGCTGTTCTGCCTGGCGCGCCCGGCCTGGGGTGGTGAGACCATTCACTATTCCTGGCGTGAGCGGGTGGCGGCATTGCCGGGTCTGCTGCCGCCGATGCTGATCTTCCTGGTGGTGGTCGGCTCGATCTATGCCGGACTGGCAACCCCCACGGAAGCTGCAGCCCTTGGCGTGGTTGCCTCGATCGGGCTTGCGGCCTGGTACGGCAAATTGTCGATCGCCATGCTGCGCGATGCGGTGGAGGGAACCATGCGGACCACGGCGATGATCATGCTGATCATCCTGGCGGCGGTGTTTCTCAACTTCGTGCTGTCGACGTTGGGGATCACCCAGGCGCTGGTCGAGGCGATCACCGGCATGGGGCTCACACCCTTGTCAACGCTGCTGCTGATCATCTGCTTCTATGTGATCCTCGGATGTTTCATGGAAACGCTGTCGATGCTGCTGACCACAGCGCCGCTGGTGACGCCGATCGTGGTGGCGCTCGGCTATGATCCGGTGTGGTTCGGGGTGCTGCTGATGGTGCTGCTCGAAACCGCCCTGATCACACCGCCGGTGGGTCTCAACCTCTATGTGGTGCAGGGCATCCGCGAGCGGGGGTCGATGAATGACGTCATGGTCGGGGCGATGCCCTTTGTGGTGGCGATGTTTGCCATGGTGGCGATCCTGATCGCGTTTCCGCAGCTGGCGCTCTGGCTCCCGAGCCTGTTCTACTGAGCCGAGAGCCGCGGCGGCAGGGATTCCATGCCGCCGCGGTGTTGCATCAGGAGGGGTCTTGCGCCTGTGCCGCCAGCACTTCGGCAATCAGCGGGTTGGGGAACTTGCGCTTGATGGTGACGGCGGAGAACACCTCGAGGATCTCGTCGAGCCGCGCCAGCTCGATCAGCCTGCCTGATGCGAGTTCGTCCTGCACGACAATCGGCGGGATCACCGCGACGCCGGCGTCGGCGCGCACCAGCAGGCGCAACATCGCCATGTCATCTGCTTCCGCCGCAATTCGGGGCAAAATTCCCAGCCGTTCGACCAGAGCATCGAAGCTGGCGCGCACCGCCGATTCAGGTGTCGGCAGGATCAGCGGGTGGGCGCGAAGCAGGTCTTCGACGCTGCCGTCGGTCTGGCGCGCGGGCGAGCCGATCAGGCTGACGGGCTGTTCGGCCAGGCGCTGGACGAGATAGGGGCTGGCAGCATCGCGCGCGGGCACCAGGTTGGTCAGCACGATATCAAGCGAGAGAGCCTCAAGCCCGCGCAAAAGGTTCTCCTGCGAGCCCGAGCGCAGCACGATCTCGACATCGTCTCGGCCGATGATCGGGTCGAGAAAGGCGATCTGGAAATTGCGCGAGAGGGTTGCCAGCGCACCGATCCTGAGCGCCTGACGCTTGCCGCCCGCCATTTTCAACGTGGCCGAAAGGTCCTCGGCGGTCCGGAATATCTCTTCAGCATGATCAAGCGCAATTCGTCCCGCTTCGGTCAGCACCAGATTGCGTCCACTGCGCTCGAAAAGCTCGTGGCCGAGCGACATCTCCAAAGCCTTGATCTGTGTGGAAACGGCCGATTGCGAAATGTTGAGCGCACGCGCAGCCCCCGTCAGCGTTCCGTCACGGGCAACGGCACGGAAGAGGCGGAGATGGTGCAGGTTGAGAATGGACATGGTTCTGTTTTATAGAACGCATTTTGACAAAGCATCAATTGAATCTTTGCTGGGTCAGCCTCTGTGCGCTGATCGAGATTGTTGCGGTGGGCTTGGTGTTCTGGGGTTGGCTGAAGGACTCTGCCGAGCTTTCCGGTCTACTCCCAGGTGCCTGCACTCATGGGAGATTTAGGGGCCCCGTCCGGATTTGTGGAACGATACTCCCGCGGAGATACGCCGAACCTCTCCCTGAAAATGCGTGAGAAATGCTGCAGATTGTTCAGGCCCCAGCGCATGGCGATGGCGCTTATGGTCCAGCCGGCGAATTGCGGATTGCGCAGATCCGAGGCGATGCCGGCCAGGCGCAATTGCCGGATCTTGGAGGCGACCGACGTGCCTTCTGCCTGGAACACTTCACTCAGGCGGCGCACGGAAACCGACAGGGCCGCTGCAATCTCGGCCCGATCCAGATACGGATCGCCAATGCGCTGTGCAATGATGGTGTCGGCCTGGTGGATCAGTCGGTGCTCCGTTGCGGTTCGAACCGCCTCTGCGCCATGCAATGTCGTAAGCCCCGTGGCGCAAAGATCGATGATGCTGTCTTCAAGGCAATGGCGGGTGGCAGGATTGACTGCCGACTGGGCCTGAACCAGGCGAAACACGCTGTCACGAACCAGACCGCCGATCTCCGATTTCCCGCGAACGGTCATGCCGGTGAGAAGGTCGGCATTGGGCAGCCGTTGCAACAGGTCGTGGCGCGGGATCTGCACCACCAATTGCCTGAAGCCGTCGGGCAGCGAAAGATCATAGGGGTCGATGGAGCTGTAAAGCGCGAAGTCTCCAAGGCCGAGTTCGGCGATCCGCCCGCATTGCTGAATAAGGCCGTGCCGTTCAAGCTGGATGCTGAGCAGGAACCATTCGTCGGTCGCCTTTGCGATGTCGCGCCGCCGGCGGCGAACCAATTGCTGGCTGCCAGAGACAATGGACGTCGATACGCGCGGCATGCGGTTGAGCTGGATCTCTCCGGTAAAGTCGGTGCTGTTGTCGGACATGCATTCGAGCTGAACATAGGTGTCACAGACAGCTTCGCGCCAGTACGCAAACCTGTCGCGTTGATGCACGCTCGCCGTGCTCAGGTGGATGCCGGCTTCGATCAGTGCAGCCTCCATTGTCTTGTCTTTAGGATTGACCATTCCGGGCGAAAATCAAGCGGTTTTTCGGAGCTGCCCGGAATCGCAAGTTCATGCGCCCAATCTGCAAAGCATCCCGATCCCGTCAGTGGCAGGGTGATCCGAACATCATTCACAACAAGGGAACACACACATGTCAGGATCATTCAAGGTGGCCGCTGTGCAGGCCGCTCCGGCCTTTCTCAATCTGGATGCGGGCATCGACAAGGCGGTTGGGCTGATCGAACAGGCCGCGGCTGCGGGCGCGAAGCTGATTGCTTTTCCGGAAACCTGGCTGCCCGGTTATCCGTGGTGGATCTGGCTCGACGCGCCGGCGGTGACCATGCCCTATGTCATCCCTTACAATCGCAACTCGGTCGTGCGCGGCAGCGCTGAGGACAAGCGCCTTGCCAAGGCCGCTCGCGACAACAACATCCAGGTGGTCATGGGCCTGTCCGAGAAGCACGACGGCACGCTCTATCTCGCCCAGTGGCACTACGGCGCCGATGGCGAGATCATCTCGCGGCGGCGCAAGCTCAAGCCGACCCATGTCGAGCGCACGGTGTTCGGCGAAGGCGACGGCTCCGACATGGTGGTCAAGCAGACCGATCTCGGCCGGGTCGGGGCGCTGTGTTGCTGGGAGCATCTGCAGCCGCTCAACAAATACGCCATGTATTCGCAGAACGAGCAGATCCATATCGGCTCCTGGCCGAGCTTCAGCCTCTACCGCGGTGGCGCCTACGCGCTCGGGCCGGAACTCAACACCTCCGCCAGCCAGATGTACGCGGCAGAAGGTCAATGCTTCGTTCTCGCGGCTTGCGCGACGGTGAGCCAGGAGATGGTCGACATGCTCTGCGACAACCCGATGAAGCAGCAGTTCCTGACCACCGGCGGCGGCTTTGCGCGCATCTTCGGTCCTGACGGCGCGCCGATGGGCAATGTGCTCGACGAGCATGAGGAAGGGCTGGTGATCGCCGAGATCGATCTCGACATGATCTCGGTTGCCAAGGCGGCGGGCGATCCATGTGGTCATTATTCGCGCCCCGACGTGTTCAGGCTGATGTTCAACCAGAAACCGAGTCCCGTGGTGATGGCGTTCGACAATGAGGCGGCGCGTGACATCGCCGAGGCCGCCGAGGGCCAGCTCGGCGTGGTTCAGCAGGCCGTTGCCGAGTGAGCATCAACCCCTGTCTGCCTTGGCCGCGCCATGTGGCCCGTTCATGCGGGCAGGGGCCGTGTCCCCGTCAGAAGGATTGTTTCAAATGCTGACAAGTGACGAATTCTACACAGATGCACAGCGCGCATTGCAGTTCAGGCATGACAGCGTCAGGCTTGCAGATGTCGTGGTCAAGTCGATCGTCCGCGACGAGATCGAGCCGCCGCACGTCCCCTTCATCGAGAGCCGGGATTTCTTCTTTCTTTCCACCGTCAGTGCCAGCGGCGAACCCACGGTCAGCTACAAGGGCGGTGCGCCGGGGCTGGTCAAGGTGCTCGATTCCCGGACGCTTGTCTTTCCCAATTATGACGGCAACAGCATGTTCAAGTCGATGGGCAACATTTCAGAATCCGCCAAGGTGGGGCTCTTGTTCATCGACATGGAAACGCCGAACCGGGTGCGGGTGCAGGGCAATGCCACGCTGTCGACGGACGATCCGGACCTTGCCTCTTATCCCGGTGCCAACATGCTGGTGCGGGTGGATGTGACCGCCTGTTTTCTCAATTGCGCGCGCTACATTCACAAGCACAAGCGGGTGGCGCCGAGCCCCTATGTTCCGGACGAGAGGGGCGAACAGCCGTTCCCGAGCTGGAAACGGATCGATCTGGTGCAGGATGCCTTGCCCGCCAGGGATGCGGGAAGGGCCGAGGCGGAAGGCGGGATCATCACGTTCGAAGGCTATGTCGAGAAACTGATGGACGGCTCATCCTGAAGCGCGAGCCGCAACGGCAAGGCCATTCTGCCAATTCTGTGCCGGACGCCAACGAATTGACCGCGATTGGCGGCCTTGGGTATGCCTCACTGCAGGTGCTTGGCCGGCACACCCGGTTGCTCACCCTTGGGGATCTTGGGACCTTGCGGGATCATCAGACTTGCAACGGCACGGAAGAGGCGGAGTTGGTGCAGGTTGAGGATGAATATTGTTCCATAATATAGAACGAATTTTCCTAAAATATCAATTTTTCTTTTGATTTGCCGGTCTCTAGAAACGCTCCGAACCCAACCTGTCGGAGAAGAGCCATGGTTTCTGCCCTTTCACTGTCCTTTCTTGCGCCGATCGTCCTTTTGGCGGCTGCAGCATTTGCAGTGGCCAATCCGGGCCGTCGTCCTGGCGGTCTGCCCAGATTGTCGGAGGCCGCAGCGCTTGCCGCGCTCGCGCTGACCGGCGGCGGAATGCTGCAGTTCATCCTGGCAGGTCCGGCGCAGCTCTCTCTCCTTTATGGTCCGGCGGTGCTTTCGCTCAAGACCGATCTGGTCAGCGCAACCATGGCGCTGCTGGTCGGCTTCATCGCCTGGATCGTGATGCGCTACAGCCGCAGCTACCTTGATGGCGAAGCGCAGGAAGGGGCCTTTCACGGGCTGATGCTGGCAACGCTCGCCGCCGTGCTGATCTTCGTTCAGTCAGCAAGCCTGTGGACCCTGCTGATTGCGACCGTTTGCATCGGGCTGGGGCTCAAGCAATTGCTGCTGTTCTATCCGGAGCGACCGGAAGCACAGCGGGCGGCGACCAAATTCGCGCTGGTCTGGCACATGGGCGACATCCTGCTGGTCGCGGCCGCCGGGCTTCTGGTGACGAGCTTCGGCACGGCGGATATCGCGGGTCTTGCGGCGCTGGCGGGCGAAACCGGGCTTGGCACCGCCGGGCACGTGGCCATCGCACTGGTGGTGCTCGCGGCTGCGCTGAAGACAGCAACATTCCCGGTTCATGGCTGGCTCACCGAGGTGATGGAAGCGCCCACGCCGGTTTCCGCGCTGCTTCATGCCGGCATCATCAATTCCGGCGGTGTGCTGCTGATCACGCTCTCAGGCCTGGTTCAATACAGCCCCGGTGCGATGGCGGCGCTGGTCATGCTGGGCGGGTTTACCGCACTGTTCGGGGCCGCAGTGATGCTGACCCAAAGTGCGGTCAAGACTGCACTCGCCTGGTCGACGGTTTCGCAGATGGGCTTCATGCTGCTCCAATGCGGGCTGGGGCTGTGGGCGCTGGCGCTGCTGCACATTCTGGCACACTCGCTCTACAAGGCGCACGCCTTTCTGTCCTCGGGCGGCGCGGTGCGGGCGGTAGCTGGCCTGCGGCGGCCCGGGCCGGTCGCGGTGCCGAGCCTTGGCGCGGTGCTCAAATCCTTTGCGGTGGCGATTGTGCTCTATGTTCTGATCGCGGTGTTGTTCGCAGCCGTGCTGGGGCCAAAGACTGCGCAGACCCTGGCGCTTGGCGCGATCCTGATCTTCGGCGTCGCCTATCTGGTGGCGCAGGGGCTGGCCGACATGGCGCCCTGGGAGCTGACCAAGCGCACGGTTCTGACCTCGGTTGCCACAGCGATTGCCTATTTCGCCTTCCAGGCCGTGGCACAGCATGTGTGGGGCGGCGCGCTGCCCGCGGCTCCGGTGCCCGGGCAACTGGAATGGGCGCTGATCGTGCTGGCGGTCGCCTCCTTCGGCCTGGTTGCCTTCGCGCAGGCGCTGTTTCCGCTCTGGGCGCATCATCCCGCCACCTCCGGCTTGCGGGTTCATCTCGCCAATGGCCTTTACCTCAACGCCCTTCTGGACCGCGCAATCGGCGGCTTCAGCACGGCAAGATCCAACTGACATGATGGAGACCGAGATGTTTCACACACAGTCCCAGATTGGTCCGGCGCGGCTGATGGAAATCCTCAAATCAGCTGAAGGCGCAGCGCGGGCCATTCCACCGGCCTTTCCGCTGGAAGCCACGGTCGCGGTCAATCCGTTCCTTGGCCAGACCGGCGAGGATCTGGCCACCGCTGCGGCGCGGCTTGAGCGCGTCGCCGGTGTCAGCATTCTTCAGAAGCGGTCTGACTATGCTGGCAAAATCCGCGATGGCCGGATCAGCGACGAGGATCTGGCAGACGCGCTCTCCGCCTCTGCCTACCGGCAGAAACCCGCAACCATCGAAGCCTTGAAGGCATTCGCAGCGGCGTCGGATACGGAGCATGAGAGCCTGCCATTGCCGACGGTGGCGGACCTTGCGGCAAAGGTCACCGGCATCGATTGGCCTTCGGTGATTGAAAAGACCTTCGGGCTTTGGGCTGCGGGGCAGTTCGACCGGGGGCAGGCGCTGTGGTCACCGGCTCCCGGGGCGGAGGCCTTTGCAGCCTGGCGGGCTTGGGCGATGCATGATCTGACGCCTGAAATCGCGGGGCTTTCGGGCTTCTGTGCCCATGTCGCCCAGGCCCCCGACACCACCGAGCGGGCCATCCTGCGCGCGGCCGATGCGCTTGGCCTGAGTGACGCGGCAGCAGAAACGGTGTTTCACCGGCTCTACATGGATCTTGGTGGCTGGTCGCAGCATGCACGCTGGTTGCTCTGGCAGGCTGAGCTTGCGGGCAAGAGTGACCAGACACTTGCCGACATGCTGGCTATCCGGCTGACCTGGGAGGAGGCGCTGCTCGCCCATGTTCCCGGCATTGCCGACATATGGCAGGAAACCGTTGCCGCTCATGCTGCCCCCGTTGCCCCATCGCAAAACCAGATTGCCCTTGCCATCCTGCAGGATGCGGCCGATCGCGGCCATCAGCGTCGCCTGATTGCCGATCTCGATGGAGCCTCCGAGATCAAACCCCGGCCGGCTCTTCAGGCGGCGTTCTGCATCGACGTCCGCTCCGAGGTGTTCCGGCGGGCGCTGGAGAGCGTCGACGCCCGCATCGAAACCATCGGTTTCGCCGGGTTCTTCGGTCTGCCGATCGCCCACAAGGCGCATGGATCGGATGTGGTCGAAGCGCATCTTCCGGTGCTCTTGAACCCGGAAATGGAAACAACCGGCTATGCGGGCGCCGCGGCGGAAGAGAAGGTGCGGATTGCGGCGCGGACCATGCGGGCATGGGGCCGGTTCCGGCAGGCCGCCGTCTCGTCCTTTGCCTTTGTCGAGGCTGCCGGTCCGCTCTATGGCTGGAAGCTGGTGCGCGATGCGCTGGGGAAGGGCGGAAATCCAACGAAACCTGACCCGCTTCCGCAGGTCGTGGGCGGGATGACCGCCGAGGCCAAGGCCGATACCGCTGCGGCGGTGCTCAAGGCCATGAGCCTGACCGAAGATCACGGCCGGATCGTGCTTCTGCTCGGCCATGGCGGGCAGGCCGCCAACAATCCGCATGACAGCGCCTATCATTGCGGCGCCTGCGGCGGCTACACCGGTGAAGTGTCGGCACGGGTGCTCGCCGTTCTGCTCAACGATCCCGAAACCCGCGCTGGGCTTTCCGGTCGCGGCGTGAATGTGCCTGAGGACACGCTGTTTGTCGCAGGCCTTCACAACACCACCACCGACGCCATCACCATCTATGATGACGGCCTGCCGCAGCAACGCGCGGGCGAACTCCGGACAGTGCGCGATTGGTTGGGGGCGGCGGCCGGGATCGCGCGGGCCGAGCGGGCGGTGAAGCTGCCCGGTTCAAAGCCCGAAACCGTCGCTGCCCGGGCACTCAACTGGGCCGAAGTGCGGCCTGAATGGGGTCTGGCCGGCTGCGCTGCCTTCATCGCTGCACCGCGCACTGCGACCGCAGGCAAGGATCTCGGCGGGCGAGCCTTCCTGCACAGCTATGACTGGCGCGCGGATGATGGTTTCGGCACGCTTGAGCTGATCATCACTGCGCCGGTGGTGGTGGCGAGCTGGATCAGCCTGCAATATTACGGCTCTTCGGTGGCGCCCGAGGTATTCGGCGGCGGCAACAAGCTCATTCACAATGTGGTCGGCGGCATCGGCGTGATCGAGGGCAACAGCGGGCGGCTCAGGCCGGGGCTGCCCTGGCAGACCTTGCATGACGGTGAAAAGCTGATGCACGAGCCGCTGCGGCTTTCGGTGATGATCGAGGCCCCACGCGAAGCCATTCTCGACGTGCTCGAGCGGCACCCCGGTGTCCGGGCGTTGTTTGACAATGGCTGGCTGCATCTGTTTGCGCTCAAGGACGGCAAGGTCGACGGGCGCTATCTGCCGGGCCTCGCATGGACTGCAGAAGGGCCCGCGGACCTGGCTGCGTGAGGTTTGCCTGAAACGCCTCTCCCAAATGCAACATCGCCCCCGGCAGGCAGGAGCATGCCGGAGGCGATCATGGTGCTGAAACACCTTAGCTGCAATTTTCAGTGGGTGAGGGCGGTCAGGCGGCCTGCATCGGCTCGACTTCTTCGCCCTTGACCGATTTGTCGACGGCCTCGAATGCCCATTTCTTGATCTGTTCCTCAAGCTCGATATTGCGCTGGCGCAAGGCTTCGATTTCGCCGTCAACCTTCTCGCGCTCGGCCTGGTGGATGGCGTCGAGCTGGGCTTCAAGTTCCTCGTTTCGGGCTTTGAGCGACTCGAGGTCCTGGCCTGAGAAGGAATCCAACCGGTTCTGCAACGCCAGGATCTGGGACGTAGCCTTGGACCGAAACTCCTGAAGCGCTGCGATCTCGGCGATGTCGACTGAGCCTTCGGCCGATGTCTTCGGGCTGAGAAACAGAGCGGCTATCGAAAGAAGGGCGAACACTGGAACGATTGCAACGGCAAATCCCTTGATGGTGTGATGCAGGCCCATCTGGCCAACATCATACATCGATGCGAAAAACACCGCCGCGAGAAGGATTGCGAACACGGCGAGGAGCTTCGAGACCAGGCCCATGATGCCCGGGCTTTTCTTGGGTGCGTCGTCCTTGTCCTTGTCTTTTTTCTTTGCAGCCACAGCCAAACTCCTTACGCGAACTCTCAACAGTGCCCGTCGTCCGATCAGCGCTGCAAATCCCGTTATCAAGATCGATGCACGGTTTTTCGGCTGATGCCGTCTGGGTTGTTTTATGAGACATGCCGGGACCAGATCTGATCAAACCAGCCGTTGTGGGCACGCGTCATGCTCTCCCCGGAAGGAAGCCCACACCCGAATGTTGCACATTCAGCCTTAAGGAATGGTGAAATCGGAGATCAAATTTCTGCTGCAACAGGTGTTCAAAGGCAAAAGCCCGGAGTCTGTTCGACAAGATAAAGATCAACAGAAAAATGGTGGGCGCGACAGGGATTGAACCTGTGACCCCTGCCGTGTGAAGGCAGTGCTCTCCCGCTGAGCTACGCGCCCGATGCTGCACCCGGAAAAGGCCGGGGCGAACGGTGTCGGCGGTATAAGCGGTGCGGCGGGCTGGCGTCAAGCGGCAGTTTCGGACTAGTCGCGGTTTTTGCGGCGAGGTGCCTTGAAGCTCACCCGACCGGGCGTGCATCCTCGACAAGCTGCTTGATGAGCGCCGGTTCAAGCTTGTCAAAGTGGCTGATCACAACGTCGGGGTTGAAGGTTTCGACCGGTTTGTCGGAATAGCCGAACGGCACGCCGATGGCGGGAATCCGGGCATTTTGCGCCGCCAGAATGTCGTTGATGCTGTCGCCGATCATGACAGCATTTCCAACGCTGCCGCCGGCCTTCTCGATGGTGCCCAGGATATGGTCGCCATGCGGTTTCTTCACGGCAAAGGTGTCGCCGCCGGTGATCGCGGCAAAGCGCGAAGTCAGATCCAGACGGTCGAGCAGACGCCGCGCCAGGGCTTCAGTCTTGTTGGTGCAGACGGCAAGCTGCATCCCCGCGGCCTCGAGGCGGTCAAGCGCTGCAACCAGGCCGGGATAGGGCTGCGATTGGCCCGGCATGTTGTTGGCGTAATGCACAAGAAAGGCGTCAAAGGCGGTGTGGAGCTGTTCGGGCGAGGCGGGATGCCCATGCAGGGACCAGGCCCGCTCGATCATGGCGAGAGCCCCCTGACCGACGAGCCAGGTGATGTCCTCGAACGCGACATGGGCGTGGCCGCTCAAATCCATCACATGATTAAGGCTTGCAATGAGGTCCGGTGCGGTGTCGATCAGCGTTCCGTCGAGATCGAAAATGACAAGCGTTTCGGTCATGCAAGGTCCTGCTGGGGTTGTGGCCGGGTGGAATCGGGCGCAAGCCATACCAGCCAGCAGGTGCAGGGGCAATTCGAGCTTCACGCAGCCGCCTCCGCCGCCACGGGCGCTGCAGGTGCGGATTTACCGTGGAACAGGCGCATTCAAGCGGCCGGCGCGGGCTTTGCCTGCCGCGCCTTACATGCTAACAGGCGGTCCGGTATCAACAACGATGGCAGGCAGGCATGGATGCCCGGCAACTCAAGATTCAGGCGGCAAAGGCGGCTCTCGACCATGTCGAGGACGGAATGCGGCTTGGAATCGGCACTGGTTCAACCGCGGACGAGTTCGTCCGGTTGCTGGCGGAAAAGGTGGCCGACGGCTTCAAGGTCCATGGCGTGCCGACATCGGAGCGGACCGCGCGGCTGTGTGTCGAGCTTGGCGTGCCGCTCTATTCGCTCGACGACATGCCCGAACTGGATCTCACCATCGACGGCGCTGACGAGATTGACGGGGCGCTGACGCTGGTCAAAGGCGGCGGCGGGGCGTTGTTGCGCGAAAAGATCGTTGCGTCTGCCTCGGCCAGAATGATCGTCATTGCCGACGAATCCAAGCTGGTCGATACGCTTGGGCAGTTTCCGCTGCCCATCGAAGTGGCCAAGTTCGGCATGGTGGCGACCCACTATGCCGTGGAACGGCTGGCGTCACGGCTGGGCCTGAGCGGTACGATCGAGCAGCGCGCCGACAAGGATGGGCCCTATCTCACCGATGGTGACCATTTTATCCTCGACGCATCTTTTGGCCGCATTCCGGATGCAGAAGCCATCGCAAACGGGCTCGCTGCAATTCCCGGCGTGGTCGAACACGGATTGTTTCTCAACATGGCAAGCGCCGCGATCATCGCCTCACCAGGCGGCGCGCGGACCTTGCTTGCAACAGACCCTTAACAGGAGTGAAATCGAACATGTCTATTCACACCGGCCTAAAGCGTTTCGGCGCCGGGTTGATCGTCGGATCAAGCCTGGTCTTTGCTGGCAGTCTGGCTCAGGCGCAGGAGATCAGCGAGTCGCATCTGGCCGCTGCGCGCGCCGCAATCACTGCCATTCAGTCGACCGACCAGTTTGATGCCATCATTCCCACCGCGGCGGAACGGCTCAAGGTCTCGCTCATTCGCGCCAATGGCGACCTTCAGGAGATCATCAGCGCCACGGTTGACGAAGAGGCGCTGAAGATTGTCCCCAGGCGTGGCGATCTGGAGCGGGAAGCTGCGCAGATCTACGCCAAGGCTTTTTCCGAAGAAGAGCTCACGGCAATTACCGACTTCTACACCTCGCCTGCCGGTCAGAAATTGATCGAGAATGGTCCGCTGGTGACCCGCGAGTTGATCAAATCTGCCGAAATCTGGTCGTCCGGTGTTTCCCGTGACCTGTCGCAGAACGTCAACAAGGCGTTGCAGGAAAAAATCGGTGCGCGGCCAAAGGTCGGCGTCGAAGAGTAAGCCTGTTCGCCGCCGCGCAATTTGCTTGCGCGGCTATCACAAATCCGTGCGAGACGGTGAAATTGAAGCCCGGGGTCGAACTCGGGCTTTTATTTTGGCCTTCATTGGCTAAAACCTCTTGCTGTCGGCCGCCGGATCGTGCGCGACACACCCGAATGGCGGTTTTCCCGCCGATAATGTTTTGAAGGATCGCCAGCCATGAGCAATTTTGACTATGACCTGTTTGTCATCGGTGGCGGTTCGGGTGGCGTGCGTGCGGCCAGGCTGGCGGCGGGGCTTGGAAAGAAGGTGGCGATTGCCGAGGAGTACCGTTTTGGCGGCACCTGCGTGATCCGCGGCTGCGTGCCCAAGAAACTGTTCGTCTATGCCTCGCAGTTTTCCGAGCATTTCGAAGACGCCTGCGGCTATGGTTGGCAGGTCGGCGAGAGCAGCTTCGACTGGAAAACGCTGATCGCCAACAAGGATCAGGAAATTGACCGGCTGGAGGGGCTTTACCGCCGCGGGCTTGAGACGGCCGGGGCGGAGATCATCAGCTCGCGCGCCGAGTTGACCGGCCCCAATTCGGTTCTGATCAAGGCGACCGGACAGGTGGTCAGCGCCGAGCGGATCCTGATTGCCGTGGGCGGCAGCGCCAACCCGCATGTTGCACTTCCGGGCCACGAGCTTTGCATCACTTCCAACGAGGCGTTTCACCTTGAGGAGCTGCCCAAGGCCATCGTGATTGCCGGCGGTGGCTACATCGCGGCCGAATTCGCCAATATCTTTCACGGTCTGGGCGTTGAGACCACGCTGATCTATCGCGGCCAGGAGATCCTTTCGCGCTTTGACCAAGACATGCGCCGCGGTCTGCACAAGGCGATGGAGGAAAAGGGCATCCGAATCCTTCTGCACGAGGTTTTCGAAAAGATCGAGCGCGGGCCCGATGGCCGTCTCATCGCCCATACCTCGGCCGGCAAGGCCCTGGCCGTCGATCAGGTGATGCTGGCGCTTGGCCGCGATCCCAATACCCGGGGCCTCGGACTTGAAGCCGCCGGCGTCAAGACAGGCCACAAGGGCGAGGTCCTGATTGACGAATTCTCCCGCACCAATGTTGAAAGCATCTATGCGGTCGGCGATGTTACCGACCGCGTGCAGCTCACGCCGGTGGCAATTCACGAGGCGATGTGCCTGATCGACACGATCTACCGTGACCGCCCAACCTCTCCGGACCATGACATGATCGCCACTTCGGTGTTCTCGCAGCCCGAAATCGGCACTGTGGGCCTGTCGGAAGAGGCAGCGGCCAAGGAATATGACGAACTGGAAATCTACCGCGCCGAATTTCGTCCGATGAAGGCGACGCTTTCGGGGAGGCCGGAAAAGACCATCATGAAGCTGGTGGTCAATGCGAGCGACCGCAAGGTGGTGGGTGCGCATATTCTTGGTCATGATGCGGGCGAGCTGGCGCAGATCCTCGGTATCGTGCTCAAGGCCGGTTGCACCAAGGATGATTTCGATCGCACCATGGCTGTTCACCCCACCGCATCCGAAGAGCTGGTGACGATGTATCAGCCAACCTATCGGGTAAAGGGCGGCGAGCGGGTGTGAGCCACACTTCACGAATGTGACTGTTGGTCAGACATCAAACCCGCAAGCGCCAGTTCCGCTGTCCGTCAGTTCATCCCATCTGCTGATATTTTATGCTTAAAAGAAGATGGTGATAGTCATTTGACCACTAATTGTGCGTCGGACCCGGGCCGTCGGCTCGGGACCATTTTTGTTTCCGGGCGCGCAGATGATGATGTTCACACATCACCACGCAGGGAAATCGGGCCCTGAGCGCATATGAGCGCACCCTAAACCACAAGCAATGGCATGCCGCCGGGCCTTGGCAGCGAAGGATTTCGTCAGGCCGGGGCGGATTGCGCCGCTTGTGAAACGGGCGGCGCATTCATGCTTCGCGGTGGGCGCAATGAGACTGGCACGCATCTTGTATGACATTTCATGGTTCTACAGACGTGGCTGCTTCAGATGTGGCCGGTGGGTCGAACCGGGTTGGAGGAGAATTTCACCAGGTGCCGGCATCCGTGCACCGCTTCAGAAGTGACCTCCGAACACTGAGGTCGGCTTTGTGAAGGCTTCACAGAAAGGAACTCACAATGAAAAAAGCACTGCTTGCGATAACCGCCATCGCGGCGATTGGCTTTGCCTCCAGCGCGCTTGCCGAAACCAAGCTGACGATTGCCAATTGGCTTCCGCCCACCCATCCCCTGTTTTCGGAAGTCATTGTGAAAATGGCCGAGAACATCACCGCGGCGACCGGGGGGGAAGTCACAACATCCATTCTGCCGGCGCCGCTCGGGCCGCCGCCAGCGCAGTTCGACATCGCCGCCAATGGCGTGGCCGATATCACGTTCGGGGTTCAGGGCTACAATGCGGGACGCTTCAAGACGACCAATCTTGCCGAGCTGCCGTTTCTGGGTGACAGCGCCGAAGCGATCTCGGTTGCCTACTGGAACACCTACGACAAGATGCTCAAGGTTGCCGGGGAATATGACAACGTCAAGGTCCTGGCCGTGTTCACCCACGGCCCGGGCCAGATCTTCCTGAAACAGGGCGACGTTGCATCCCCCGACGTGCTCAAGGGGCAGAAGCTTCGCGTCGGCGGTGGCTTCGTTCACAAGGTTGCGACCATTCTCGGGGCTGTTCCCGTCGAAGGGCCTTCGTCCAAGGCTTATGAGCTTCTGAGCCAGGGTGTTGCCGACGGCATTCTGTTTCCCTTCGAATCGGTCAATGCCTTCAAGCTCGTTCCCGAACTCAGCGAAGCCGTCACGGTTCCGGGAGGACTTTACAACACATCCTTCTTCATCGTCATGAACAAGGCCAAGTGGGAAAGCCTGACACCTGAACAGCAGGGCGAAATCGACAGTGTGACAGGCGAGGCGCTTGCACGCCTGGCAGGCCAGATGTGGGACCGCGCCGATGCCAAGGGGCGCGAGGCCGTGGAGGGCAAGATTGCTGTTTCGGCTGCAACCGAAGAGCAGCTTGCGGCATGGCGTGAAGCCTTGCAGCCAGCCGTGGACGCACAGATTGCCGAAGTGTCCACTTCAGGCATTGACGGCAAGGCGGCGCAGGCGCTGTTCCTGTCGGAACTGGCGGCAGCTTCAAAATGAAGCTGCCCACCGATACCAGCGCAAAAACCTCTTCGTCGCCGCTTCAACACGGCTTCGGGTTGAAGTGGGCGCGAAGGGGCATCGTTTTCCTCGGCGGCATCATGCTGTTGGTGATGATGGCCATGACGATCATTGATGTCATTGGCCGCTATGTCTTCAACAGCCCTCTGGGCGGCGCAGGTGAACTGACGGAATTGCTTCTGGTCTCGGTGATTTTCATGGGCCTTCCGGCGGTGACGCTGGAAAGGGAACATGTAACCGTTGACCTGCTCACCGCTCGGATGCCGTCATGGCTCGAGCGGTGGCGGGTTCTTGCAATCGGTATTGTGAGCGCCGTGACTCTGGTGGTCATCGGATGGCAACTGGGGATTCATGCGGGCCGGATCGGGGCATACGGGGATGTGACGACGACGCTTCGCATTCCGATTTCTCCGATCGCTTATTTTTGCTCCGTCTGCACATTCGTCAGCGCGATCGCCGCACTGTTTGTTTCGGTAGAGCCGCTGTTCCAGCGCTCGAGCAAGGGGTAGGCCCATGGAACACTGGCCTGTCGGCATAGCCTTTCTGCTTGTCCTGCTCTTTTCCGGCCTTCCGATCGCATTCGCCATGACGATAACCGGTTTGCTTGGTGTGGCGTCGATCATCGGCATCGGGCCGGCGATGTCCTTGCTCGGCACCGTGTTCTTTGACTATGGGCGGGACTATTCCCTGTCCGTCCTGCCGCTTTTCCTGATCATGGGATATTTCGTCGTCCAGTCGGGCATCGCTGCAGAGCTGTACAATGCAGCCTATGCCTGGCTCAGACACCGCAAGGGCGGGCTGGCGACGGCGACGGTGATTGCCTGTGGTGCGTTTTCTTCCGTGTGCGGCTCGTCGATGGCCACGGCCGCGACCATGGCGCGGATCTCGCTGCCTTCCATGCGCCGCTTCGGATATCCCGATCATCTGGCGATGGCATCGATCGCGGCAGGCGGGACGCTGGGAATTCTCATCCCGCCTTCCGTCATCCTGGTGTTTTACGGAATCATGACCCAGCAGGACATCGGCAAGCTCTTTCTTGCCGGCATTATCCCCGGCATTGTCGGTGTCATCGGCTATGCACTCGCCGTGCGGATTTCCCTCATCTGGTTCAAGGGAGAACTGCCGACCGAAGACAAGCTCCCGCTGATCGACAGGATACGGGCGCTGAAAGGCTCGGCGGGCGCCCTGTTTCTCTTCGCATTTGTCATGGGGGGAATCTATCTGGGTGTCTTCACCCCGACGGAAAGCGCAGGCATGGGAGCCGGCGGCGCTCTTCTGCTCACAGTCATGCTGGGCAAATTCAGCCTGAAGGGTCTTTTCGAGGTGCTTTTCGATACAATGAAAACATCGGCGATGATGTTCTTCATCCTGTTTGGCGCGCTGACATTCACCAATTACGTCAACATGTCCGGCATGACGCAGGACATCCAGACCTTCATGGGCTTTTTTGGCGACAGCCGCCTGAGCCTGATCCTGGTCATCCTGGTGATCTATCTGTTGCTGGGCTGCATTCTCGAAAGCCTGTCGATGATCATGCTCACGGTGCCGGTGTTTTACCCGATAGCCGCAGCCCACGGCATCGACCTGATATGGTTCGGCATCTTCATCGTGATGGTGACCGAAGTGAGCCTGATCACACCCCCGGTCGGCATGAACGCCTTCGTGCTCAAATCCGTGGTGCCCGATGTGCCCTTGAACACGATATTCAAGGGGCTTTGGCCTTTCATCTTCATGGACATGCTCAGGATCGGACTGTTGATCATGGTGCCGGGCATGGCTTTGTTGCTGACCTAATGCATGTCGCACTCAATTGGATTCAATTGAGTGATAACGTACATGCATCAAATCAAAGTGTTAGAGCGACCTTTATGCGTCCAATTGGACGCACGGCGCTCTAGCGTGCAGCAACCGGCGCCGCTGGCAAGGCAATGACAGCATGGTTGCCGCATTGACGAAACCGCCAAATACCGGTTGTCTCAGGGACCGCGCAATCAGGGAAACCCAATGACAACCCGGCAATTCACGATTGGCCTGGAGCGCCCGGCACGGGGCGTGCAACTGGTTGGCTATTTTGGCTATGGTTCGCTGGTCAACCGCGCAACGCTGCGTCCGGGCATTGTCGGTGCGCACCGGGCGCGGCTCACGGGCTGGCGGCGCACCTGGCGGCCCAGGCCTGACATGGGGCCGACGCCCGGAGTGAGTCTTCCGGACGGGGTGATGCCGGCACTCTTGACCGCTGAGCCGGCGGCAGGCCAGGCGATCGACGGGTTGCTGGTCATCGATCTGGCGGAAAATCTGGGTCACGTTGATGAACGCGAGTTCCGCTATCACCGCCGCGACATCTCGCTTGCCGATCTCGAACTGCCCGATCCTGCGGTGATGGAGCTGCGTGAGCCGCAGATTGCCCTTCATGTCTATGAAGCGCGCAGCGAACCGCCTCCGGTCGAGGCCCCGTCGCATATCCTGCGGTCTTATCTCGACGCGGTGATGCAGGGGTTTTTCAACGAGTTCGGGCTGGAAGGGCTGCACCGGTTCGTCGCTGAAACCGACGCATTTCACACCCCCATTCACGAGGATCGGCATGCGCCGGTCTATCCACGGGCGGTCAGTCTGTCGCATGCGGAAGCCGAATTGTTCGACACGGTGCTCAAATCCGGCACCCGCGCCTGATCCCGGGGTTTGGGGCAGGCGGCAACTGATTCGCGTTGCCGGGTTTGCAGCCGGTCAATCTAGCGCTATAAGCCCCGTGAAATTGAGCAATCCGCGGGCATGTTGCCTGCAAGAACCGCCGGGCATGAGAGTCCGGCCAACACGGTGAACGACAATGGCACAGAACTGGACCCCTTCAAGCTGGCGCAACAAACCGATCCAGCAGGTCCCGGATTATCCGGATGCAGCGGCGCTTGATGCGACCGAGGCTCGGCTTGCCAAGTTTCCGCCGCTTGTTTTTGCGGGTGAGGCCCGCCGGTTGACCTCGGCGCTTGCCGACGTCGCCGAAGGCAGGGGCTTTCTGCTTCAGGGTGGGGATTGTGCCGAGGCTTTCGCCGAACACGAGGCCGACAACATCCGCGATTTCTTCCGCGTGTTCCTGCAGATGGCCGTGGTGCTGACCTTTGGCGCCCAGCAGCCGGTGGTCAAGATCGGCCGCATCGCCGGCCAGTTCGCCAAGCCGCGCTCGTCCAACATCGAGAAGAAGGACGGCATCGAGCTGCCGAGCTACCGTGGCGACATCATCAACGGCATCGAGTTCAACGAAGAGGCGCGGATCCCCAATCCGGAGCGGCAGATCATGGCCTACCGGCAGTCGGCGGCGACGCTCAACCTGCTGCGCGCCTTCGCCCAGGGCGGTTATGCCAATCTCGACAATGTGCATCAGTGGATGCTCGGCTTCGTCAAGGACAGCCCGCAGGCCGAGCGCTATCGGGCGCTGGCCGACCGGATCTCCGAGACCATGGATTTCATGAAGGCCATCGGCATCACCGCCGACAATCACTCCAATTTGCGCGAAACCGATTTCTTCACCAGCCATGAAGCGCTGCTGCTTGGCTACGAGCAGGCGATGACGCGCAATGATTCGACCTCGGGCGATTATTACGCCACGTCCGGTCACATGATCTGGATTGGTGACCGCACCCGTCAGACCGATCATGCCCATGTCGAGTTCTGCCGCGGCATCAAGAACCCGATCGGCCTGAAATGCGGCCCGTCGCTTGATCCCGACGAGCTGCTGACGCTGATCGACATTCTCAACCCTGCCAACGAGGCGGGCCGGTTGACGCTGATTGCCCGCTTCGGACATGACAAGGTGGCCGATCACCTGCCCAAGCTGATCCGCGCCGTCGAGCGCGAGGGCCGCAAGGTGGTGTGGTCATGCGATCCGATGCATGGCAACACGATCACGCTCAACAGCTACAAGACGCGTCCGTTCGAGCGCATCCTGTCGGAGGTGGACAGCTTCTTCCAGATCCACCGCGCCGAGGGCACCCATCCCGGCGGCATCCACATCGAGATGACCGGCAAGAACGTCACCGAATGCACCGGCGGCGCCCGCGCACTGTCGGGCGAGGACCTGCAGGACCGCTACCACACCCATTGCGACCCGCGTCTCAACGCCGACCAGGCGCTCGAACTCGCCTTCCTCGTGGCCGAACGCATGAAGGGCGGCCGCGACGAGCAGAAGCAGGTTGTGAACGGGTAATTGCGATGAATTCGGCCAATCCTACGAACCAAGAAAGATTGGCCGAACTCCGCCACGCAATCGACGCGGGCCTCGTGTCGGGGGACACCGGTCCTCTGGATATGGACGCGTTTCTTGCGGAGCTGCGGCAAGCTCAGGGTAGAGTGCCAACCCCACCACCGTCATCCCGGACCTGATCCGGGATCCAGCCACCGCGCGTCGGCGCGGTGAGGGACTCCTGACAGAGCAACAATTTCCCGAAGTTAAACGGTCTTCCGGCTCGCGGACGCTTGCCCGCTGGATACCGGATCGGGTATGATGGTGTGCGAAGGGGAAGCCGATCCCATTTCCTCCCATTGAATGCCGTTCTGACTTGTCGTGACCAGCCTGCGAAAGGTAACAAACGGTGCGCTTCCGGGAGGAGAGGTGAGCAACGCGAACTTTAGTTGTCTGCGTTAGCTATCAAAATCCTTAGCCCCGATTTCCATCATCCTCTCGACAAGAGCGTTATAGCGGTCTGCTGGCAGGCCTAGCGTATTGTTTCCGTTGTGTAATTTGATGATAATGTACGGGTTCCAAAGCTGGACGTAGTGGAGACTTCCGGAAACGCCCGGCTTAGTAATGAGGAAATTAAGTTCTTCGAGTTTACGAACACGCTCCTTCCATGTGGAAACACCGCGCAAACCGGAAAACCCTGACGCAAAGGCGATATCTGCCTGTTTGCTTAGAATGACGAACCCATCATCATTGCTTCTGCACCAAAGCTCCAAGTACGTGGTGGAGACCGGTTTGCCCTTACCGGAGAGGCTATCCATTATTGCGCCCAGCAACGGCATGGTTCGTGGGATTGTGGTGAATCCTTTAGCCGTCTTGCGGTCCCAAGTGTGAGCTTTCTGTAACTCACCAAAGACCTGCTTTCTAATCTCAGCCTGTTTTTCTTCGATCTTTTTGCTGATAGTCTTCGGTGAAGCAGCCATGTTATTATCCTTTTTTAAATGGAGGCACTACGGGTTTGGACCCCGTAGCAATGGTTCGGCAGTTTGCCAGCTACGAGTTTGGACCCCGTAGCTGGCGTGTCGCGGTTTGGACGCGCGACCGACTATGTGGACTACGGGGTTTGGACCCGCCGTAGCTCATTCCGCAAGAAGGGTGGAGGTTCTAGCGGCAGTTATGCGGCGACGACTTTGGACGTTGTCGCTTGTGTTTTTCAATATAGAAACAAAATTCAATAAAATCAATAACTTAGTTATCGTCTCATGGGATTTGAATCGGCGTATATCGGCAATTTGATCCAGTATCGTTGCACATATAACGTCAAGTCAATCTCTCATGAACGTTGCGGTCGGGCAAATATATTAGGATTTTGAGTAGTTTATTTCGATTTATTGGTGCTCGTGGGTGCTCCGGTTATCCAATGTGCTCCGATGTGCTCATCGGTGCTCAATAGGAGAGTCTGAGAGGATACCAGCATCAAACCTATCAGTGTACAGCTGGTACCCGCGTATGACGCCCGTCAGGGGTAGCATTTGTCAGTAGCACAGCAACCCCCGCCCGTGCTTTGATCGTGTCCAACCGGAATCACCCCCCTCGGAGCCCCCATGTCAGACGACCAAATCCGCACCGGCCACTGCAATTGCGGCGCCGTCCGTTTCCGCACCACCGGACCGCTTCGGGAGGTCGTCGCCTGCCATTGCTCGCAGTGCCGGCGGCAGTCGGGGCTTTATTTCGCCGCCACCAATGTGGGTGACGAGAACATCGAGATCGAGGGGGCGGACAACATCACCTGGTATCAGGCGTCGGATTTCGCCCGGCGCGGATTCTGTTCGACCTGCGGTTCGGCGCTGTTCTGGAAGCACCAGTCCGATCCGTTCATCTCGGTGCTGGCGGGCAGTTTTGACGAACCGTCGGGGCTGAAAATGACCAAGCACATCTTCTGCGCCGACAAGGGCGATTTTTACGAGATCTCCGACGGATTGCCGCAATATGAGAAGGGCTCGGCGGGGTTGCTGGTGGCGGAATGAGTGTCTTTTTCCTCTACCCTTGTGGGAGAGGAAGAAAAATCATGGTCTTGGTGCGAAGCGCCAAGTCATAGATTTTTCAGGTGAGGGGGAAGTTTCCGGTGTCGAACCAGCCCCCCTCTCTTGGAATTTCTAGCACTTAGCTGTTGCTAAGCTGCTGAAATTCGCATTCTCCCCCACCAAGGGGGAGAGGGTGTGTGCCGCGCCATCGCACAGAAAACGCTCCCGTTTTATCCCCACCCTCCGCCGCCATGCCATCATCTTCGCACTCCCGCTGCCGGATGGATCGCGAACGTGTCGGACCAGGCGGGAGGAAGGCCTTTTGCGGATCTGGCGTAACGTGCGGCAGTTTGCGAAAGGAGGCGGACACCATCGGAGCTCCGCTGGCGGGCGGTCCTTGATTGAGGAGCGTGCAAAGCCAGCCACCGGGCCGGGTTTCGCGTCATGCCAGCCTCACGGCTGGATATGGGCAGAAACACCGGTGCGGGCCTGTGGCGGACATGAGCGGCTCAGTTTGGCCGGTCAGGGTCCGTGCCGGACTCCGAAAAAACCATTCCCGTGGCCTGTCCAGGCTGCGGCCGGAGCAATCCGGGCGGGGGTGAAATCCCGGGAATGCGAGGTTTCGCCTGTCGGATGCGGACATCATCCGGCGAGCTTCGGGCCGCGCGCGGGTTGCGCCACCCATTATCTTCACAGTTTCAGAAGGCAAAGCCCACGGGCGGCCCTCCGGACACTGACGGCCTCATTCTCCCGATTGGAGCGCATCCAAGCGGGTCTTTCGGCATGGCCAGAAGTTTTCGTTCGTAAATGATGAACGCTGAGTGGCGGAAACAGCGTCTTTCTTGAACGAAGGCCGGGGCCTATAGTCTCGGCAAGGAGATCGACGATGACCCAATCCACCGCACTTCCCGCCCTGTTCATCTCGCACGGGTCGCCTGACACGGTGATTGCCGACACAAAAGCGGCCAAATGGATGAAGCAGCTTGCCGACGGCTTGCCACGGCCGCGCGCCATTGTTGTTGCCAGTGCGCATTTTGAAGTCTCGGGTAAGGTTGCCGTTTCCGCCGACGTCGATCCTGAAACCATCCACGATTTTGGCGGCTTCGCGCCTGAACTCTATGCGATGCACTATCCCGCGCCGGGGGAGCCGGATCTTGCGCGCCGGATTGTCAGCGATCTCGCAGCGGCCGGCTTTGATGCCCGCGCTGTCGAGTCTCGCGGCTTTGACCATGGTGTCTGGGTGCCGCTCAAGCTTATCTATCCCGATGCCGATATTCCGGTGGTGTCGCTGTCGGTCGATCCGCGCCAAGGCCCGGAGCATCACTACCGGTTGGGCGCGGCGCTGGCAGGTCTTAGTGCTGAGGGCGTGCTGGTGATAGGGTCGGGATCTTTCACCCACAATCTTGGTGTGGCCTTGCCCGCATTGAGGGCAGGGCAGCGTGAACTCGATGTGCCCGATTGGGTCGAGGCCTTCACCAGTTGGATGAATGCCAGGCTTGCAGCCAATGATGTGGCGGCGCTGATCGATTACCGGGCGCAAGCGCCGTTTGCGGTTGAGAATCATCCCACCGACGAGCACTTGTTGCCGCTCTACGTCGCACTTGGTGCGGCAGGGCCCGGTGGCGAGGCCGGGCTGATCCATGACAGCTCGGATTTCGGTGTGCTGGCAATGACCATGTGGCGGTTCTCCCCCGCGCCGGCCATGGCCCCAGCGATGAGCGAGGCTTGACCGGCTTAACGCCGCCTTCAGGATTTAGCGGTTAGACGTCGCGAATGAACACTTCCTTTCGCCGTCTGGCCATGCTCTCAACCCTTGGTCTTGTTTCCCTGCCGCTTTCGGGCTGCGGGACCTATATGGTGGCAAAAACCGTCACCGGCGCGGGCTCCGTTGTGGTCGGCGGGGCTGTGGGCGCCGTCAAGCTGACCGGCAAGGCTGCCGGGGCTGTTGTCGGGGTCGGGCGTGACAATGATGATGACTGATGGTGGCTGACGCCAGCACTGGTCGCCGGATGAATTGCGCAAAGCCCCTGAGGCAAAATCGATGATTTCCATGCGCTTCAATCCGGGTTAAGACCGAAGCCATGACGATCACAGCTCCCACATCCGCCACTGATACTCTCCGTATTGCCGTTGCGCAGTTGAACCCCACCGTGGGCGATGTTGCCGGCAATCTTGCCAAGGCACGCGAAGCGCGGGCCGATGCGCATCGGCATGGCGCGGACATTGTGCTGTTTACCGAGTTGTTCATCGTGGGTTACCCGCCCGAGGATCTGGTTCTCAAGCCGGCCTTGATCCGCAGTTGCCTCAAGGCGGTCAACGAGCTTGCCGCCGACACCGCCGATGGCGGCCCCGCTGTGATCATCGGCTATCCGCGCTCGGACGATGGCAAGCGGCACAATTCGGTTGCCGTGCTGGATGGCGGCAAGCTGGTGACCAGCCGCGACAAGGTGGATCTGCCCAATTACGGCGAGTTCGACGAAAAGCGGGTGTTTGATGTGGGCGAGATGCCCGGGCCCGTTGCGATCCGCGGCGTGCGTCTGGGCATTCCCATCTGTGAGGACATCTGGGGCGATCTCGGCGTCTGCGAAACCTTGGCCGAAAGCGGTGCGGAGATCCTGCTGGTGCCCAATGGCTCGCCCTATTATCGCGGCAAGGTCGATGTCCGTCATCAGGTGGTGCTTCGCCAGGTCATCGAAAGCGGGCTGCCGATGGTCTTTGCCAACCAGGTCGGCGGACAGGACGAACTGGTGTTCGACGGCGCCAGCTTTGCCATGAATGCCGACAAGAGTCTCGGCTTCCAGATGAGCCAGTTTGAGGAAACGGTCTCGATCGTCACCTTCAAGCGCCAGGACGATGGAACATGGCGTTGCAAACCCGGGCCGATGTCGGTGGTCCCGGAGGGCGAGGAGGCCGATTACCGCGCCTGCATGCTGGGCCTGCGCGATTACGTCAACAAGAACGGCTTCCGCAATGTCGTGCTGGGACTGTCCGGCGGCATCGATTCCGCTCTTTGCGCCGCGCTTGCGGTTGATGCGCTGGGCGAGGAGCGCGTGCGCACCGTCATGCTGCCCTACCGCTATACGTCCGAAAGCTCGTTCACCGACGCCGAGGCCTGCGCCCGGGCGCTGGGCTGTCATTACGATACGGTGGCGATCGAGGAGCCGGTGCAGGGCTTCCTGTCAGCGCTTGGCGAGATGTTCGAGGGCACCGACGAGGGTATCACCGAGGAGAACCTGCAGAGCCGGGCGCGCGGCGTCATCCTGATGGCGATTTCCAACAAGTTCGGCTCGATGGTGGTGACCACCGGCAACAAGAGCGAAATGTCGGTCGGCTATGCCACGCTCTATGGCGACATGAATGGCGGCTTCAACCCGATCAAGGATCTCTACAAGCTGCAGGTCTATGCGCTGTCGCGCTGGCGCAACGCACACGTGCCGCCCGGTGCGCTCGGGCCTTCGGGCGAGGTGATCCCGGTCAACATCATCAACAAGGCGCCGTCCGCCGAGCTCCGGCCGGACCAGACCGATCAGGATTCCCTGCCGCCCTATGAGGTGCTTGACGACATTCTCGAATGCCTCGTCGAACATGAAATGGGCGTTGAGGAAATCGTCGCGCGCGGCCATGACATCGCCACCGTGCACCGGATCGAGCATTTGCTCTACATCGCCGAATACAAGCGCCGCCAGTCTGCCCCGGGCGTCAAGATCACCCGCAAGAACTTCGGCCGCGACCGGCGGTATCCAATCACCAACAGGTATCGGGATCGCTGATGCCCGTCCTCCATTTTCTGCGCGACAATGCCCGCTGGGTCGCCGGCGGGTTTTTGCTGACGTTCTTCTCGTCCTTCGGGCAGACCTTCTTCATCTCGCTGTCGGCGGGTGAGATCCGCGCGAATTATGGCCTCAGCCATGGTGATTTCGGTGCGATCTACATGCTGGCGACGCTCGCCAGCGCTGCCTCGCTGCCGCAGGTGGGCAAGATCATTGACAGGATCAGCGTTTCGGCGACGGTGCTTCTGTCGGCACCGATGCTGGCGCTTGCCTGCGTGATCATGGCCTGGTCGCGCTCGCTCGCCCTTCTGGTGCTGGCGATCTATCTGCTCAGGCTGTTCGGGCAGGGGATGTTCACCCACATCGCGATGACGGCCATGGGGCGCTGGTTCGCCGCCCAGCGCGGCCGAGCCGTGTCGCTGACCACCATCGGCGTCAATCTCGGCGAGGCGGTGTTTCCCGTCAGCTTCGTGACCATTGCGGCGCTTCTCGGCTGGCGCGGGTCCTGGCTGGTTGCAGCTCTGGTGCTGATGCTGGTTGCGCTGCCGCTTGTCTATCAGCTGATGAAGGTCGAGCGGGTGCCGCAATCGGTGGCGCACGATCCCGGATCACCGGTTGAGCGGGACTGGACGCGGGGCGAAGTGGTTCGGGACCCGCTGTTCTGGGCGGTGATGTCGGGTGTTCTTGCTCCGGCCTTTATCGGCACGACCATATTCTTCCACCAGGTCTATCTGTCGGAATTGCGCGGTTGGGCGCCGACCGTATTCGCCACATCATTCGCGGTGATGTCGGGCATGACGATCGTGTTTGCACTGGTGAGCGGACAACTGGTCGACCGGTTCTCGGCCATCAAGCTGCTGCCGACATTTCTGGTGCCGCTGTCGCTGTCATGCTTCGTGCTGGCGTTCACCGATGCGGCCTGGGGCGCCTATGCGTTCATGGCGCTGATGGGCGTGTCCTACGGCTTTGCATCGACATTGTTCGGGGCGCTCTGGCCCGAGCTCTACGGGACCAGAAATCTCGGCGGAATCCGTTCGCTGATCGTTGCCTTCATGGTGTTTGGGACCGCGATGGGGCCGGGGCTTACCGGAACGCTGATCGACCACGGAGTGTCCTATCCCGGGCAGATCGCGGCCATGGGCGTGTACTGCGGTGTCATCAGTCTCGTCATGGCGCTGGTCAGCCGCAAGGCACTGCAGCGGCGCGCATCCGCAGCATTGGCCTGATACCGTGTCAGGCCGTGAGCCGCACAGGGATCACCGGAACAGCTGCTGCCCGCCGGTTTTGAGATCCAGGCCGCCATCCTGCTCGGGCAGAAATGCGGGGCCGACCATGCGCACTTGCTGGCGTTCCTGCGTGAGTGGACGCTCGATCTGCGAGGCTGCGAGCACGGCTGCGACATCTTCCGTGGTCAGCCGCAACTCGGCATTGAGCGCCGTTTCCGGATCTTCGCCGGGGTCGGGCCGGTTGAATGGGCGCACCCATGTTGTCACCGGCGCGTCGGGTCTCGCGGTGCCGTTCACAATGGCTTCACGGCGGATCATTTCCTGATGGAAGGCGCGCATGTTGCAGCTGCAGGCCTTGCTCATTGGCGCGTCGGTGTTGCGGTAGGCGAAGGCGTTCGGCATATCGGTGTAAGGCGTACGGGTTCGAACGGAAACCATGTCCTCGCTTTCCTCACTGCGCGCAAAGTGGGCATAAAGCGCAGTTTCGGTGCCCGGGCACATCATCTGGCAGGTGCGTTCGTCGCGGGCAAAGTCCGAAGGTGAGGCAGCCGATGAAACCGGAAAGAAGAAACCGTCGCAACTGCGCACGCACAGGGTGCGGTAGTTCCCGCCGCGCGCAGCGGGCGGCTCCACGACAATACGCGCGCCCTGCGTGCCCACCTTGACGGAACGACGTGCGCGGACTGGCGCGCTCTGGGTTGCATCCGTGCCGCTCAGAACAGCAACGATGCTTGATTTGCCTTGCTGCCCGCGGCGTTTTGCGTCCTTCTGCCCCTTGAGGGCAGCAGCATGAACAGCGGCGCGGCGACCGTCGCAATCATTGGCCTTCAAAGCTGCCTGAATGCGGCGCTTGGCAGCCCTGTTGTCACGTTCGGAATAGGAATCCCGCTTGCGCTCGAGAGCGGAAAGATTGGCCCGCATCTTGGTCTGTGTTGCGGTGAGCTTGGCGCACGCCTTGGCGTTTCTGCCGCTCAGAACGATGAAGCTGCCGGTGGTGCAGCCATAGCGGCCCAGGTCGGCGCGAAGCTTTCTCATCTCCTGTGCCTGCTTCTCCACTGCATCGGCATAGCGGCGGTACTTGGACGAGAAGCCGGACTGCGATGAGGTGCTTGCCATTTGAGCCTTGAGCCGTGTGCAGACATCGGAAGCTTCAGCCACCGCTGTGCCCGCAAGGGTCAAGGCCAGGCCGACAAGGGCGCTGTGGAACCAGATCCGGCGCATGGAGAACTCCAGACAATTACGCGGTTACGCGCGCGCCGGCTGGCAAACACCATCTGGCGCGACAAGCTCCATATTAGCCGTCAATCATGATCGCGCCAATCTCTACCGTTTGTTTACCTTAACCGGGGCGCGGAGCCGGGTGATAGCGCCGTAGCTCCTAAGAGGACCGGCTCGAAGGGGTAAGGAAGCCCGGGCACACTGTATTCGGCTTGTCGTTCAATCGAAGCCCTGTGAACGGCACATGCGTTACTCCGGGAAGGAGGCCTCGACGACCGACAGTGTCGCCATGTTGACCACGCCACGCGAGGTCACCGATGGCGACAGGATGTGGGCAGGCATGGCCGAACCCAGCAGGATCGGGCCCACATGCAGCGCCTCAGTCATGGTCTTGACCACGCCGAGTGCGATGTTGGCCGCATCGAGATTTGGAAACACCAGAAGATTGGCTTCGCCGCTCAGACTGCTGTCGGGCATCACGCGCTTGCGCAGGGCTTCGGAAATGGCGGAATCGCCATGCATTTCGCCATCCGCTTCCAGCTCCGGGGCAAGCGCGTGAATGATCTGCATCGCCTTGCGCATCTTGCTGGCGCTGTCGGAATCGCGCGAACCGAAATTCGAATGCGAGACCAGCGCCGCCTTTGGTGTGATCCCGAAACGGCGGATCTCATGCGCGGCCATGATCGTGGTTTCGGCGATCTCCTCGGCACATGGGTTCAGCGACACATAGGTGTCGGTGAAGAAGGTCGCGCCACGCTGAGAGATGAGCAGGCTCAATGCGGAGTAATCGGCGACGCCGTCGCGCTTGCCGATAATTTGCGAGATATCGCGCAGATGCCGTGCATAGCGTCCTTCCAGGCCGCAGATCAAGGCGTCAGCCTCGCCGCGCCTGATGCCAAGAGCGCCAATGACGGTGGCGTTGGTGCGTACGATTGTTCGCGCAGCCTCCGGGATCACGCCAAGCCGGCCGACGATCGAAAAATACTCGTCGACATAATCGCGGAACCGCGGATCGTCTTCGGGATTGGTGACCTGGAAGTCGACATCGGGGCGAATTCTCAGCCCGAAGCGCTGCAAGCGGTTCTCAATGATGCCGGGACGGCCGATCAGGATCGGCTCGGCAATGCCTTCCTCAAGCAGAACCTGGGCTGCGCGCAGCACGCGTTCGTCCTCGCCCTCGGCAAAGACAACCCGCTTCTTCGTCGCGGCCTTGGCGGCGGTGAACAGCGGCTTCATGATCAGGCCGGAGCGGAACACGAACCGGTTGAGCTGATCGACATAGGCTTCCATGTCGGAAATCGGTCGCCGCGCCACACCGGAGTCGGCGGCGGCCTTGGCGACAGCCGGCGCGATCCTGAGGATCAGACGCTGGTCGAAAGGCGAGGGGATCAGATATTCGGGTCCGAACACCGGGGTCTCGCCGGAATAGGCGCGTGCGGCGATGTCGGAGGGTTCCTCGCGCGCAAGTTCGGCAATGGCGCGCACTGCGGCCATCTTCATTTCTTCGTTGATGGTGCGTGCGCCGCAATCAAGTGCACCGCGGAAAATATAGGGGAAGCACAGGACGTTGTTGACCTGGTTGGGGAAGTCCGAGCGCCCGGTGCAGATCATCGCGTCGGGCCGGGCCTCGCGGGCCTCATCGGGCATGATCTCCGGTGAAGGATTGGCGAGCGCCATGATCAATGGCTTTTCCGCCATGGTCGCAAGCATTTCAGGCTTGAGAACGCCCGCGGCGGACAGGCCGAGAAACACGTCGGCACCTTCGATCGATTGGCTCAACACGCGGTTGTCGCTGGGTTGCGCGTAGATCGATTTCCACTCGTCCATGAGCACTTCGCGGCCTTCATAGACAAGGCCCTCGATGTCATGGACCCAGATGTTCTCACGTTTCGCGCCAAGGGCGACCAGCAGGTTGAGGCAGGCGAGTGCTGCGGCTCCCGCACCCGAGGTGACGATCTTGGCGTCGGTGAGCGATTTTCCGGCCAGTTCCAGGCCGTTGAGAATGCCCGCGGCAACGATGATTGCGGTGCCGTGCTGGTCATCGTGGAAAACCGGGATCTCCATGATCGCGCGCAACTGCCGCTCGACCTCGAAACATTCGGGCGCCTTGATGTCCTCGAGATTGATGCCGCCGAAGGTCGGTTCCAGAGCGGAAATGACGCTGACCATTCGATCGACTTCGGGGGCATCGATCTCGATGTCGAAAACATCGATGCCCGCGAATTTCTTGAACAGCACCGCCTTGCCTTCCATCACCGGTTTGGAGGCGAGTGGACCGATATTGCCCAGGCCAAGCACGGCGGTGCCGTTGGAGACCACGGCAACCAGATTGGCGCGCGAGGTGTAGGCAGCTGCGGCGTCGGGGTTGTCACGAATGGCCAGACAGGGAGCCGCCACGCCCGGCGAATAGGCCAGCGCCAGATCCCGCTGGTTGCCCAGCGGCTTGGTGGCCTGGATCTCGAGTTTTCCCGGCCGCGGATAGCGGTGGTAGAACAACGCGTTCTCGTCGAGATCGCCACTCGAGGGTTTGGGATCGCTGCCGCGCTTGGCGTCTTTGGAGGTCATTTTCGGATGGTATCCTGTCGGAGCAATTTGGTGGTGATCTGGCTGCGATGTCCGGCCCTTGTCAGGCCTTGCGCCGCACCACCTTCTGGTTCTGCTCGCCCAGCCCCGCAATCCCCAGGCGCATGGTGTCGCCTTCCTTGAGGAAGGTCTGCGGCTTCATCCCCATGCCCACACCGGGAGGAGTGCCGGTGGTGATGATGTCACCTGGCATCAGCACCATGTGGCGCGAGAGATAGGAGATTATCTCGTCGATGGCGAAAATCATGGTCGTTGTGTTGCCGGTCTGGCATCGCTTGCCGTTGACATCGAGAAACATGTCCAGCGTCTGCGGATTGCCGACCTCGTCGGCGGTGACCAGCCAGGGGCCGACAGGGCCGAAGGTCGGTGCGCTCTTGCCCTTGATCCATTGGCCGGTGCCTTCGATCTGCCAGGCGCGTTCGGAAACGTCGTTGCAGACCATGTAGCCGAAGACGTGATCGAGCGCGTCAGCACGGCTGACATGATCGGCTTCACGGCCGATCACAACGGCCAGCTCGACTTCCCAGTCGGCCTTTTCGACGCCTTGCGGGAGAACCACATCGTCATCGGGACCGGAAAGGCAGCTCGGGGCCTTGGAAAACACCACCGGTTCAGCCGGGATCGGCATTCCGCTTTCAGCCGCGTGGTCGGCGTAGTTGAGGCCGATGGCGATGAAATGCCCGGTGCGCGAAATCGGCGAACCGAACCGGCCCGGTTCAATGGCAGGCAGGCTGGAAAGGTCGACGCCCTTGAGCGCAGAAGGCAGGTCCGCAAGCGTTTCCGGTGTGATGTCGGAGATCACCGACGACAGATCGGCAAAGCCGGATTCGGTCGCGATTGCAGGTTTTTCAGCGCCTTTCGGCCCAATACGAACGAGTTTCATGCTGGTATTCCCCCTCGGCAAGATCGATTTCGATGTCCCTTCTATCCCAAGCAGGGGCGTGTGGGAAATCCTGTAACGTGCAAATTTACCACAAGCTGTCGTTTGGCCTCGCAGACAATCGATGTGGCTTCAAATCCGGCGGGTTTTGCGCCGTCAGCCCCAAAGCTCGGGCGAGGGGGGCGAGACCAGAGAGCCGGAATAGGACAGGCCGGGCGAACGGTCCTTGGCAAGAAGCAGCGGGCCGTCGAGATCGACCCAATCGGCATCCTGCCCAAGAAGCACCGCCGGGGCCATGGCCAGCGAGGTGCCGACCATGCAGCCGACCATCACGCCAAAGCCCAGTTCCCGGGCGCGGTCGCGCATTTGCAGCGCTTCGGTCAGGCCGCCGGTCTTGTCGAGCTTGATGTTGATTGCGTCATAAAGACTGACGAGCTTGTCGAGATCGGCAATGGTGTGAACGCTTTCGTCCGCGCACAGCGGTACCGGATGCGGGATATGGGCAAGAATCTCGTCCTTGCCGGCGGGCAAGGGCTGCTCGATCAGCGAGATATGCAGCTCGGCCGCCAGCAGCAGATGCTCGCGGATGTTGCTCTCATCCCAGCCTTCATTGGCGTCGAGAATGATCTCCGCACCGCGTGCCGCGCTCGCCACCGCTTGCATTCGGGCGCGATCATCGGAGGTGCCGACCTTGACCTTGAGCAGCTTCTGGGAGGAATGGGCCCGGGCCTCGTCGGCCATGTCCGCCGGATCGCCCAGCGATACCGTCACCGCCGTTGGGAGGGGCCGGGGCAGGATTTTGCAGGCATGGACGGCGGCGCGCTGGCCGCTGAGCTTGGCTTCGAGATCCCACAGCGCGCAGTCGATCGCGTTGCGTGCAGCTCCTGGTTTCATGGCTGTCTGCAGATCCTGACGGCTTGCGCCGCCGGCAATCGCTCCGGCATAGGCTTCAATCGCCTCAAGCACGCCTTCAACGGTTTCGCCATAGCGCTTGTAAGGCACGCATTCGCCGCGTCCCTGTTTGCCGTTTTCGCTGATTGTGCAAGTGACCACATCGGCAGCGGTTTTGGCGCCGCGGGAAATGTTGAACGCCTTGGCGAGCGGGAAACTGTCGATTCGGGCGTGGAGCTGTCTTGGCATTGCAACTGTGTCCGTAAAACATGGCATTTGGCGGGCTTGGCGGCTGCATATCAAGAAGCTGTGCGGTGACAGTTCCGGTGCGAGCCGCTATGTGTGGAACATGTTGACCGAACCGCAAAAAGATACAAGGGCAGATGCTGCTCCGAAGGTTGACGGCGCTTACGCGTCGCCGCGGGTTTCGCTCGAGGTTTCCGGCGGGCGCCAGCGGCTGGCGTTGTGGGGGGACTGGCGGCATGCTGCAATTGCCGGGGTCTATGGGGAACTTCTCAGTGTTCAGAAGAAGATTTCCGGCGCGGACTTGGTCATTGATTTGTCGGATCTGAGCAATTTCGACACCGCAGGCGCATGGCTGGTCCGCAAGACGATGGTTGTGGCAAAAGGCCAGGGCGCATCGGTTGAAATCGAGGGAGCCTCAAAGCCCGTCTCCGGGCTGCTTTCGGCGATTCCCGATCCCGCCGACCGGGCTGAGGTTGCGGCAACCGAGCGGGCGCCGCTGTTCCAGCGGATTTTTGCTCCTGTGGGGCGCGCCCTCTACGAGCTGTTCGACGATCTGATTGCGTCAATGTACATCCTCGGGTCGGCGGTCCGCGGCGCGCAATTGAAACTCGACCGCTCTGCGGGCATTTCTCCCGCCGCGATTGTAACCCAGATCGATCACATGGGTGTTCGAGCCGTGCCGATCATCATGCTGATGAGCTTTCTGATCGGCGCGATCATCGCCCAGCAGGGCGCATTTCAGCTGCGCTATTTCGGGGCGGAGGTGTTCGTCGTCGATCTGGTTGGAATTCTGCAATTGCGTGAAATCGGGGTGCTGTTGACCGCAATCATGATCGCAGGCCGCTCCGGCAGTGCCATCACGGCCGAAATCGGGTCGATGAAAATGCGTGAGGAGGTCGACGCGCTCAAGGTGATCGGGCTCAACCCCGTTGGCGTTCTGGTTTTTCCGCGGCTGGTGGCGCTCACGGTGGCGCTGCCATTGCTCACGGTGGTGGCGAATTTCGCGGCGCTGGCGGGAGCTGCGGCGGTTGCATGGAGTTATTCGGGCATTACCCCTGATGTCTTCACATCCAGATTGCGTGAAGCGATCGACATGACCACAGTTGCATCGGGCATGATCAAGGCTCCCTTCATGGCCCTGATCATCGGCATTGTCGCGTCGGTGGAAGGCATGAAGGTGGGCGGGAGCGCCGAATCGCTCGGCCGGCGGGTGACCGCCTCGGTGGTCAAATCGATCTTCGTTGTGATCCTGGTCGACGGGCTCTTCGCGATCTTCTACGCTGCAATTGATTTTTGAGGCTGGACAAGATGCGCGCACCCCAAAAGCACACCGAGGCCGACCGCGAAGTCATCCTGTCCGTGCGTGACATCTGTGTGGCCTTTGGCCGGAACGTGGTGCTCGATCATCTCGATCTGGATGTGTATCGCGGTGAAATTCTCGGTTTTGTCGGAGGGTCGGGCACCGGCAAGTCGGTGCTGATGCGTTCGATCCTGCGGCTCATTCCAAGACAAAAGGGTGTGATCCGCATTCTTGGCGAGAATTACGACACCGTTGATGAAGCAACCCGGATCGGCCTCGACATGCGTCTGGGTGTGCTGTTTCAGCATGGTGCCCTGTTTTCGGCACTGACGGTGCGCGAGAACATTCAGGTTCCGATGCGCGAATATCTGGATCTGCCGGTGAAACTGATGGATGAACTGGCAGAGTTGAAAATCGATATGGTTGGCCTGGCGCCGGACGCAGCGGACAAGTACCCCTCCGAGCTCTCGGGCGGCATGATCAAGCGCGCGGCCCTGGCGCGGGCACTGGCGCTGGATCCCGATCTGGTCTTCCTCGATGAGCCGACATCGGGCCTTGATCCGATTGGCGCAGCGGAATTTGATGAGCTGATCGCCCAGTTGCGCGACACGCTGGGCCTGACCGTCTATATGGTGACCCACGACCTCGACAGCCTGTTTTCGGTTTGTGACCGGATCGCCGTTCTGGGGCAGAAACGGGTTTTGGTGGATGGGACCATCGACGACATGCTTTCATTTGACGATCCCTGGGTACAGTCCTATTTCCAAGGAAAGCGTGCGCGGCGGATTCCCGAGCGGAAGACGCGTGGCAATTCCGGTGCTCAGGGCACTGGGCAGCAGCAGACCGAAGGCGCCCGGCAAGAAAGCGAAGCAACCTGATGGAAACACGCGCAAACTACGCCATTGTCGGATTTTTCACGGTGCTTGTGATGGTGTCCGCGTTCGGATTCGTCTACTGGATGGCGCGCTATGGCGGCACCGGCGACACAACGCAGCTGGTGGTGCGGATCCCGGGCTCTGCCAACGGGCTCTCGGTCGGATCTCCCGTTCACTTCAACGGTATCCCCTACGGCGTCGTGCGGCGACTCAACATCGATCCGAACAGCCCGAATTTTGTGATTGCCGACACGGTGGTGCGCTCTGACGCGCCGATCTACACCGACACGCGCGCCGCCCTTGAAATTCAGGGCCTGACCGGATCCGCCTATATCGAGCTGCAGGGGGGAACGCCGAGCAACCCGAACATCCTTGATCAGGCAATTTCCGACAGCGGTGTGGCGGTGATCGAGGCTGACCCGTCCGGCGTGACCAATCTGCTGGCGACAGCCGATGAGATTCTCACCCGGGTCAATCGTGTGATTGGCGAGGTGGAGGGGTTCGTCGAGGAGGCACGCTCGCCGCTGACCGGGACGCTGAGGAACGCCGAGAGCTTTTCCGCAGCACTCAGCGACAATGCCGATGGCATTGACGAGTTTCTCAAGAGCGTGTCGGCCCTTTCCGGTACGGTGCAGTCCCTGTCTGTCAAGCTTGAGGGGACGCTTGGGTCCGCGGAGCGGTTGATCAATGCTGTTGACCCGGACCAGGTGCGCAACATCGTTAGCTCCGTGGACAAGGTCACCGGCGATCTCGCGGCTTCTTCCGGCGATATCATCAAGACGCTCGAATCCCTGCGCGGCACGGCGCAATCTCTTGAGCAATTCGTCACGGACGCGGGAGCCTCGCTCGACAAGGTCGATGCGGTGATTGCGAGCGTGGACCCGGCCAAAGTGGGCGAGGTGATGGACAATATCACCGTTGCCAGTGCCGATGCCCGCCAGACGCTTGCCGACGCCCGCGGCGTGGCTGAGACCTTTGGCGCGCGCAAAGAGGATTTTGATCTGATCATCACCGATGTGAAGGAAATGTCCGGGCGGCTCAATGCAGCGTCGGAACGGGTTGATGGCGTGCTGGCCAAGCTGGACGGCTTCCTGGGCGAGGGCGATGCCTCGTCACTGATTGCGGATGCCGAAGAGACGCTCAAATCGTTCCGTGAGGTGGCGAATTCGCTCAATGCCCGCATCGGCCCGATCGCTGACAACCTGCAGAGGTTTTCGGGATCCGGGCTGCGTGACGTCGAGGCACTCGTCAATGATGCCCGTCGCTCGATCCAGCGCATCGAGCAGTCGATCACAAGCATCGAGCGTGACCCGCAGCGGCTCCTCTTCGGGGGCGAGACGGTCAAACAGTATGACGGGCGGACACGGCGTTGACTCTTTGGGGCGTGCTACGCAAGACTGCGCTAATATGTTTGCAGCGCGGCATGAGGCCGGGCGGGGAAGTGGAATGCGTTTGAAACCGGCTCGGCTGATTGTTGCCATCACATTGCTCTTGGTGCTGGCCGGCTGCGGCGGTGGCCTCGGAGGCTCCACGCCGCCCGACACCTATGGCTTGTCTCCGGCTCCTGCCGTCACGGGAGACAGCGCACGCAACCGCCAGATCCTGATCAGCGAGCCAACTGCTCTGAAAGCGCTCGACAGCGAGCAGATCGTCATTCGGCCATCCCCCTCGGCAATCCAGTATCTGGCGGATTCACAATGGTCGGACCGGTTGCCGAAAATCGTTCAGGACAAGCTGGTTCAGGCGTTCGAGAATTCCGGTCGCGTCGGTGGTGTCGGCCGTCCGGGCGAGGGGCTGGCGATCGACTTCAAGATCATTACTGCAATCCG
The DNA here is from genome assembly GCF_000154705.2 of Hoeflea phototrophica DFL-43. Classification (NCBI taxonomy): domain Bacteria; kingdom Pseudomonadati; phylum Pseudomonadota; class Alphaproteobacteria; order Hyphomicrobiales; family Rhizobiaceae; genus Parahoeflea; species Parahoeflea phototrophica. The sequence goes on along the minus strand of NZ_CM002917.1, from coordinate 2,640,864 downwards.
GTCGTTCGAAATCAGGGCCGATGCAGGCGAGCAGGCGGTGGTGGAAATTTCCGCCAAGGTGCTCAATGACCGCAATGGTGTGGTGGCTGCGACCAGAGTTTTCCGCGGGAACTCCTCTGTTACGGGCACCGGAAACGCCGCCTATGTCCGCGCGCTTGACCGGGCCTTCGAGACAGTTGTTGCCGATCTTGTGACCTGGACGCTCTCACGCATCTGATCCGGATTGAGCAACCGCGGCAACGCCTTGGCAGCGTGCATGTGCCTTGTCGCCCGGTTGAGTGGGGCATGTATCAAAGGTCGGTGTCCTGACGAGCATCTGCGCGCCGGGTTGCTGCCACAGGCACCTTCAGGTCCGACGAAGTCAAAATCACCAGAAACAGCAAGTAGCTCGCAGCGGCCAAAACGGCGGGGCCGATCAAAGCCGGATAGCCAAAGAGCCAGATCGCGCTGATCCACAGCAAGGCCAGATTGACGACAAACATGAGCTTCTCGGTTTCGCCACCGCGCCATGCGCACCAGCCGAGAAAGCCGATGATTGCCAGATATGCAGGAATTGCCAGTGCCATGTGTTTCACTTTCCGAAGCGGTTTCAGGGTCAATGCATGATCTCTCGCAGGCGCCGGAATGTCCGGGCCCACGCGACCCCGACGTAAGAACCTTTCTCACCAATTGAAGTCCGAAACAGTGATTGCGGTCAGGGCAAAATGACGCAATCTGCAAGCTGTGACGATGAGCGGGTCTACCCGTTCGAACGGACCGGCTAGCCAGCGGCGGTCGGCGTGCAGGTCAATCAGATCAAGGTCAAATGCAACCGGAATCCGGTTGCAAGATTAAGTTTAAATTTTTGTCGTCTTGCGGCCTTGCACACGCATTATGTCATCACGAAATATATTTATTATTAATAAAGAATGCCTCATATTTACGAGAATAGTAATATTCCGTGAAAATGTATTTGAGTCATGTTTCAGCTTTTCATAAGATTTTACCGTCTGCCTGTCTTTTGCATTTTTTGGACATTTAATGGCCGAATTGAAGCCTTCATTGGCGCCCTACTGTTGTTTGCGGGTCATCAGTCCGGAACAAGGATTGGACCCGGAAACAAGGACTGGCATTCCGCCAGCAAACAGGAGAGACACAATGAAACGCATTCTTGTAACACTCGCCATCCTCGGCTTTTCGGCTCCCGCTTTCGCACAGGCCGCGGATTTTTCAGCCGTTGACTCCGATCAGAACGGGGCCTTGAGCTGGGAGGAAGTTGCGGTTGCAATGCCTGAAACATCGGAAGACGCTTTCAGGTCTGCGGATGTCGACGGAAGCGGTGATCTGTCCGCAGAAGAATATGCCGCAGTTAGCGGACAGTAGGCGCTGATGGTATGGAAAACCATCCAATGGCCGGGCTCGTCAAGGCTTCCGTTCTTGCCGTTGCGCTGACCGGTCTCGCCGCTTGCGATAATTCTTCGGCTGACGGCAGCGGCGCGGAGGCGGAGCAAACTGACATCTTACAAGGGTCGCAGAGCAACGCACCAGTTGCAGAAGAACCTTCTTCCGGCACGCCTCCCGTGAACTGACTCCCACCACCTACATTGCGGGGACCAGTGCGCTGGTCCCCGGAACGGTGTTTGGAGGCCAGCCTGCCTGCCGGATTTGCGAATTTCGGCCCACTCTCAAGAGATAATGCCGGTCATCCACAGGGCCGGCCGAACAGGCAGGTCTCCTTCGTGGTGCCGGTATGAACCTCAGCCGGTCCAGGTCCTCAAATGACCGGTCCACCAGCCGACATCGATCGAGAATTGGATTGCAAACACTGCGATCCCCGATATCAATGCAGGCTAAAACAGGAATGGGATGATCCTCCGTTTTGGATCGGCGCCTAGCAACATCCTTGCGAGTGAAGCGTAAAGCCCGGCAGCGGCCATGATGAACAAAAGATCAAAGCCCTTTGAAATGTAGTGGCAGGGAGGCAGGGGCCACTCGCCCACCCGGACCAGCACGCGATGGTACTACACAGCCCGACTCACCGAAACTGTGGTGTGGGGATGCCAGTCGCAAAGGCCGCACACAGGCCAGATTCGAACCAATGCCCGGGCATTGCACCGTCAATTCACACCCAGGCACCCAGTGCCACCTGTATGAAGGTTTACCTGTGCCGCTGGACTTGGCGGAGTTTGCTCCCGCAGTTGCAATGCAGTTATCCCGGCCCACAGAAACATTGCGTCTTGTTCGTCCAGGTACAAAAAACCCCGCTCGGAAGCGGGGCTTTCAGATGTGCTTACAGTGGCAGGCCTGATCAGCTGCGGCCGAAGCGGCCGCTGGCATGGGCCAGCATGGTGTAGACCTTGCCGGTGTCAGAGGTCAGGTAGGTCTGGGTCATCATGTTGTCGCGGTCATTGCGCGCAACATCGCTGAGCAGCTTTTCGAAATCGGCAATGTAGCGATCGACAGCCGAGCGGAACTCGGGCTCGCGGCCGTACTTGTCCTTGATCTCGTCAAAGGTCTGCTGGCCCTTGAGCGTGTAGAGCCGGCGGGTGAAGACATCACGCTCGCCGCGCTGATAGCGCCGCCACAGATCGACCGATGCGTCATGGTCGATGGCGCGGGCGATGTCGACCGACAGCGAGTTGAGCGATTCGACCACATGGCGCGGGTTGCGCTCAGGCGCGCGGGCAGGCGCTGCCTGGCGCGCCGGGGCTTCCTCTTCACGGGATGCGGCACGCAACAGATCGCTGACCCAGCCCTGGCTCTTGGAGGGCGCGGCTGATGCAGCGGCAGGCTCGAGGCTGCCGCGCAGAGGCGCGCGCTGGGCAGGAGCAGGGGCTTCCGCCCGTGGTGCCGGTGCAGGATCCCGGCGTACCGGCGCCGGTGCCGCCTGACGTTGCGGAGCGGATGCCGCGCGTGCCACCTGGCGGGGCTCGCGAACCTCGACCTGCTGGCTCGATTGGCCGACGATCTGCGAGAGTTCCTGCAGAGCCTTGATCTGGTCGGACACCGCCCGGCGCATGGCCGCAGCGCTTTCGCGGGTTTCCTCGGGCAGATCGAATGCACCGCGCTTGAGTTCGCTGCGGGTGTCTTCGAGCTCACGACGGATGCTCGAGGCCGACTGGCGGATCTCATCGGTCGCTCCGGCGAAGCGGCCGATCGCGTCCTCAATCGCCTCGCGAACGCTCTCACGCATGGAGCCGGCAGCCGAATTGGCCCGGTTTTCCGTGTCGGTCAGCAATTGGCTGGCGTTTTCGGCCGCCGAGCGCAATCCACCCTCTAGCCGGCTTGCAGCGCGTTGCGACAGCTGGTCGGCATCGGAGAAGGCCTTTTCGACGATGCCCTCGAGCGAACGCATGGTTTCCTCGATCTGCTCCGAGCGGCTGACCAAGCCGAGCGACAGCGACTGCAGCGCTTCGCGGCGCTCCTCAAGCGTGGAGGCGAGATTGGACTGTGCCGCGCCGAGCAGATCGGAGGCAGAGGCGAGGACCTTGGAATGGTCGTCGAAGCGGCCGGCGATGGCGCCGACCTGATTGAGTGTACGGCTCGAGATATCGGTGAGCTTTTCGACCTTGCCGTCAAGCAGACGGGCGGAGCCCGAAAGCAATTCGGCCGCCTTCTCTGTCGATGACGAGAACTCGCCGGTGGTTTCCTCAAGCCGGGCATTGGCCGCACCGAGCGTCAAGGTGGCGGTCTCGATGACCTTCGAGATTTCCTGATTGCTGACGCCAAGACGATTCAGCAGTTCGCCGACACTGCCGGTCAGGCTCTGATTGACGGTCTCCAATGCGGAGAGCGTCTCGCTGGTGCGGTTGGTGATGGCGTTGATCAGAGCTGCGTTCTCTGCGCGCAGGCGATCTGTTGACGTCTGCGTGACTTCGGTGATCCGGTTGGAGAACTCCTCGCCGCTTGACACATATTGCTCCACCAGCGGGCGGGCCTTCTCATCAATGACGCGCGAGAGTTCGGCCGAACGGCTGGCGAGCATCGAATTGAGTTCGCGGGTGCGCTCGTCCAGTGTGGAATGGACACGCGTTGCGCGCACATCCATGGCCTGTTCGGCCTCGACAAGATGCTGCACGATGGCAGCCGCCTTCTGTTCGAGCGCCTCGCCCACCGAGCCGGTGCGCGACACCAGGTTTTCGCCGGTTTCCGCGAGCCTGCTGGAAATGGCATCGGCCTTGGTATCAAGCGCGGAGACCAGCGCATCGGTGGTCTGGCCAATGCGTCCAGCGATATCCTGGGTCTTGCTGTCCAGGGTGGTGACCAGCGTTTCGGCGGTCTCTCCCAAACGGTTGGAGATCGCGCCGGTCTCGGTCTCGAGACGGGCTGCCAATGCTTCGGCCTGCTTGGCAAAGCGTGCTTCGCTGGCATCGAGCGTGGTGGCGATGCGATCGGCTTGGCCGCCCACGGTTTCGCCAACCCGTTCGACAAGATCGCCAATACGGCTTGCCTCGGCGCTCAGTTCGGTGGCGCCGGTGGAAATCCGGTTTGCGATTGTTTCGGCATGCACGCTGAGATCTGCGGTCCGCTCGTCGACATGGGCATCCAGCTTGCGCGCGAATTCGCGGGCCTGCTCGTCCATCCGTCCGGCAAATCCAGCGCCGACCGTTCCCAGCGTTTCTCCAGCCTTGAGGGCTTCCGCATCGAGTTCCACCGCGGCATTGGCAACAGCCTCGCGCAGTTTCGCCGCAAGTCCGGAGGCTTTGCCTTCGATGGTTTTTGAGACCGAGTCCAGCCCAGCGCCGAGCATGTTGTTCATGGTTGTGAGACGTTCGTCGACGCGTTCGGTTCCCTTGATGAAGGTCTCGTCAACCCGCTCGACGGCGGCCTTTGTGATCTCGTTGAAGCGGCTGCCTTCCACGTCGAGTGTCGCGGAAAGACGTTCGGAGGCTTCCGACAGACCTGTTTGCAAAGTGCTGGTGCGCTCTTCAAGGCCGCCAAACAGGGCCTGCGAGCGCTCGTTGAGGCTCGAGTCGATGCGGTCTGCGCTTGCCGAGATTGCGGTTTCGAGATCGGTGACGCGGCCGGCAATGCCTGCGACCAGGGCAGAGGATCTCTCGGCCAGATTGGAATCGATCCGCTCGGCACCCATCGCCAGTGCCTTGTCGATGGCGTCGGTGCGATCAGCAAGTGTGGTGGCGATCTTGTCGGCGGCCTGACCTGTCGCGGTCTCGATGCGGCCTGTGCCCGATGCCAGGCTGGCTTCCAGTTCCTGGCTGCGGTCGGCGAGCGTTGCGCCGATGCGTTCGAGGCTGGCGGCAAGGATGCCGTCAATTGCGCTGGTCGAGCCGGTCAGCGTCTCGTTGATCCGAGCAAGGCTCTCGCCGAGCTTGCCGTCGAGGCTGCCCGCGCGGCTGTCGAACGCAGAGGTGAAATCTGCAACGCGTTCGTCGAAGGCGGCGGTGAGGCTGCCGATCGAGGACTGAAGCTTTTCTTCAAAGAAGCCTGAACGCAGATCAAGATCCATGATGGCATCGTCCGCGCTGGTCTTGAGGGCCTGACGGAAGGAGGCGCCCTTTTCGTCAAGTGACGCGTTGAGGGTGGCAAGCGTTTCCTCAAGTCCCGAGGAGATCGCCTGCTGGCCGACACCGAGGCTTTCTGAGATCTCGCGGGTGCGGGCGATAAGTGTTTCGTTGAGCTGCTTGGCGCGCTCGCCAAGAGCTGCGTTGAGCTTTTCTGTGCTTGAATCGAGTGTCGAGGCGCGGGTTTCAAATTCGGACAACAGCGCCTTGCCGCGCTGGTTGAGCTGGACGTTGAGCATTTCCAGGCGCGTGTCGAACTCGTCTGTGAGCTCGCCCCCGGATGTCTTGAGCGCCGTGACAAGTGCCTCGGTGCGGCCGGAAAGAACCTGTTCGATGTCCCGGCTGGTTGCTTCCGTTCGTTCCTGCAGATTGGCCGCACGTGTGTCCATCAATTGGGCCAGGGCTTCGCCAGATGTCGAGATCCGGTTGGCGATTTCCTCGCTTGCGGTGGTCAGTTCCTGCTTGAGTTCCTCATGCGCGCCGGCAATGGAAGCCCGGATGCGTTCGGAATGGCTGACGATGGCGTCACGTTCGGAACCGAGTTCCTGAACAAGCCCGCGAACCCGAATCTCGTTGTCGGAATAGCTGCGCTCGAGCGCGTTGACCTCGGAATGAACCAGCGTCTCGAGCTCGGAGGCGCGGGCAATGGTGCGCTCGATGCCCTCATTCATCGCCGACACTTCGCGGCGCACGGCCTGGCCAACGGACAGAATGCGGTCTCCGGCAATGTTTTCGGGTTCCGCGAGGCGCAGTGCCACTTCTGCCATCGAGCGTGCGACCGAGCGCATTTCGCGGGCCCGCGCCATCATGATGGAAAATGCAAAGAACATCAGAACAGGCACGATGATCGCGACGGCAAAGCCGATCGCGGCAGGCATCGCCAGAACATCCTGGACCGAACGGATCTGCCAAATTTCAGGGCCATAGAGCAGGTTGGCAAGACCCAGTACGCCGACCGCCCAAAGCACCGACAGGATGGAGGCATTGCGAAGCGCGCCGCGGCTGGAGCGGATTTCCAGCGCACGCAGCAGTCCGGCTGTGGTCTTGCGGCTGTCGTCATTGGCGGGTGCCAGGGATGCGGCCGGGGTAAAGGCAGGCGCAGCCGTGTGCGGCGCGGTGCTGCTGCCCGGCGTTTGGGCAGGCGCATCCGATTGCGCGCTCTTGAGCTCCTTGGCCGCGTTGGACACCTTGGTTTCCAACTCATCAAGCGAGATTTCGTCGAGAGCAACACCCGTGCCTTCGTCGTCGAGGTCGATTTTCAGCGCGTCTTCGAGCGCTTCGAACGTCTGTTCGTCGATGCTTCTGTCCGCTGGTTTCTTACTCATGCCACTCAAGCCTCGTTACTCAATGGAGGTGGAAATCCGCGGCCCGCCAGCGCCGTATTGCCAATGTTCAATATGGCGTTTTTTGCACATGTGTCGTGCCCGCAAGCCGACCTTGGCCTTTTTCCTTGCCTCAAACCCTAAACTTAGTGGCACAGAAGGCTGAATTTCACAATTAAAAGCAGAGACGGGGTGGCTGAATCCACGGAAAACTGGGGCGGCGCTGTGCCGAATTGATCCAGAAGCGCCAATCAAAAGCCACATTTACGCGCCGTTAACCATGCCGCCAAGTTTTTGCGTTAACCGCTCTCACATCTTTACGGATTTGTGACGATTTCGGAGCCAGTCTTGGAATTGATCATGTTCTAAAAAAGGAAATCCGCCATGGCGGCGCTCAACATCGCCTTCGAGACACCGGACACAACCCCTCAGCCGCGCCCTTCGGGAGGCCGGCCGATCGATCTGGTTCACCTTGCCAGACAAACCGGTGGCGACAAGGCTTTGGAGGCCGAGGTCCTGGCATTGTTTGCGCGCCAGGCGCGTGAGTCGGTGACACAGCTGGCCACGCTCAAAACCGCCAGCCGCGCCGAACTGGCACACAAGCTCGCCGGCGCTGCCAAGGGTGTGGGGGCCTTCGAAGTGGCGCGGTGCGCCGAGGCCATCGAAGCCACGCCCGCAAATGCTGCGGCCGTTGCGGCCTTTGCAAAAGCCGTTATCGATGCGGACAATTTCATTGTCGGCCTGACGCGCTGATTTTCTCGTTCTGAAGATCAGAATTCGGTTTTTTTGGAATGCCATGCTGCGTAGTGCCGTCGCAGCGTGGTTTTCATCCTTGCCTCATGCAGTTCAGCGTGTATGAAGTTCTCACCAGACAAGTGTTATGAGCAGAGGCCGTGATGACCAAGATTTCCATTGTTGCATTCGACGGAACGCGTTTCGATGTGGACGCCGAAAACGGCTCTACAGTGATGGAAAACGCGATCCGCAACTCGGTGCCAGGCATCGAGGCCGAATGTGGCGGTGCCTGTGCTTGTGCCACATGTCATGTCTATATCGACGATTCCTGGACCGGGAAGGTGGGCACGCCCGAGCCGATGGAAGAAGACATGCTCGATTTTGCCTTTGATGTCCGGCCAAATTCGCGGCTGTCTTGCCAGATCAAGGTTCGCGACGAGCTAGAGGGCCTGGTCGTGCATGTGCCCGAGCGGCAGGCCTGATTTTCCTCTATTTTGCGGATTGAGTGTATGTCTTCCCCGATTGAAACCGATGTCGTGATCGTGGGTGCTGGCCCGGTTGGGCTGTTCGCCGTCTTTGAGCTTGGCCTTTATGACCTCAAATGCCACCTGATCGACATTCTCGATCGGCCTGGCGGTCAATGCGCGGAATTGTATCCCGAGAAACCGATCTACGACATTCCGGCATGGCCGGAGATTTCCGGGCAGGCGCTGGTCGACCGGCTTATGGAGCAAATCGCGCCATTTTCGCCGGAGTTCCATTTCAACCGCATGGTTTCGGGTTTCCGCAAGCTCGACAATGGGCGGTTCGAAGTCGAGACCGACGAGGGCGAGCTGCTGCATTGCCATGCGGTGGTGATAGCTGCCGGTGGCGGCTCGTTCCAGCCCAAGCGCCCGCCTGTGCCGGGTATCGAGGCCTATGAGGGCAAGAGCGTCTACTACTCGGTGCGCCGCATGGAAGAGTTCCGCGATCGCGATCTGCTGATCGTCGGTGGCGGCGATTCCGCGCTCGACTGGACGCTGAACCTGCAGCCTGTCGCCAAATCGGTGACGCTGGTGCACCGGCGTCCTGATTTCCGCGCAGCGCCCGACAGCGTCAACAAGATGTTTGCGCTGCGCGATGAAGGAAAGATCACCTTCCAGGTCGGCCAGGTGACCGGTCTGAAAGGCGACGACGGGCAATTGAGCGCCGCGACGATCAAGGGGCCGGATGGCGAGGTCGACATTGCCTGCGACCGGTTGCTGCCGTTCTTCGGTCTGACCATGAAGCTTGGCCCGATCGCCGATTGGGGGCTCAACCAGCACGAAAACCTGATCACCGTCGATACCGAGAAGTTCGAGACCAGCATTCCCGGTGTTTTCGCCATTGGCGATATCAACTGGTATCCGGGCAAGCTCAAGCTGATCCTGTCCGGCTTCCATGAGGCGGCGCTGATGACGCAAGCGGTCAAGCGGATCGCGCATCCCGATCAGAAGCTGGTGTTTCAGTACACCACCTCCTCGACCAGCCTTCAGAAGAAGCTTGGCGTCCAGTAGATCCCGACGTCATTCCGGGTAGCGTTCAAAAAGTACCCCGCCGTCCCGGAGAGGGAGGGCGGGGCAGAGTGGGCGCACCAGATCTCAAGCCCGATGAGGGAGGAGCATCGGGCGGCTTCCATGCGCCGGGAAACATGGTCGAATCACTATGAGTATGTCTTGAGCCACAGGTAACCACAGTATGCTTGTGCGAATATTGTGAAGAGTGCCCAGTGCAAAATTGGGTTAAGCAAGATCAAAGTACCAGGAAATTCAATATTTCCTGGCCCCAATGTAAACACTGATCGGTTGTTTCAGTGCGTACTTTTCAGGCGGCCCGTTTGCTGTTTGAAATCAACGGGAATATTGATTTTCCGGATCAGCCGTCTGTGCGCATCTGGCTCGCCTTGTAGCGCAGGATCCGTTTGATACGGCGCTCGAAGCTGGCGGCTTCAACGCGGTCAAAGCGGTCTTGATCGGCGGAATGTTTTTCGAGGATGGTCTTCGACACCGCTTCGACCTTTGCCTGCATTCTCGGGCAGTCCTGCATCGGCTTGAGGCCCTTGAGGGCGTTCTCAAGCTTGCGGGACCACTGGCGGGCAATCTCGGCATGGCGCTCCTCGTGGCGCTTGATGTCGGAGGACAGGGTGAGCCAGACCAGTTTGGCCTTTCGGTCAGCTTTTGCCTGATCGGTCCAGCGGGGAAGTGTGAGGTTGGTTTCGAGCCGGATGGAGACGTTGCTGACCCGGCAGCGGTCCGGTGTTTCCTCGAAGCTGATTGTTCTGCTCATCTTGATCCGGGTCGCGCCGGGATGGCGGGTTCCGGTTTCGGCGAGTTCAGGCCCGCTGCGCCAGAGTTCACGCTCCAGCTCGGTACTGGTCTGGCCGCTGACGGAGTAATAGGAATAGGATTTGGAGATCAGAGGTTCTGTGCTCACCGCTTGAGTGCCAAGACACGTCACGAGTACCGTCAGGGCAAGGCGAATGGCGAGCATTGACAACTCCAAAAGGGCTGGCTGACGGATGCTTCGCGCCTGCGATCAGGCAATTGCGTAAGACATGCGGCAACCTACACAGTGACGGCCCGGTCTGTTCGATCCGTTTGAAAGAGCCAGTTACATGAACGAGCTTGCGCCATGCGGCAGGCTCATGCAACAGGAAGCCGTCGCTATAATGCCGCAATAGCAGGGAAAGAACAGACCATGCAGGCACCACCCAACGCGGTGTTTAACCCAACAACGCTGCGGCTTGGCCGCGGGGCGCAGATCGAGCTGGGTCCGACCTCCCGGATCATGGCCATTCTCAATGTGACACCGGATTCGTTTTCGGATGGCGGCCTGCATGCTGCCGCCGATGCGGCGGTTGCTGCGGCGCGCGTGATGGTGGCTGAGGGCGCCGATATCATCGATATTGGCGGAGAATCGACCCGACCGGGCGCCGAACCGGTGAGCGCGGTTGAGGAGCAGCGGCGGATCATTCCGGTGATCGAGGCATTGTCTGCGGATGCGGGGATGGTGATATCCGTGGATACCTGGCGGGCTGAAACCGCCCGGCTGGCGCTTTCGGCGGGCGCACACATGATCAATGATGTCTGGGGTCTGCAACGCGAACCGGAAATCGCGCGGATTGCGGCCGGGCAGGGCGCCGCGGTGGCGATCATGCATACCGGCCGTGACCGTGAGGTGCTGGCTGATCCCATCGCTGATCAGTTTGCCTGGTTCGCGCCATCGCTCGAGATCGCCCGGCGGGCGGGCATTGCCGATGACCAGATCCTGCTCGATCCGGGCTTCGGCTTCGCAAAGGATGCCGGGATGAACCTTGAGCTGATGGCGCGGTTTGGCGAATTGCACCGGCTCGGCTACCCGCTGCTGGCGGGCACCTCGCGCAAGCGCTTCATCGGCACGCTCACGGGCCGTGATGCCGCGGACCGGGATGTCGGCACCACGGCAACCAGCGTCGCCTTGCGGCTTCTGGGCGCGGCGGTATTCAGGGTGCACAATGTCGCTTTCAACAGGGACGGGCTTGCGGTCGCGGATGCTATGGTTCAAAGCAGCCGCAAAAGGGAGCCAGTCGATGGCTGAAACATACACCATACGCCTCGCAAACTGCGCGTTCTTTGCCCGTCATGGTGTCCATGACGAGGAGGAGTTCCTCGGCCAGCGTTTTTTCGTGGATGCCGAACTGGAGGTCGAGGCAGGCCAGGCGCTGGCGACCGATTCCATCGAGGGCACGGTTGACTACGGCGTTGCGTTCAAGGTGATCGAGGAGATCATCACCGGCAAGCGGCGATACCTCATCGAGGCGCTGGCGCTTGAAGTGGCCAAGGCGCTGACCGCAAGGTTTGCGCAGATCAGGCTTGCCCGAATTACGGTGCGCAAGCCCAATGCGCCGGTTCCGGGCGTGCTCGATCATGTCGAAGTGGTGGTCGAGCACCGTGCCTGAGGTCAGCCCCGCACAGCGCAAATCCACTGACCCTGCTACCGTTATCGCGGCGATCGGGCTTGGCGGCAATATCGGCAATCCGCGCAGGACCATGGCGCGGGCGCTTGATCTGCTGGACGCCCGTGATGATATCCACATCCGGACCGTGTCCCGGCTTTACCGGACGCCGCCCTGGGGCAAGACCGATCAGGAGTGGTTCCACAATGCCTGCGCGCTGGTGGAGACGAGCCTTGATCCGCATGAATTGCTCAAGGTGTGCCTCGATGTCGAACTGCAGCTCGACCGGGTGCGCAAGGACAGATGGGGTCCTCGCACGATCGATCTCGATGTGCTGCTGCATGGTGATTTCATGTCCGACCACGCCGATCTGACGGTGCCGCATCCGCGCATGACCGAGCGCGCCTTCGTGATGGTGCCGCTGGCCGATATTGCGCCACAGGCGGTCGTCAATCTGCAGAGCATTGCGGATTGGGCCAGCGATGTGGATTCGGAAGGCATCGAGGCGTTGAGCAAGTCCGGCGACTGGTGGCGGGACGAAAGCTAGAGCGCCGTCGCGAGCCGGTTTGGTGCTGGCAGGAGGACGGCAGGCAGGGCGTTAACGCAGCGAGCCGGTCTTGATTTTCCTGGCGTCGCGTTTGAGCGTCATGCCGATGACCGGCACCATTTGCTCGCCGACCTTGACCGAGATGGTCACGTTCATGGTTTCCTCGTCGTGCAGCCGCGCAATCATGGCGCCATTGAGCGTCTTGCGGTTGATGCCCATGATGGCGCGATCGCCGCTGATCTTGCCCGACACGATATCAAGGCCGGCACCGGCGGCCCCGTCGAGGAAGCGGCCGGTGTAGCTCTTGCCCTTGCGGGTGATGACGGCAGACATTTTCTGGTTGAAGACACCGACGCGGCAGGTTCCGTCCAGGGAGATACCCTTTTGCTTTGTGGCATTGTGGTCGCCGATCAGATTGCAGACGAACTTGGTGCCCTTGTACTTGCCTGCAACGATTTCGCCGGGGCCTTTCCAACCGCCAGCGACGGATTCGAAGAAGACCGTGTCGGCGTCGCGTGCGCTGGAGGGCGCTGCGCTGAGAAGGAAGGCGGCCGCAAGACAAAGCGGGAGGATGCGATACTTCGAGAACATGGTCACACCTGTTGCTGCGGGCCAAATGAGGCTGGAGATCACCCCCAGATTTGACTGAGAATGGTTAATGGAGGGTAATCGATTGCGGAATTTTGGTCAAAAGAGCTTGCCGGGCCGCCGCAATCAGGAGCCGTCGGAGGTTTTTTCCGGCTTGGTGTCGGCTCCTGCGAAATTTGCAATATCACGCATGAAATCGCCGATTCCGGGGCGTTTGAGTGCCTTGAAGGGCATTGGCCGGCACAGATCCATGGCGGAAATGCCAATGCGCGCGGTCATCAACCCGTTGATCACACCTTCGCCGAGCCTGGCCGACAGTTTTGCAGCCAGGCCGTGGCCAACCACCTGCTGGATCAGGCTGTCGCCCGCTGCCACGGCGCCGGTGACAGCGAGATGGGCGATCACATCGCGGAACAGCCGGATCATGCCGATGGTGCCCGGGCGTCCGCCATAGAGTTCGGCCATGGCGCGGATCAAGCGAATCGCCTCGAAGCCGACATAGGCAAGATCGACAAAGGCGCGCGGGCTGACCGCGGTCACCACGGAGACCCGCCGCGCGGCGTTGAGCGTGAGCTGACGGGCCTGCCGGTCAAGCTTTGCGAGCAGTTCGCGCTCGGCGAAGGCAAGGTAGTGCGGGCCGTCGATGATCTCGCCATCAAGCGATTTGAGGCTCTTGCGGCCCTGGGCTGAGAGCGGATTGGAGTCGATCATGGCGGAGACGCGGGCTGCGAATGCCCGGGCTTCCCTTGCCGTGGCCGTTGCGGCCTTGGCGTCAATCTCGGCGCGCAGCCCGGCGACCTTCGCAAGGCGGCGCAAACCTGAAATCTCGCGGATCACCAGCATGATCAACGCCAGCACCGCAATTGCGACCGCTGCGCTCGCGGCCCAGCCGAGCCAGGGCAGACGGTCGAACAGGTCGCGGATCAGGGTGTCGGTCCAGACCCCGATGGCAAGGGCTGCAAGAAACGCCAGCGCCGCAAAGAGGATCTTGCCCACGGTGATGCGGCGGGTCCGGGCCTGCGCCGGCGGCGGTGTCAACGCCTCAATACTGGCCGCTGGCGCCAGAAAGGGATCGTCCTCCGCGCGGGTCATCTCCACGGTGACGGGAAGGCTTGCGGGCCTGCGGGCCTTGGTCGGTTTGGTCTTGGTTCCTGGCGGAGTTGTCAGGGCCGCGCGAGGCTGATCGCGCCGCGAAGGCGTGGCCTCATCATCAACGCTGAAAGCGCGGGGCTTGCGGCCTTCGCTGCCTGACTTCGGATCGCTCATGCCAGCCGGTCTCCCAGAAGATAATCAAGCGCGCGGTCGAGACGGATATGCGGCAGCGACAGCTTCACGCCGCTGTCGGTTTCCTCGATCAGCGGGGGACGGAAACGAACGATGTTGATGTCATGCGGCATGGCTTGCGAGGTTGAATCAACCGCTTCAAAGAATGAATCCGGATTCTGTGGCAAGTCACCGGGAAATATGGCTGTTTTTCGTTTGCCATCGAAGGTTTCCCCGGCGATCCTCTCGCCTTCGAGCGGTGTGCCGACGATCACCGGCAGATCCTCGCCGTCCTGCCTCGCAATGGCCTCGCGGGTGGCCCGCACCGCCGCCATTGCCAGCACTTCGATGTTGGCGCCGGAGGAGCCGATGCGCGCCGATGCGCGCTCGACGACGCGCCGCGCAATGGCTTCGAGCCGGTCGTGGCTTTCATGATGCAGGTGGTCTGCCTTGGTGGCGGCAATCAGCACCTTGTCGATCCGGCGTGACACCAGATTGGTGATGAAGTTGCTCCGCCCCGGACGGAAACAGGACAGAACATCGGCGAGCGCGCGTTCGAGATCGATCACCGCTTCGCGGCCGGCATTCATCGCCTGCATCGCGTCGATCAGCACAATCTGGCGGTCGAGACGGGCCACATGTTCGCGGAAGAACGGTTTGACCACGACGGATTTGTAGCTTTCGAAACGACGCTCCATCATCGCCATCAGCGAACCTGCGGGAGCCGGTGTGTCGGGCAGGTTGGGCAATGGCGCAAAGGTTAGCGCCGGCGAACCGTCAAGATCTCCGGGCATCAGGAAGCGCCCCGGTGGCAGCGTTGAAAGCGCACGCTCATCGGCTTTGCAGGCGCGCAGGTAATCGGTGTAAAGCCGGGCCAGTTCGCGCGCCTGGGTCTCGTCCGCCGGTTTGTGTGGATCAATCGATCCGGCTTTCTCAAGCCAGGGGGTGGCCAGGTCGGTGCGGGCCGAAGAGCGGGCGAGGGAGGTGGCGTTGAGCGAGAAGGCGGCAAAATCCTGACCCAGGAGCGGCAGATCCAAGAGCCATTCGCCTGGATAGTCGACGATATCGAGGCACAGCCTGCCGCCGGAAAAGAAACGGTTCCAGCCGCTGGCTGATTCATATTCGATGACCAGGCGAAGCTCGGAGATGGCGCGGGTCGAATCCGGCCAAAGCCGCTCACTGATCAGTTTGGCGGCGTGATCCTCATATTGAAACCTGGGGACTGCATCGTCCGGCTGGGGCTCGAGCGCGGCGCGGGCGAGCCTGCCGGAATGCGCGGCTTCGAACATGGGCAATCTGCCGCCATGCATCAGATTGTGCACAAGCGCGGTGATGAACACGGTCTTTCCCGCCCGCGACAGACCGGTGACACCGAGCCTGAGCGTGGGCTGCACCAGATTGCTGGCCCGGTCGGTCAGCGTGTCGAAGGCGATCAGCGCCTCGTCAGTAAGACTGGTGATGGATGAAGACACGAAGGGCTTTCACGAATTGATTGTTGTTGCCGATATAGGAAAGCAGTTGGCCGATTAAAAGCGCAAGCGTGTGGTGCGGACGTATGCAGCCTGCCGGATCAGGCGTCGATCGGCGACAGCAGGGCGATGAAGCTGGTTTGTCCCGGCGCGGTCGAATCCTTGCCGGGGGTGCAGTCGGCAACAAACAGCCCGGCCGTCGGGAACCCGGTTCCCAGCGCTTCCTCGAGAGCTGTCGGATCGTGCTGCAGCAGCGTTATCGCGGTGTCCTCCAGCATCGGATTGTGACCGACGATCATGATCGAGCTGGCCTTGCTCGCGGGATCTGATCCAATAAGATCGAGATAGACCTGGTGGCTGTTCGAATAGAGCGTGTCGCTGCGCTCGATCAGGGGGTTCATTGCCATCCTGGAAAGCAGAATGTCCAGGGTCTCGATGCAGCGGCGCGCCGTCGAGCAATGCACCAGATCCGGCACAAAACCGTTGACCGACATGGTCGTGGCCAGACGCTCAACCTCTTCACGCCCGCGTTGGTCGAGCGGGCGGTCGAAGTCGCGCATGCCCGGTTGCGCCCAGGCCGCATGGCCATGGCGCACCAGGAAAACACGTAGAGACGGCTGTGCCGGTTCGATTGTCATTTTACGAATTTAAGTGTTTTCCGGGCGGCTGCAATGCGCCCAAAGGTCAATGTGCGATGCAACATGGGCGCCGGGCTTGCGCGCTGGTTTGAGCCGGCGGGTTTCGATCTGGCGGGCCTGGACGTGGTTTGCGAAATGGTTTTCCGGGGGGGCGGCTTTGGTGGTTTGCAAAGCGAATCCATCTGATTTCAGGTGTTTGTGCCAAACATGACACCTCCATGAAATTTGCGTGAGGCGTTGACTTTACCGCTTGTACCTCGGCATCGCTGTGGTTATACAGCCCCCGGAATGGCTTAGCCGGGAGAATCGTCATGAGTGAAGACTTCGATTTTTCCTCTTATGTGCCCTCCGATGAGGAGGATTTCATGAATGCCAAGCAGCGCGCCTACTTCCGGGCGAAGCTGACAGCGTGGCGTAATGATATTCTCAAGGAGGCTCGCGAGACGCTTGACCATCTCGCGGAGGAAAGCGCCAACCACCCTGATATCGCCGACCGCGCGTCGTCGGAGACCGATCGTGCGATTGAACTGCGTGCACGGGATCGTCAGCGCAAACTGATCGGCAAAATTGATGCTGCCTTGTCGCGGATTGATGAGGGAACCTATGGTTATTGCGAAGAGACCGGTGAGCCGATCAGCCTGAAACGGCTTGATGCCCGTCCAATCGCAACGCTGTCGATTGAGGCGCAGGAACGTCACGAGCGCCGAGAGAAGGTCTACCGCGACGAATAGGGTATCCCTAACCCTCGAGATTGCTCGGCGATTGTTGCTCGTGTTCAAAACCGGCTGAAAGGCCGGTTTTTTGTTGGCCGCGGACTGGCGAAAGGCCTTTTGTTCGGCGGGCGTGTGAAGGCCTAAGCGGGTGTTTATGAGCTTGTGCGATCAGGTTCCAGGCTTGCGTGCCATATCGCTGAGCAGGCGCTCCATTTCGGCTTCCAGGGAATCACGGGACGGTTTGGCCTCGGACTGCACCTCAGGCGCTTCGATGGGCTGGGCTGTTGCTGTTTGGTCGATGGTGTCGTCGATCAGCCCGCCATCAAAGGGATCGAGCGACAGATCTTCTGACAATTCCGCAGCCAGCACTGATTCGAAATCGAGCCCGGGCTCCGCGGCGGCTGCCGGTTGTGGCTCGGGGCTTGGCTGAGGAGCGGGTTCAACGGTTTCAACCGGGTCAGGCCAGGAGGTACTTGGAAGGTCCTGGTCGGCCAGGTTTTCCTCATAGGCTGCGGGGGTCGCTGTTGCCATCGATTGGGGCGTTGCAGCTGGTGCGCTGGCCGGTTCCATTGCGGGGGCTTCGCTGTTGAAGTCCGGTTCATCGAACACCCTTGCCCGCGCCGATTCGAGGATATCGGCAGCTTCGTTCTCAAGTGATCCGGCCACAGATGCTGCGCCTGACGCAGTTGCGGCGGCAGCGGCTGCTGCTGCGCCGACCGTTACGGAGCGTGCCACAGGCGGTTCCGGAGCCCTTGCAGGGGCGGGTTCGGGGTGCGGCTTCCGCACCGGCTCTTGAGCTGAGCGAACTATTGATTTGGCCGTCGCCATGAGATCTGCCGGCAGAGGGTCAGCGGCCGTGGAAGGCTTTTCTGATTCAGGTGCGGTGCTGTGTGCCGGATTGCCTGCAGCGGCATCCGAAGCGACGATCCGGCTTTCAATGACCACATCGGTCGGTCCGCCGATCATCACCAGGTGCTCGACATCGTCGCGCCGGATCAGAACGATCCTGCGCCTGGTATCGACCGCTGCCGCATCGAGAACCGCCAGGCGGGGCTGGCGGGCACGGCCTCCGCGAATGAAGGTTGATGACGAGCGCGCCTTGATCAGCCAGAAGGCGACCGCCAGCGCCAGAAGCGCGACGGCCACAATCGCGATCGCCGTCAGAAGCGTCGTGCCCTGGCCGCCCAGAATATCGTCCGGCATCGGCTGTTCTCCCCTGTTCCCGGCGCAAACCGCTGAACTGCCCCATTGCGTGCAATGCCCGGCACCTGCCGGTCGAACGACAAGAAGCAGCATTCCATGTCTCGCAGCGCCTGTGCTTTCGGTGCGCTTCGACCGCGACGAGGCAAGCCAATTCGCCCGCCTGTCCATGTTTCCCGGTCTATTTGACGTTTTTTCGCGTGTATTAACAAGCCTTGCGCGGAGTTATCCAAAATCGTGTCGCCAATCGTACCCTCTGAGGAGGCGTTGAGCGGGGGTGGCCGGTGTTGTTGAAGCGTTTTTCTCCGGTAAAGCGGGGCAATGCTGCAAGAAGACCGGGTTTGGGCTTTCCATAGACAGCGGAATGTGATTCAAACCGTGCGATCCGTGGCGGGACGAAAGAGCGATTCATGACTGAGACGACGCCTGCGGCCGGACACCCGGCACCGCTTGTGGACCGAAGCGCAAAACCGCGATCGGTATCAAGGCTGATTTTCCTTGCGCTGGTGATGATCGGCGCCTCGGTTACCTTTTTCCTGTTCAAGGACAAGCTGAACAATGACCTGATGCTTGGCGTTCTGGGCGTGCTGGCGGTTGTCGGGATCTTCTTCCTGGTGTCGACGGTGATCGGTTTCGTCACCATCATGCCGAAAACCACGACCGATCCGCTGGCGCGAGCGTTCATCGATACCCATCCCGAAGGCACCCTGGTCACCGACGAGAAGGGCAGGGTGATCTACGCCAACCAGGCCTATGGACGGATCACCGGAACGACCAGCGCCTCGGACGTGCAGTCGATCGAGGCGATTCTGTCCCGGCACCGCGATTCCGCGGAAGCCGTTTACCGGCTGACCAATGCGATGCGCGACGGGGAGGCGGGACAAGAAGAGTTCCGCATGACCCATGCGCTCAACGACAGCCAGGACACCGGCAGCGGTGCCTATTGGTACCGTCTGCGCGGCCGGCCGGTGAGCGATGGCGATGGTGAGGGGGCATCCAGGCTGATGGCCTGGCAGCTCGCCGACATCAGCCAGGAGCGCACTGAACAGGAAATGGTGTTCAAGGAACTGCAGAACGCCATCAACTATCTCGATCACGCGCCGGTCGGCTTTTTCTCCGCCGGGCGCGATGGCGGCATTGTCTATCTCAATGCGACGCTTGCCGATTGGCTCGGGATCGATCTCACCGCATTTGCACCCGGCAAGCTGATGTTGCGTGATCTGGTTGCGGGTGCGGGCATGGCGCTGGTGGATTCGGTTCAGGCCGAGCCGGGGCTCAATTCCACCGCGCAGCTCGACCTCGACCTGCTCAAGTCCAATGGCCAGAGTTTTCCTGTGCGCCTGGTGCACCGTGTCACCGCCACCCGCGACGGCTCCCCGGGCGAGAGCCGGACGATCGTCATCAGCCGTGATGATGGCGTTTCGGGCGCCCGGGACGTGGCCAATGCGGAAATGCGCTTCACCCGGTTTTTCAACAACACCCCGATGGCGATCGCCTCGGTGGATTCGCGCGGCAAGATCCTGCGGACCAATGGCCCGTTCCTGCAGATGTTCAACGGGCTTGTGAGCCGGGACGACATGGAACGCGGCGCATTGTTTGAAAAGGTGCTGCGCGAAGACGACCGCAAGTTGTTTGCCGATGCGCTTGGTCATGCGGCCGACAAGCAGGGCGACATCGCGCCTATCGACAGCCGCCGCGCCGACGACGAGGAGCGGCATTTCCGCCTTTACGTCAACGCGGTGATCGAGCATTCCGAGGAAGCGCCGGAGGAGACCGCGATCATCTATGCGGTGGAGACCACAGAGCAAAAAGCGCTTGAAGCGCAGATGGCGCAGACCCAGAAGATGAATGCGGTCGGCACGCTGGCCGGCGGAATTGCGCATGACTTCAACAATGTGCTGACCGCGATCCTGCTCTCGGCCGATCATCTGCTGATGTCATTGCGGCCGGCGGATTCGAGCTTTGCCGATCTCATCGAGATCAAGCGCAACGCCAACCGCGCCGCGGTTCTGGTGCGCCAGCTCTTGGCGTTTTCGCGCAAGCAGACGATGCGGCCGACGGTGTTGTCGATGACCGATGTGATCGGGGATCTGAGGATGCTGGTCGACCGGTTGACCGGCACCAATGTGAAACTCGATCTCGAGTTCGGCCGCGATCTGTGGCTGGTCAAGACCGATCTGGGGCAGTTCGAACAGGTGCTGATCAATCTGGCGGTCAACGCCCGCGATGCGATGCCCGAAGGCGGCACCATCACGGTCCGGACCCGCAATGTCGAGGCCGACGAGGTCGAGAGCCTCAATCACCGCGGCATGGAGTTGGGCGACTATGTGCTGATCGAGGTTGCCGACCAGGGCACCGGGATTGCGCCCGATGTGCTCGAAAAGATCTTCGAGCCGTTCTTCACCACCAAGGATGTGGGCAAGGGCACCGGTCTTGGACTGTCGATGGTCTATGGCATCATCAAGCAGTCGGGCGGCTACATCTATCCCGATTCCGAGCTCGGCAAGGGCACCACATTCCGCATCTATCTGCCACGCTATGTGGAAGACGAGGCGGAGAAGGCGGCTGCGGCGGCCGAAGTGGAGGCTGCGGCCAACCGGTCTGCGGCGGAGGGAGAAGCTGCCCCGGCCGCAAAGCCCGCCTCCGACGGGCCCGAGGATCTGACCGGCGGATCGTCGGTTGTGCTCCTGGTCGAGGACGAGGAGGCGGTGCGGCGTGGCGGCAAGCGGATGCTGGAGGCGCGCGGCTACGAGGTGCATGAGGCGGGCACCGGCGTCGAGGCGCTCGAGGTGCTGGCCGAACTTGAGGGCAAGGTCGATATCGTGGTCTCCGACGTGGTGATGCCGGAGATGGACGGCCCGACGCTCTTGACCGAGCTGCGCAAGGACTATCCCGACATGAAGTTCATCTTCGTCTCGGGCTATGCCGAGGATGCGTTTGCGAAAAACCTGCCCGCCGACGCCAAGTTCGGCTTTCTGGCCAAACCGTTCTCGCTCAAGCAGCTGGCCACCGCCGTGCGCGAGATGCTGGACGCGTAAGGCGGGGCATGGGGCGCATGCCCAGGTTGGACGGGGAAGACTCCCGTCCACGCTAACCGGCGATCAACCACATCCGCATCTTCCCGTGTGTGCAGGGTTGCATAGCGGCCCGTTCGATGCTCGTCTCAGGGTTGCAACGGGCGGGGATCGCGATGAGTCGGATGTGGAATGGACACGCGCAGTTCAGCGGCGCACACGCGGTCTTCCGGGCTGGTCTGCTCGCCTGCCTGATGCTGACATTGGCGGGCTGTGACATGTTTGGGTTCCGCAGCTGGTCCTGGCACCAGAAGCTCACGGTGACGGTCGAGACATCGGAGGGGCCGCGCAGCGGCAGCGCGGTGAGCGCCGCATGGTTCCAGATGACGCCGAAATGGGCGGGCGTCGGCGACAGCGCCGGCGCAAGCAACAGCTCTCTTTCGGGTGAGGCGGTGGTGGTCGATCTGGGCCAAGGGCGGTATCTTTTCGCGCTGCTCAAGGGCTACAACGAGTTTACCGGGCGTCTGGCGTTTTTCCCGCGACCGAAAAAGCCGCTCAGCAAGGAAGAGGACGCCGCGGTCTACGATCAGCTTGAAGCGCTCAGAGCAACAACGGAGCTGCCGCGCGAACTCACTCCGCTGCTGGTCACCTTCGCCGACATCAATGACCCGGCGAGCGTTGCCCGCGTCGATCCCGATGATCTCGCCGCCCACTTCGGCCCCAGCTACGCGCTCTCCTCGATTACGCTTGCGATCACCGATGAGCCGGTGACCAAGGGCCGGGTGGAGGCGGTGTTGGGGTGGCTGGGCAACAAACAATTATTCGAACGAATTTGGTCAAGTCTTAGCCGTGATATCCGTTCACTATTAAGCTCGGTGAATTGGAAGAGAAGCTAGCAACTGACCATTTTACCTGAACTCTTCATGTCCATCTTGTCGATGGATTCCTGCGATCGGGGTTATGATGCCGACACCGAATTTCCGTCATGACACGCCCCCGCCGTTGTCATCCCGGGGCCCCGACCAAGACAAGCGTAGCGACGTCGTTGCCGCTGGGATCCATTCCGTTATTTCTCCACACAATGTGGCACGTGGAGGGATCACAGTATGGATCCTCGGCTCGGCAGCCGAGGATGACGAGAGTGGGGGGCGAGGATGAGAAGAGCGGTATTGTGTGGAAACAGACGGTGACCGGGGCGGCGGCATAGTGACCGGTCGGTCGCGGCGGAGCAGGGCCGAGCGCAGCATCGCGCGGCACAGGGTTAATTTCCGGGTGACAAAATATTCATCATCCTGCCGCATTTTCCGCTAGACTTCGCAATTCGAGTTTTGCCGAGAGGGGCCATCATGAAATCCAAACTCCTGATCGCGGCGATTGCCGCCGTCTTCGTTTCCGGCTGCACGACCGATCCGTATACCGGTCAGCAGAAAGTCTCCAATCTGGCCGGTGGTGCTGCGTTGGGCGCGCTGGGCGGCGCGGCACTTGGCACGCTTGCCGGCGGCGACGACCGCAAGAACGCGCTGATCGGCGCAGGCGTCGGCGCGCTCGCCGGTGGCGCCATTGGTGGCTACATGGACCAGCAGGAAGCGCAGCTTCGCGCACAGCTGCAGGGCACTGGCGTGTCGGTGACCCGTGTGGGCGACAAGATCATTCTCAACATGCCGTCCAACATCACGTTTGACAGCGACCAGTCGGCGGTCAAGCCGCAGTTCTATGAGACGCTGAACTCGGTGGCGCTGGTGCTGCAGAAGTTCAACCGCTCGCTGGTCGATGTTGCCGGTCATACCGATTCGACCGGGTCTGACAGCTACAATCTGACGCTGTCGCAGCAACGGGCGCAGTCGGTGTCGAGCTACCTGATTTCGCAGGGCAATGATGCGCGCCGGTTCTACACCCAGGGCTTCGGCGAAAGCCGCCCGATTGCCGACAACGGCACCGACGCCGGCCGCGCCGCCAACCGCCGCGTGGAAATCCAGATCTCGCCGCTGAGCTAAGCAGCGTCGACACAAGATCGTTTGAGGCGATATCAGACCCGGCTGCGAAAGTGGCCGGGTCTTTTTGTGGGCGTGGGGGGTGGTGAGAGATTTGCTGGTGTTGCGAAATGGCTTTTTCAATCCGTCATGCCGGACCTGATCCGGCATCCAGCCAGCCCAAGCCCTTGGGCTGAATAGAGTCTTTCGGCCCGGCGGAGGCCGGGTCGGCTGGATCCCGGAGGCGACGACGTCGCTTCGCTTGTCTGGCTCAAGGCCGGGATGACGGAACGGCGACGGTCATAAATCGGGATAAAAGTCAGCTCAGGCGATGCCTATTCCCCATCCAGCCCCGCAGCCTTGCGCAGGGCGGCGTTGATGCGGTCCTGCCAGCCGGGGCCGTCTTCCTGGAAATGCGCGAGCACCGCGTTGTCGAGCCGGATCGAGACCATTTCCTTGCCTTCGGGCACGGTGGTGGCCCTGGGGACGGCTGCGGGTTCCACCGGCTTGGTGGTGGCGGCCTTGAAAGCGGCTTCGGCGCGCTCGAATGTGCTGCCGGTGCGTCGGGTGGTCTTCATAGAGAGTGTCCTTTGGGGTGGTGACGGCAGGCGGGGCAAGTGTTCAATCGGATGCCTGTGTCAGTTCAACGGCAATGCGGGCGGCGAGGCGGGCATTGTTGAGCACCAGCGCGATGTTGGTCTTGAGGCTCTCGCCGTTTGTCAGTTCGAGCATTTCACCGAGCAGGAACGGGGTCACGGCCTTGCCTTCGATGCCCTTGTCAATTGCCCGCCGCAAGGCGGTTTCGATATGGGCGTTGATCACCGGTGCTTCGATCTCGTCGGCTTCAGGCACCGGATTGGCGATCAGCATGCCGCCATGGCCGCCGAGTGCCCGCCGGGTATGCTCGAACCGGGCGATCGCGGCGGGATCATCAAGCCGCAAGGGGGCTGCAAGGCCGGAGTTGCGCGACCAGAAGGCCGGCATTTCGTCCTGGCCGAAGGCCACCACCGGCACGCCGCGGGTTTCCAGCGCCTCGAGCGTCTTGGGGATGTCGAGTATGGCCTTGGCGCCGGCGGAGACGACGATCACCGGGGTGCGGGCCAATTCGTCGAGATCGGCGGAGATGTCAAAGCTCTCTTCCGCACCGCGGTGCACGCCGCCAATGCCGCCGGTGGCGAACACCGAAATGCCGGCCAGTTGCGCCGCCATCATGGTGGCGGCGACCGTGGTGGCGCCGGTGCGGCGTTCTGCGAGGGCGAAGGCGAAATCCGCGCGCGAAAGCTTCATCACGTCTTTGGCCTGGGCCAGTTCGGTGATGGCCGCCTGGCTGAGCCCGGCATGCAGCCTGCCGTCAATCACGGCGATGGTGGCGGGAACCGCACCCTCGGTGCGAATGGCGGCTTCGACTTCAAGTGCCATGTCGCGGTTGCCCGGCCAGGGCATGCCATGGGTGATGATGGTGGATTCGAGTGCGACGACCGGGTGGCCGGCTGTCAGCGCATCGGCGACCTCGGGCGTGGATTCGATCTGGATTGACCCGGACATGGGGAAGGCTCCGTTTGAGAGATTCAGGTTTGCGTGGGCTTTGGCATGGCGGCCAGCGCCTGGGCAAGCAATTCCAGTGACAAATCGGTGCGGACCGGGCCGCGCACCGAGGCGGTGAGGCGGGCTAGCGCGATGCCGCGGGTGAGATTGTCCTGCATTGAACCGCCCATGAGCCATCCATCGAGATAGCCCGAGGCCAGCGCATCGCCTGCGCCGGTGACATCGCTGACGTGATCCAGCGGGGGCGGGGCAAGCGTGAGAGAGCCGTCCTTGCCAAAGGCCAGGACCGGTCCGGCGCCGGCGCTGATCAAGCCGCTCGTCAGGCCGCTCGCCTTCAGGGCCTGCTGCAATCCGGCGGTGTGTTCAGGCTGTTTGCCAGTGAGGGGGGCAGTGAGCGTGGCGGCTTCGGCACTGTTCATGGCCAGCAGCGCCAGACGGCTGAGGCCCGGTTTCCAGCGCACCACCTTGGCCGGAGAAACCGCAATCGCTGCCAAGGGCACGCCGCTGGCATGGGCGGCTTCGGCCAGTCCGGTCAGGGCGTTTTCGGGCAGATTGGCGTCTGCAACGACAAGATCGGCCCGCTCCAGCCTCGACCTGAACCGCGCGGTGAGCAGCCGGCGCGCCGGGATCAGGTCGTAAAGCGCCATGTCGGCCAGCGCCGTGACCAGATTGCCATCGGGTTCGAGGATGCTGGTGTAGCTCGGGGTGGCGCGGTCGAGAAAGGTGAGGGGACAATCCTCAAGGCCCGCCGCACTTGCCGCCTCTGCCACAAGCTCCGCTTCGCCATCACCGCCGCGCGGCGAAACAAGGGTGACCTGGTGGCCAAGCCGGGCGAGATTGCGCGCGGCGTTGAAGACCCCGCCGCCAGGGACGCTCTCCCAATGGCCAGGGTTGGAAGCGCCGGGCCTGTGCGCGGCGTCGAGCCGGCCGGTGCGGTCAATATGGGCGCCGCCAATGGCAAGGATGCGTGCCATGATCAGCCTCCCCGGATGGTGCGGTGTGGCCGAATCGCGGCCGCGCTGCAGCCAATGGCCTGTGGTGGCCAACGGTGGGGCGCGAAACCGGCTGCTGTTTCGAAACATATATAGAACACGGGATAATTATGCATTATCTTTCAGCGAGTTGAGGTGGGGTTGTGCGGTTGGAACAAATGGTGTACAAATACAGCAAATGAACACTCATTGCCTGCAACGGCACGATAACCTAAAGGTGGACGGAATGGCACAGAACTCTTTGCGGCTGGTAGAGGAAAAATCCGTGGACAAAAGCAAGGCGCTCGACGCCGCACTTTCCCAGATCGAACGGTCGTTCGGCAAGGGCTCCATCATGAAGCTTGGCGCCAATGAGAGCGTGGTCGAGATTGAGACGATTCCGACCGGCTCGCTGGGGCTCGACATTGCGCTTGGTGTGGGCGGCCTGCCCAAGGGCCGGATCATCGAGATCTACGGGCCGGAGAGCTCGGGCAAGACCACGCTGGCGCTGCAGACCATTGCGGAGGCTCAGAAGAAGGGCGGCATTTGCGGTTTCATCGATGCCGAGCATGCGCTTGACCCGGTCTATGCCCGCAAGCTTGGCGTTGATCTTGAGAACCTGCTGATCTCGCAGCCCGACACCGGTGAGCAGGCGCTGGAAATCACCGACACGCTGGTGCGCTCCGGCGCCCTTGATGTGCTGGTGATCGATTCGGTTGCTGCCTTGACCCCGCGGGCTGAAATCGAGGGTGAAATGGGCGACAGCCTTCCGGGCCTGCAGGCGCGGTTGATGAGCCAGGCGCTTCGCAAGCTCACAGCCTCGATCTCGCGCTCGAACTGCATGGTGATCTTCATCAACCAGATCCGCATGAAGATCGGCGTGATGTTCGGTTCGCCCGAAACCACCACCGGCGGCAACGCGCTCAAGTTCTATGCCTCGGTGCGGCTCGACATCCGCCGTATCGGTTCGGTCAAGGAACGCGACGAGGTGACCGGCAACCAGACCCGGGTCAAGGTGGTCAAGAACAAGATGGCGCCTCCCTTCAAGCAGGTCGAATTCGACATCATGTATGGCGAGGGTGTGTCCAAGACCGGCGAACTCATCGATCTGGGCGTCAAGGCCGGGATAGTCGAGAAATCCGGCGCATGGTTCTCCTACAACAGCCAGCGGCTGGGGCAGGGACGGGAGAATTCGAAGCAGTTCCTGCGTGACAATCCGGCGGTGGCCGAGGAAATCGAGCTGTTGCTTCGCCAGAACGCCGGATTGATCGCCGAAAAATTCCTCGAAGAAGACCGCAGCAGCGGTGAGGACGACGCAGCCGAAGGCTGAGAAAGGCCTGAACAGGGCCTGAATAGGACCTGTTTCACCGATGATTTTGAGGGCCGGTCGCCATCTGTTTCTGGATGGCGGCCGGTTTTCGCGTTTTGGCCTTATCTCTGACGTCTGGACAGCATGCAGGGCGGGCGATAAAAGCGGCGGTCCGCTGGTTCGGGCGGCAGAATTTTGACCGGTCCACGATGTGGCCCGGCAGGTCAGGCAAAGGGCAGAACATGAGCGGCGTGAACGAAATCCGGTCGGCGTTTCTCGACTATTTCAAGAAAAATGAACACGAAGTGGTGGCGTCGAGCCCGCTTGTGCCGCGCAATGACCCGACGCTGATGTTCACCAATGCGGGCATGGTGCAGTTTAAGAATGTCTTTACCGGGCTGGAGCATCGCCCCTACACCACGGCAGCGACCTCGCAGAAATGTGTCCGCGCCGGCGGCAAGCACAATGATCTCGACAATGTCGGCTACACCGCGCGCCACCACACCTTCTTCGAGATGCTGGGCAACTTCTCTTTCGGCGACTATTTCAAGGAACAGGCGATCGAGCTTGCCTGGAACCTGCTGACCCGCGAATTCGGGATCAACAAGGAGCGTCTGCTGGTCACGGTCTACCACACCGATGATGACGCCTTTGATCTCTGGCGCAAGATTGCCGGGGTTCCCGAAAGCCGGATCATCCGGATTCCGACCAGTGACAATTTCTGGGCGATGGGCGACACCGGTCCGTGCGGGCCATGCTCGGAGATCTTCTATGATCATGGCGATCACATCTGGGGCGGGCCTCCGGGCTCGGCTGATGAGGATGGCGACCGGTTCATCGAGATTTGGAACCTGGTGTTCATGCAGTTCGAACAGCTTACAGTGGATGAGCGGGTCGATCTGCCGCGCCCTTCCATTGACACCGGCATGGGGCTTGAACGCATCGCGGCGCTGCTGCAGGGCCAGCATGACAATTATGATATCGACCTTTTCCGTAGGCTGATCATGGCGTCAGAGGAACTCACCGGAGTGTCGGCGGAGGGTGACCGGCGGGCCAGCCACCGGGTGATCGCGGATCACCTGAGATCTTCCGCATTTTTGATCGCCGACGGAGTGCTGCCCTCCAATGAAGGGCGTGGCTATGTGCTCAGACGCATCATGCGCCGGGCCATGCGCCATGCGCAACTGCTGGGTGCGCAGGAGCCGCTGATGTACAAGCTGCTGCCGACGCTTGTCGCGGAGATGGGCCGGGCCTATCCGGAACTGACCCGCGCCGAGGCGCTGATTTCGGAAACGCTGAAGCTTGAGGAAACACGGTTTTCCAAGACCCTTGAGCGCGGTTTGAGCCTGCTTGATGAAGCCAGTGCCGATCTGGGCGAAGGCGACCGGCTGGGTGGGGAAACCGCGTTCAAGCTCTACGACACCTATGGTTTCCCGCTCGACCTCACCCAGGATGCGCTGCGTCAGCGCGGGATCGAGGTGGACACCGATGGTTTCAAGGCCGCGATGGAGCGGCAGAAGGCAGAGGCGCGGGCGCATTGGTCGGGATCGGGTGACAAGGCGACCGAAACTGTCTGGTACGAGATCAAGGACCGGGTCGGCGCGACCGATTTCCTCGGCTACGACACGGAGATAGCCGAGGGCGTGATCCAGGCAATGGTGCGCGATGGCGCCGAGGTCGCTGCGGCCAAGGCCGGCGAGAGCGTGGACGTGGTTGTCAATCAAACCCCGTTCTATGGCGAATCCGGCGGTCAGATGGGGGATCAGGGCATTATTTCCGGCGAAGGCTACAGACTTGAGGTCAGCGACACGCAGAAGCGTGGCGAGGGGCTGTTTGTGCACCGGGCGGTTGTTGCCGAGGGCGAGGTGAAAGCCGGCGCCGTGGCGCAGCTGGATGTTGCGCATTCCCGCCGCGCCAAGATCCGGGCCAATCATTCCGCCACGCATCTTCTCCATGAGGCGTTGCGCGAGGTGCTTGGCACCCATGTGGCGCAGAAGGGCTCGCTGGTTGCGCCCGAGCGGCTGCGGTTCGACGTCTCGCATCCGAAGCCGATGACTGCGGAGGAGCTGTCCGAGGTCGAGACCATGGCCAACGAGATCATCCTGCAGAACAGCCCGGTGACGACCCGGCTGATGGCGGTCGATGACGCCATTGCCGAGGGCGCAATGGCGCTGTTTGGCGAGAAGTATGGTGATGAGGTGCGTGTCGTGTCGATGGGCACCGGCGTTCGCGGCGTCAAGGCCAACCGGCCCTATTCGGTGGAGCTGTGCGGCGGCACCCACGTGGCCGCCACCGGCGAGATCGGGCTGGTGCGGGTGTTGTCGGACAGTGCTGTGAGCGCCGGCGTGCGCCGCATCGAGGCGGTGACAGGTGAAGCTGCGCGCCAGCACCTGAGTGAGCAGGACGAGAAGCTCAGGCAGGCGGCATCGCTGCTCAAGGTGCAGCCGGGCGATGTGGTTTCTCGCATCGAGGCGCTGATGGATGAGCGCAAGAAAATGGAACGCGAACTCACCGAAGCGCGCAAGAAGCTGGCGCTTGGCGGCGGCGGTGCGGGCGGCGACGAAAGCCGCGACATTGGCGGCGTCAAATTCCTCGGCAAGGTGGTCAATGGCGTACAGCCCAAAGACCTCAAAGGACTGGTCGATGCTGCCAAAACCTCGCTCGGCTCGGGTGTGGCAGCGTTTGTTGCGATCAGCGAGGACGGCAAGGCGAGCGTCGTGGTTGGCGTCACCGAGGATCTGACATCGAAGCTGTCGGCGGTGGATCTGGTGCGTGTTGCCTCCCAGGCCATCGGTGGCAAGGGCGGCGGTGGACGGCCCGACATGGCCCAGGCCGGTGGCCCGGACGGGGCCAAGGCCAGTGCCGCGATCGATGCGGTGGCGGCCGCGATCGGCTGATGCTCCGGCCGTAAAAGCTGTTGGGTGTTTTACAACGCCCGGGCCTCGCCCCGGGCGTTGTCGCGTTTGGCTGATAGCATTGCGATGGTTTTGCGCTGGAGGGCAAGTCAGCAAGATTTCTGCGTTTACTCCGTGCTTGAAAAGCGGTGACCGACGGAAGGGAATGGCATGGCGAAGAACAACGGCATTGCTGATTACCGGGAACGGCTCGAGCGGGTGCGCAAACATATCCACGAAAATCTCGATGGGCCGCTCAATCTGGATGATCTTGCCGACATCGCCTGTCTCTCCCGCTTTCACTGGCATCGCACCTATCGCGGTCTGACAGGAGAAACCGTGTGGCAGACGGTCAGGCGGCTGCGGTTGCACCGCGCGGCTGCGGAACTCGCCAATGGCACTCTGGCCATAGAGCAGATCGTGGCGCGCAGTGGCTACACCAACAGCCGTGCATTCAGCCAGGCCTTCAAGGCTGATTATGGTCTGCCACCGTTTCGTTATCGCGCCGAGGGCGGTCACCGGCGCTACGAAAACCCTGAATGGCAGGAGAGTGACACCATGTATGATGTCCGCATTGAAGAAATGGGCCCGGCAAAACTCGTCGGGTTTGAACATACCGGTCCCTATACGGAAATCGGTTCGGCGTTCGAGAAGTTCTATGCCGAGGTGGGGCCAGCCAACCTTGCGAGCCAGGCCATGGCCATTGCCGCGGCCTATTTTTCCGACCCCGATATAACGGCCCCTGAAGAGTGCAGATCGCTTGCGGGCATGATCGTCTCGCCTGGTCTGGATGTGGCCGGAGGTTTTGACCGGTTTGACATTCTGGCCGGGCGCTACGCCGTTTTGCAGCACAAGGGCGCTTATGCCGAACTGCCCAAAGCCTATCAATGGTTCTATGGTGCCTGGCTGGCCGATAGCGGTGAGAGTGCAGCTGCGGCTCCGGCTGTTGAAAAATATCTCAACTCACCGATGAATACGGCTCCCGCTGAACTGGTGACTGAGATCTGCATGCCGCTTGCGTGATCGCGCGTGCTGCCGCGCCCCTTGTGGGTGCGGCGGCAACCTCCCGACAAAAAGAAGAGTCCATTATGATCGGGCAACGCCCGACAATGCGGTGACCCCGATCGGGCTCACAAAACACGCTTTAACGCTTTGAAAGGGTGCCATTTTTGCGCTAAATTGAACACAATTTGCACGCGATCTGGCTCAGAGCCGGAGTTCGATTTCCTTGCGGACCGGATTCCGGCTGCCCTGCCGCCGTCGGCTGTTTGGGGGGGCGGGCTCCTGATTTTCCTGCTGATCGATCATGCTTTCGTCAAAGACCGTGCAACGGTTTCGTCCGCTTTTCTTTGAGGCGTAAAGCGCCAGGTCGGCTTTCTGGTAAAGCTCGCTCATCTTTGCGGCCACATCGGCCAAGCAGATGCCCATCGAAATCGTCACCTTGCCGCAATCGGTTCCGGATTCCTCATCGATGAACATCCGGTCTTCAATGGCCCGGCGGGCGGTTTCCGCGATCAACTGCACCTGCTGAAGACTGGCTTTCTCGACGATGATCGCGAATTCTTCGCCACCGATTCGTGCAGGAGTTGCGTTTGCAGGCAGGCTTTCGCGAATGGTCTCTGCAACAGTCTTGAGGACTGTATCGCCAATCGCATGGCCGTAGGTGTCGTTGAATGATTTGAAGTGGTCAATGTCGCAGATGATCAGCGCCGTTTGCGGGAGTTTCCCTGGCTCGTTGTAAATGCCTTCGAGTTGAATGTCGAAGGCCCGGCGATTGGCCAGACCGGTGAGCATGTCGGTGTTGGCGATCTGCTTGTATGTGTTGAGCTCGTTGATGATGCGCGTGACCACATGCGCCTCGGAATCTGGCCGCTCTGCCTCATACACGCCCTGGACGTTGTTGGAGACGGCCCGGGATTTCGCTGCACTGGATGACGCGGATTTCGAGCTCGCAGGCACGATGGCGCGCACATTGGAATTTGCGAGCGTTTGAAAGCCGATCTTGTCAACCACCACGTGCCATTGCCCGTTCAGGGGAATGGTGAAGCGGACCGGCGATTTCTCAATTCTGCCGCCGATGCACTTGTACGGCTTCTGATCGGAATACCGTTGGAAATTGGCGTGATCCATCAGCCGCACATTGTTGATGCAGGACAACACGACTTCGACCACGGTTCCGGCTGCTTGCTTGCCAAGATCATATCGTTTGTAACGAGGATACGTTTTCAATGCTCATGCCCGCTGCGAGTTGGTTCGCAGAAAATGACATCAGCCGGTTAAGGTACGGTTTACTTTCCGGTTCACCACGAGAAAGTACCAATTATTTTGCAGAAATAATTTTTTGGACCTGAATTATAATGGCAATATCTGCTTTGCATCCGGTTTTTTGCTTTGGGTTGAAATATATCTAAGGTTGTGAGCGTTCCTGTTGCTGCAAACAATGCGATTGGCCGTTGGCGCTCAAGACCGATCCGTATGGCTCGGCTGCGATTGGGCTCGATTTCACAATTCCGGACTTGAACATCAACGCAGCGTATTGCTGCGGGCCCTCCCGGAAGCCCATGAAAAAACCGGCGCAGATGATGAACATCCGCGCCGGCATGAATCTGGTCAAAACGACCGGCTGAGCCACGGTTTCTACTCACAGTCCGTTGAGGGCTGCGAGTGGGCCGGGTGACCCTGCCTTAGATCGGCGTTTAGGCCATGGCCTTCTGCAAGTTCTCGTCGATCTTGTCGAGGAACCCGGTGGTCGACAGCCAGGGCTGGTCGGGGCCGATCAGCAGCGCCAGGTCCTTGGTCATGAAGCCGGATTCGACGGTCTGGATGCAGACCTTCTCGAGTGTGTCGGCGAAGGTGGCCAGTTCGGCATTGTCGTCAAGCTTGGCGCGGTGGGCGAGGCCACGGGTCCAGGCGAAGATCGAGGCGATCGAGTTGGTCGAGGTTTCCTCGCCCTTCTGGTGCTGGCGGTAGTGACGGGTCACCGTGCCGTGGGCGGCTTCGGCTTCCACGGTCTTGCCATCGGGTGTCATCAGGACCGATGTCATCAGGCCGAGCGAACCAAAGCCCTGGGCCACGATGTCGGACTGGACGTCGCCATCATAGTTCTTGCAGGCCCAGACATAGCCGCCGGACCACTTGATGGCGGCAGCCACCATGTCGTCGATCAGTCGGTGCTCGTACCAGATCTTGGCTTCGTCGTATTTTTCCTTGAACTCGGCATCAAAGATCTCCTGGAACAGATCCTTGAAGCGGCCATCATAGGTCTTGAGGATGGTGTTCTTGGTCGACAGATAGCAAGGCACGCCACGCTGCAGCGCGTAGTTGAGCGAAGCGCGGGCAAAATCGCGGATCGAATCATCCAGGTTGTACATCGCCATGGCAACGCCGGCCGATGGTGCGTCGAAGACGTCATGTTCGATGGTCTCGCCATCGTCACCGACGAACTTGATCGACAGCTTGCCCTTGCCGGGGAACTTGAAATCGGTGGCGCGATACTGGTCACCGAAAGCGTGACGCCCGACGATGATCGGCTTGGTCCAGCCGGGAACGAGGCGCGGCACGTTGTTCATGATGATCGGTTCGCGGAAGATCACGCCGCCGAGGATGTTGCGGATGGTGCCGTTGGGTGAACGCCACATCTTCTTCAGGCCGAACTCCTCGACGCGGGCTTCATCAGGCGTAATGGTCGCGCATTTGATGCCGACGCCGTGCTTCTTGATGGCGTTGGCGGCGTCGATGGTCACCTGGTCGTTGGTTTCATCGCGATATTCCACCGAAAGGTCGTAATATTCGATTGGCAGATCGAGATAGGGCAGGATCAGTTTTTCCTTGATGAACTGCCAGATGATGCGAGTCATCTCATCGCCGTCGAGATCGACGACCGGGTTTGCAACCTTGATCTTTGCCATTCTTTGGAACCTTTTGAGAGGGTTGTCGGGGGGAGGCGGGCGCCACCCGTTCAGTTGGCGCACCTCTTAACAAAAGCCGCGCGAACGCACAACATGCCGAACGCTAATGCACAGCACCGGTAATTGTGGCTTTGAAGGCAAGCTTTGACCTCGGGCCAGGGACCTCGCGCCTGCGTCACATGTTTTCCCATTGCTTGCGGCTTCGGTGGCGTCAACGCCTCATTGGTGTTCAACGCGGTGCGATAGCGGCGAGGCTTGATTGCAAGCCATCCGGACAGTAGTGCTGTCGGTCTGAGAGAAACGGGGCAGGATATGGCGGACTTGTCCATTCCAATCGAGACGGAACGCTTGCGGCTGAGGCCATTCACCATGGCCGACGTCGATGCAGTGCATGCCTATCACGGCCTCGAGGCAGTGGCATGCTACCAGGACTGGGAACCCCGTTCGCGCGTCGAGGTGGCGACCGAGGTTGCAAAATGGGCGGATGGGGGCTGGGATAGGCAAGCTCCAGAAGCCATCGTCTTCGCCGTGACGCTGAGGGACACCGGAGCCCTGATTGGTGACATAGTGTTGTTGTTTCGTGACCGTGACGCGCGGCAGGGGGAGATCGGTTTTTCCTTCAATCCTTCGCATGGCGGCAAGGGGTATGCCACCGAGGCAGTGCCCGCGGTGTTCTCGGTCGGTTTTGGCCACTTCAATCTGCACCGGATCTTGGGGCGTTGCGACGCGCGCAACAGGCCTTCGTGGCAGTTGATGCAGCGGCTGGGTATGCGGCGGGAAGCGCATTTTCGAGAGCATGCGCTCTTCAAGGGCGTCTGGGATGAGGAATTCCACTACGCCATGCTGGCAAGGGAATGGGCTGAAATGGACAGGGGCGGTTCCTGAATGGCAGGCACGGACAGACAGCGCGAATTGATCACCGGCGGACCGGCGATCATTCTGATGGAGCCGCAACTGGGTGAAAACATCGGCATGGTGGCGCGCGCCATGGCCAATTTCGGACTGTCCAACCTCAGGATCGTCAATCCGCGCGACGGATGGCCGAATGAGAAGGCCATCAGTGCGGCTTCCCGCGCAGACCATGTGATCGAGAGTGCGAAAGTGTTCGAAACGCTTGAGGCCGCGACCGCAGACCTCAATTTCGTGTTCGCCACCACGGCACGGCCGCGTGACGGGCATAAGCCGGTGCGTGGACCGGTGGAGGCTGGAACGGTGCTCAGAACCCGCGAGAACGCGGGCGAGAAAACTGGGATCCTGTTTGGGCGCGAGCGCATCGGGCTGCGAAATTGGGAAGTGGGATTGGCCGACGAGATTGTGACCTTTCCGGTCAATCCGGCCTATGCCTCGCTCAACATCGCGCAGGCGGTGCTGCTGATATCCTATGAATGGCTCAAATCCGGCCTGGCCGATCCGCATGAGACAGCCTTCAGCGCGCCGGAAGTGGAGCCTGCACCGAAAACCGATCTTCATGGCCTGTTCGGCCAGATCGAGGAGGGGCTTGATGCGCGGGGCTATTTCCGCTCCGACGACAAGCGGATGAAGGCGATCGACAATTTGCGTGCGGTGCTGACGCGGCCGGGGTTCTCGACCGACGAAATCAATGTGCTGCGCGGTGTGTTCGCCTCCTTTGACCGGTTTGACCGGTCCGGCAATCGTCGCCCCAAGGCCGGGCGCGGAGCAGATGCGACGGATGCAGTATCTGGAGATGAGGCATGAGCGAGCGGCCGGTTGTGGTGTTTGACAGCGGCATTGGCGGCCTGAGCGTGCTGCGCGAGGCGCGGGTGATCATGCCGGGGCGGCGCTTCGTCTATGTGGCGGATGATGCCGGCTTTCCCTATGGCGCCTGGGAAGAGGGGGCGCTCCGTGATCGGATTGTCGGGCTGTTCGCCGGGTTGATTGAAAAACACAATCCTGCGCTGGCGCTGATTGCCTGCAACACCGCCTCGACCATCGTGATGCCGGCCTTGCGTGCGGCCTATCCGGAACTGCCCTTTGTCGGCACCGTGCCGGCGATCAAGCCTGCTGCGGAGCGGACCAAATCGGGCCTGGTTTCGGTGCTTGCGACGCCTGGCACGGTGAAGCGGCAATATACCCGCGACCTGATCCGTGATTATGCCGACAAGGTGCATGTGCGTCTGGTGGGGTCGGAAAATCTGGCGGCTCTGGCCGAAACCTATATGCGCAAGGGATTTGTCGATGAGGCTGCGGTGAAGGCGGAGATCGATCCGTGTTTTGTCGAACGGGATGGCCAAAAGACCGACATCGTGGTGCTGGCCTGCACGCATTTTCCGTTTCTGGTCAATCGCATGCGCAAGATGGCGCCCTGGCCGGTGGACTGGATCGACCCGGCCGAGGCGATTGCGCGCCGGGCCCTGGCAATCGTCGACACGCTGCCGGGCGGTCACGCATTGCCGGATGCGCGTGACAGCGTGGTGTTCACCTCGGGCAATCCCGATTACAGCGCCTTGAGACTGATGCACGGGTTCGGGCTGACGGCCGGATGATGCCGGGGCTCTAAGGCCGCCATATCAGATCGGTGCCCAGACCGAAGATCTTGTGAAATGCATGTTCGCCACTGCGTGTGATGGTCAAAGCGCGGTCATCACCGGCTGCCCTGACCCAGTTCTGTTCGAGCGATTTTGTGAGCAACGAAGCGCCGAGCTGGCCGCCCAGATGCATGCGGCGTTCGCTCCAGTCGAGGCAAGTGCGGCATAGGGGCCGGGCGGAACCGGTCCTGGCTTTGAAGGTGATCCCGATGCCGGACAGGAAGCGGCTGCCATCCTCGGTGATCAAACCCGAGCGATCCTCGATGACGACCACCCCGCGATCAACCAGACTGTCGGTGATCGCGACTGCAAGGGTGCCGGCCATGTGGTCGTAACAGGTGCGTGCGCGACGCATTGAAACATCCCTGGGTCCAGTGGTTCGCTGACGAGCAGGGCCCGCAGCGGCAAGGCCCGAGAGGCTTTCAAAGGCCTCGGCGACGGCAACAGAGGCCAGCCGGAAATAGCGGTGCCGGCCCTGTTTTTCGACGGCGACGAGCTGTCCGTCGAGCAATTTGGCGAGATGGCTGCTGGCGGTTTGCGGAGTGATGTGCGCGCAGAAGGCGAGTTCCCCTGCCGTCAATGCCTTGCCGCCCATCAGCGCGGACAGGATGTTGGCCCGTGCCGGATCGCCGATCAGTGCGGCGATGGACGATATGGTAACGGCGTTGGCCGGGGGCGTGGTTGGGTTGCTGCTCATGCCCTCAGTGTAGCGATGCCCCGCGGCCGCGTCATCTGCGAACGGTTCGATCATGGCCGAAACTTATCCGCTTGCCTGCCGTGTATGCCTGGACTTCACAGCAAGAAGGCGACCATGACCATGAAGCCACATACCGCGACACAAATGCCTGCAGACCTGGTGAAAGATGAAGCGAACCGAACTCGGGCAGTAATAGAAAAAACCCTTTCCGGATGGTGGCGCGGATTGTGCCATTGGTCCGACCGGCGGCGGCAAAGGCGGCAGTTGGGCGCTCTTGAGGATCATCTTCTCAAGGACATCGGGATCACCCGTGACCAGGCACGGCGCGAAGCCTGCCGGTGGTTCCTGGAGTGATTGAAATGGCGGGTCCCGGCTCGCTTGAATTCCTGTGTATTTCCCGATCAATGCGACGCGGGGCCGGATTAATCTGCTAAACGGTCCTTTGGCGGATTTTCCAGGAGACCCGCCGGGTACCGCGTCCAGTTCACGGAGTAGGCTCAAGGTGCAGGTCGGGATCAACATGGGCGATATGGCCGGGGGGCAACCGGCCATGCTCGACATCGAGGAGTTGCTGGCGACACGGCTTCTGGTGCAGGGCAATTCCGGATCCGGCAAGTCGCATCTGCTGAGACGGCTGCTCGAGCAATCGGCTGAGTGGGTGCAGCAGGTGATTATCGATCCCGAAGGGGATTTCGTCACGCTGTCGCAGAAATACGGACATCTGGTGGTTGATGGCGAGCGCAGCGAGGGCGAGCTTGCGGGCATTGCCAGCCGCATCCGCAAACACCGTGTCTCCTGTGTGCTGTCGCTCGAAGGGCTCGAGATTGACGACCAGATGCGCGCCGCGGCGACCTTCCTCAACGCCATGTTCGATGCCGAGCACGAGCACTGGTATCCGGTTCTGGTGGTGGTGGACGAGGCGCAGATGTTTGCCCCGGCTGCGGGTGGTGAAGTGGCTGAGGACGCGCGCAAGATGTCGCTCGGCGCCATGACAAATCTGATGTGCCGTGGCCGTAAGCGCGGACTGGCGGGCGTGATCGCCACCCAGCGTCTGGCGAAACTGGCGAAGAACGTGGCGGCGGAAGCCTCGAATTTCCTGATGGGTCGGACTTTTCTCGACATCGACATGGCGCGCGCCGCGGACCTCTTGGGCATGGACCGGCGGCAGGCGGAGATGTTCCGGGACTTGAAGCGCGGCAATTTTGTCGGCCTCGGACCGGCTTTGTCACGCCGCCCGCTGCCGATTGCCATTGGCGATGTCGAAACCCAGGCGCGCTCCTCGAGCCCGAAGCTGATGCCGATGCCCGAGGCGGTGGTGGATGTGGAGGACCTGATCTTCACCCCCGACGCCGAGGAGCTGACACGGCCGGTCACGCGCCGCGCCAGGCCCGCACCACGGCCAACCACCGACATTCTGGCCGAACTCTCGCAGGCCACGCCACTCACGGAAGCGCCGCTGTCATCACCATCCGGCAGTGACGCCGGTGCAGCGGAGACAAGCAGCGAGGCGGCAGAGGAGCGGGCGCGCAAGCTCAGCGATGTTCTGGAAACAATTTTGTCCGATCGCGAGTCCGGCTACCGGACAGATTCGGCGCTGTATCAGGATTTTCTGGTGCGCTCGCGCATGGCGCGGATCTCGGGCTCGCCGATGTCCTTGGCCGACTTCCGCCGCCGTGTCGCCATCGCCCGTTCGGGTGTCGATGAGGAGACTGCGGCAGGCGAGGCCTGGGCCACGGCGCTGAAGCTTGCTGACCGGGTGTCGGAAGATCTGCAGGGCGTGTTCCTGATGCTGGCCAAGGCCGCGATCAAGGCCGAGCCTTGCCCCTCCGACGCCCGCATCGCGCGCGCCTACGGCACCCACTCGGCGCGGCGCGCGCGCAGGCTGCTCGGCTATTTCGAGGAGCAGGGGCTGATCATCGTGCACGCCGATCCCTTCGGCAAACGTATTGTCGGTATGCCCGACCTTCAGGCCGAAACAGCGCCGGGGGCGGCGGATGCGCCGGATGAGGGGGCGGAGAATGCCGAGGCGGCAGAGTAAAGTCCTGCATCAAAGCCGAAGGGAATGCGATTGGCCCGCGACAAACGGCAAACAAGACTTCCAGCACCTTTTCTGAAGCGGCTGACGCTTCAGGAAGACAAGATGGCGGGCAAGAACGGCTATCCGTTCGGTTTGCCCTGGTTGCGTGACGGGAGTTTCGATCTTCGCTTTACCACTCCGGTCACCATTCTCATTGGCGAAAACGGAACGGGAAAATCAACGCTGGTGGAAGCCATTGCGGCCTTGTGCGGATTCGATGAAGCAGGTGGCGGCAAGGGCTACCGGCCGGTTGATCACGAGCGAGCGATTGACAAAAGTGGGGCGGAACTGGCCGAGGTGTTTCGCGGCGCATGGCTGCCGCGGGTCACAACAGGCTGGTTTTTTAAGGCGGAATCATTTTTCTCCGTGGCACGCTATCTTGATGAAGCGGCTCAGGATGTAGGCAAACCGCCACCGGATTTCCTATCCTGGAGCCATGGCGAGGGATTCGTTCGTTTCTTCGAGGAGCGCATGTCCCGGCAAGGCATCTATTTCATGGATGAACCAGAGAGCGCCTTGTCGCCGAAGCGTCAATTGGAGCTGCTGCGGATACTCAACACCATTCAGGAACGTGCCAACGCACAAGTGATCATGGCAACCCATTCGCCGATCCTAATGGCCTTGCCCAATGCGCGCCTTCTGGAAATCACCAGACATGGGATAGCGGAAACCAATTACCGCGATACGCAGCATTTCAAGCTGTATCGCTCATTCACATCTGATCCTGAACAATTCATAGCTGACGCGATCAGCGAAGATGAGGAGTTCGACTTCTAACGCTGGATCACAAAGATGTATGCCGTTGGATCGAGCATGGCACTCGGAACAGCGGCAAATCAAAGCACATTGTCCCACGCAGCTTGGCGAATCGATCACTCCATGCCGTGGATGCGCCGGATGAGGATGCGGGGCGGGCGCAGGCTGCGGAGTAGGGGAGCAGTGGGCGCGGCGCCTACGCCCGCTCTTCCCAGACCTTCACCAGCTCGACAATGGTTTCCACCGACTTTTCCATGTCCTGAACGCTGACCCATTCGAGCGGGGAGTGGTAGGAGTGGCCGCCGGTGTAGATGTTGGGGCAGGGCAGGCCCATGAAGGAAAGGCGGGAGCCGTCGGTGCCGCCGCGGATCGCGTTGGTGACCGGGGTGAGGCCAACCCGGCGGACGGCCTCAATCAGATTGGCCATGATTTCGGGGTGGCGGTCGAGCACCTCTTTCATGTTGCGGTATTGCTCGGTGACCTCGAAGCGCATGGCCGAGCCGGGATAGGACAGCATCACGTCCTCTGCGATCTCTCTGAGCAGGTCTTCCTTTTCGGTGAGGCCTTCATTGACGAAATCCCGGATGATGAACTGCAGATTCGCACTGTCCATGGAACCGCTGATGCCGGTGGGATGGATGAAGCCCTGGCGGCCGTCGGTGGTCTCGGGGGCTATGTGCTTTGGCAGCCGGGCGACGATGTCGGCGGCGATCTTGATGGCGTTCTCCATCACGCCCTTTGAGGTGCCCGGGTGCTGCGCCACGCCGGTGATTTCGATCTCGACGCCATCGGCAGAGAAGGTCTCGTCGTCGATCTCGCCGATGGTGCTGCCATCCAGGGTGTAGGCGAAGGCGGCGCCGAGTTTTGCAATGTCGACCTTGTCAGCGCCGCGGCCGATCTCCTCGTCGGTGGTGAAGAGGATCTTGATGGTGCCGTGCCGGATCTCAGGGTTGGCAATCAGCGTTGCGGCGGCGGTCATGATTTCGGCGATGCCGGCCTTGTCGTCGGCGCCAAGCAAAGTGGTGCCGTCGGTGGTGACGATGTCGTGGCCGATCTGATTCTTGAGGTCGGGATGCTCGCTGACCTTGATGATCCGGCTGGTGTCGCCGGTGAGCTGAATGTCGCCGCCCTGGTAATTGCGCACGACTTTGGGCTTGACGTTTGTGCCGGTGAAATCGGGAGCGGTGTCCATGTGCGAGCAGAAGCAGATCACCGGCACATCCTTGCCGGTGTTTGATGGCAGCGTCGCATAGACATTGCCGTGCTCGTCCATATGCGCGTCGTCAAGGCCGAGCGTCAGAAGCTCTTCGACCAGCACGCGGGCGAGGTCCTTCTGCTTTTCGGTGGAGGGCTGGGCGCTTGATGCGGGGTCGGACTGGGTGTCGATGACGACATGGCGGAGCAGGCGGTCGAGAACGGTGTCGGTCATGGGAGCAATGATTCCTGTTGGGATTTTCTGCTATAGCTCTCCTTGTGCCCGGCGGAAACATGGTGGTCCAAGGCTTGTCCTTAAATTGGCATTGGCGGCCTGAGGCCTGCAGGATTTGGGTTGGCGTTGACAGGGTCGGCGCAATGGACTAGAGACCCACCCAGCGCGGGAAGCCTTGTTTCCCGCGTTAATTACGTGTCCCGTGGATGGTTTGTCACAAAGCGTGCGTGAACCATCCTGTCAGGTCTCGAAAACGGGGGCCAGAGGAGGGCGCGTTTCCTTCATCCGGTTTGGCAACAAACCGGATCAACACTCTGAAAGGGAATGCGATGAGCAAGCGCGAATCCGCAAAGTACAAACTTGATCGCCGTATGGGCGAAAACATCTGGGGCCGTCCGAAGTCCCCGGTGAACCGCCGCGAATACGGCCCCGGCCAGCACGGCCAGCGCCGCAAGAGCAAGCTGTCCGACTTCGGTGTGCAGCTGCGCGCCAAGCAGAAGCTGAAGGGCTACTACGGCGATATCTCGGAAAAGCAATTCCGCAAGATTTACGACGAAGCCAACCGGATGAAGGGCGATACGCCTGAAAACCTGATCGGTCTTCTCGAGTCGCGTCTCGACGCAATCGTCTACCGCGCCAAGTTCGTGGCGACGATCTTTGCAGCGCGCCAGTTCGTCAACCATGGCCATGTCAAGGTCAATGGCGTCCGCACCAATATCGGTTCGTACCGCTGCAAGCCGGGCGATGTCATCGAGGTCAAGGAAAAGTCGAAACAGCTCACTCTCGTGCTGGAATCGGTTGGCCTGGCTGAGCGTGACGTGCCGGAATATGTCGAAGCCGACCACAACAAGATGGTTGCGACCTACACCCGCGTCCCGAACCTTTCGGACGTGCCGTATCCGGTTCAGATGGAACCGAACCTGGTGGTCGAATTCTACTCGCGCTGATCCACTCCGGATCGCGAAGATACGAGGCCGTCCTTCGGGGCGGCCTTTTTCGTATCCGGAGATTGCGGTGTGTGGGCATGATGTTGGAGCTGGCCAATGGCTGATTTGCAGAACGTGCTTGATGAAATTGTCCAGGAGGCGGCCGAATGCGCTGACCGTGGGGTGGTGGCAAGCTATATCCCGGAACTGGCCAAGGTTGATCCGGACCAGTTCGGCATCGCTGTCGCACTGCCTGACGGGCAGGTGGTGTCGGCGGGGGATGCCGGGACCGGCTTTTCGATCCAGAGCGTGTCCAAGGTGTTTACGCTGACGCTGGCGTTGGGAAAGCTTGGCGACGGGCTGTGGGCGCGGGTGGGACGTGAACCATCGGGCAACCCGTTCAATTCCATCGTTCAGCTGGAGCAGGAGAAGGGCCGGCCACGCAATCCCTTCATCAATGCCGGGGCGATCGCCGTGGCCGATCTGGTTCTTGCCGGGCATCAGCCGCGCGAAGCCATTGGCGAAATCCTGCGCTTCATGCGCCAACTGGCCGATGACGACAGCATCGTGATCGATGAGAGCGTTGCGCATTCGGAGATGGCTCATGGCGACCGCAATGCGTCGCTGGCGCATTTCATGAAGTCCTTCGGCTCAATCGACAACCCGGTTGATCATGTGCTTGGC
Source organism: Hoeflea phototrophica DFL-43 (assembly GCF_000154705.2). Taxonomy (NCBI): domain Bacteria; kingdom Pseudomonadati; phylum Pseudomonadota; class Alphaproteobacteria; order Hyphomicrobiales; family Rhizobiaceae; genus Parahoeflea; species Parahoeflea phototrophica. The sequence goes on along the minus strand of NZ_CM002917.1, from coordinate 2,598,210 downwards.
GTCTATTTTCACCAGTGCGCGATTGCGATGACTTGCCGGCAACTGGCGCGTGCCGGGCTGTTTCTGGCCGGTGATGGCCGGGATCCCGCCACAGGCGCCCAGGTGGTCTCCAGCGCGCGGGCGCGCCGCATCAATGCGGTGATGCTGATGTGCGGCCATTATGACGGGTCTGGAGAATTCGCCCATCGCGTTGGCCTTCCCGGCAAGAGCGGCGTGGGTGGCGGCATTCTGGCGATTGCGCCGGGAAAGGCGTCGATTGCAGCCTGGTCGCCGGGGCTTGATCCGGTCGGAAATTCAAAACTGGGTTCCGCCGCACTCGAACAATTGGCCCGGCGCATGGGCTGGTCGGTGTTCAGGGCTTGACGATTGCGCGCAAAGCCATCATCCCCCTTGTCCATGACTGACGTGATCGAAAAAGCCGGTCCCAAGGACCAGGACGTTGCTTATGGCGTTTCCGAAACGGGGGCTGAATCCGGTCCGTCGATGCTGGCGGATGCGCCTTCGAGCGTGTCGTTCAACAAGCTGCGCAAACGGCTGATCCGCAATGTCCGTCAGGCGATCGAGGATTTCGCCATGGTCGCGCCTGGCGAGGCCGAAACCGGCGCCCGGCCGCGCTGGCTAATTGCCCTGTCGGGCGGCAAGGATTCCTACGGACTGCTGGCGCTGTTGCTGGATCTGCAATGGCGCGGAATGCTGCCGGTCGATCTGATTGCCTGCAATCTGGATCAGGGACAGCCGAATTTTCCCAAACACATTCTGCCCGATTTCCTCACCAAGCACGGCGTTCGCCACCGGATCGAGTACCGCGACACCTACTCGGTGGTGACCGAAAAGGTGCCCGAGGGGGCAACCTATTGTGCCCTGTGCTCTCGTTTGCGCCGCGGGCATCTCTACCGGATCGCGCGCGAGGAGGGCTGCCAGGCGCTGGTGCTTGGCCATCACCGCGACGACATTCTGGAGACCTTCTTTCTCAATTTCTTCCATGGCGGACGATTGGCCGCGATGCCGCCGAAGCTCTTGAATGACGAGGGCGACGTGATGGTGCTAAGGCCGCTCGCCTATTGCGCGGAGGAAGATCTGGCGCGCTATGCCGAGGCACTGGCGTTCCCGATCATCCCGTGTGATCTGTGCGGATCGCAGGACGGGCTGCAACGCAACGCCATGAAGGCGATGATCTCCGAGATCGAGCGGCGAATGCCAGGCCGGAAAGACTCGATGATCCGGGCGCTGGCCAACACACGGCCGTCACACCTGCTTGATAGATCCCTGTTCGATTTCGCAAACCTTGTTCCCCTCACTGATAAGGCCCAATGATGACCACGCTTTCTTCCACCGATGTCGACTGGCTCGTCACACTTCTGGCCGGGGTGGCTGCGACAGAGATCATGCCGCGGTTTCGCAATCTAGGAACCGGCGACGTGCAGCAGAAAACCTCTGCTGCGGATCTGGTCACCGAGGCTGATGTGAGCGCGGAGCGGGCGATCACCGCGGCGCTGCTCAAACGCTTTCCAGATTGTGTGGTGATCGGCGAGGAGGCCGTGGCGGACAATCCGGCGCTGCTTGACGGCTGGAGCAAGACCGACAAGCTGGCTTTCGTGATCGATCCGATCGATGGCACCTTCAATTTTGCCTCCGGCGTCGCATCCTTCGGGGTGATGCTGGCGGTGGTGAAGAATGGCGAAACCATTGCCGGGATCATCCACGACCCGGTCGGCAAGGACTGGATTATGGCTCAAAAGGGCAGTGGGGCGGTGCTCAGGCGGTCCGATGGCCAGACCAGCGCGCTGACGGTGGCCGCTCCGCTTGGGGCGGTTGACCGGATGATCGGGTCTGCGTCCTGGCAATATATGGACGAACCCGCGCGCAGCAGGGTTGCGGGAAATCTGGGCAAATGCCTTGGCAGCGTGGCCTATCGCTGTGCCGCGCAGGAATACCGGCTGTTGGCCGGAGGGCACATTCATTTCGCGCTCTACCACAAGCTCATGCCCTGGGATCATCTGGCCGGAAGCCTGATCACCATGGAGGCCGGTGGCTATCTCCGCCGTCTTGACGGCAGCCTGTATCAGCCTGCGGACATGGATGGCGGTTTGCTGGCGGCCACGGATGCCGACAGCTGGCATCTGCTGCGCGAGGCGCTGCTGCAGGCCTGAGCAGTCCCCAGGTCTGACGCCTTGAAGCCGTTGCTCAATCTGAATGACGGCAGGCCGATCAGGCGTCGGGTGTTCCGACTCCGAACAGCCGGCCTTTTTCAGCGATGAGAACCATAGCCAGCGAAACGGCCGACACCATGGCGTAGCCTGCGGCGAGCGGAAACACGGTGCCGTCATAGGCCTGGCCGATGGCCGCTCCCACCAGCCCGCCGCCAACGGTCTGGGCAAAGCCCAGCGTCGAGGATGCGGTTCCTGCGATCGCGCCGAGCGGCTCCATGGCGATCGAGTTGAAATTGGCCCCGACAAAGCCGAACAGTGGCATCATCATCAGCGAGATCAGGAAAAACACCCAGAACGGCACAGGCCCCATGGCGGAAAGACCGGCAAGCAGCAGGGCAAAGCCAAAATAGGCGATCAAGGCCCCGTGCGATAGCCTGCGCTGGCCAAAGCGGCCGACCAGCCGGGAATTGACAAAAGACGAGCCCGCCATGACCACCGCGACGGCTGCGAACGCAATCGGGAAATAGGGGCCGAGGCCATAGATATCAACATAGATCGGCTGGGCGACATTGAGGAAGCCGAACAGGGAGCCGAAATAGAAGGCGGTGGCCAGCGTGTAGAACAGCGCCACACGATTGGTCAGGATGATGGTGAAGGCCTCAACGACGCTTTTGAGCGTCAGCGGGCGGCGGCGTTCGGTTTCCAGTGTTTCGGGCAGCCGCATCAAGGCCCAGGCGCCGACGGCCATCGACACGGCGGCCATGAACAGGAAGATCAGGTGCCAGTCCCCAAAGAGGATGATCACCTGTCCGATCATCGGTGCGAACACCGGAACGACCATGAACACCATCATCACCATCGACATGGTTGCGGCCATGCCGCGGCCGGAATGGGTGTCACGCACCACTGAAAGCGCGATGACCCGGGTCCCGGCAGCGCCGATGCCCTGCAGGAAGCGTGTGATCAACAGGAATTCGAAGCTTGTGGCGAGCGCGCCGGCAATCGAGCAGATGGCATAAAGAGCGATCCCGAAGAACAGCGGTGCCCGGCGGCCAAACCGGTCAGAAACCGGACCGAAGAAAAGCTGCGCGGCACCAAAGCCGATGACATAGGAGAGCAGCACGAACTGCACCTGATTGGCATCGGCCACTCCAAGGCCTGACTGGATGTTGGGGAAGGCGGGCAGCATGATGTCGATCGCCAGTGCATTGAGCGCCATCATGGAGGCGACGATGGCAATGAAATGCGGACGCCCAATGCCGCCGATCAACACTGGCTGTGCAGCCAAGGGCGCTGTTTTTCCGTGCATCGATTTTTTCCTATGCCAAGCGATCTGCCGGTGGCACCCGCTCATTGTGAAGCTGAACCGGCAACGAGCCTTTGTCCGGGCTCAAATGCACTGGACGGTGAAGTCCTGGGATCAGAAGGCAGGCCACTGTGGCCGCTACCAGAACCGGTTCTAGACCCGCCGCGCCGGTCGGGCAACCCGTACAATCTGGCCAATCAAGAGATGATCAGCCCGTTCTGGCAAGGCCGTTGGCGATGGCGCACGGCATAAAGGTCATACCGCTTGCTGTCTCAGCGGTTGTCGAAGACCAGCGGGTAATCACGCGGATCAGTCTCGATGCCATCGCAGTCTGTCTTTTCCCGGACTTCGAGCAGAGTGAATTCGAGGGTCTCCCCCTCGGCGTCCCGAAGCTGGAAGAGCTCGCGGATACCGCAATCGAAGCCGCCATCGTCCGAGGTTACAGTGGCTGTGGCCGGATCGACAACCGCGTTCAGAACTTCAGCATGATCGGCTTCACCGGAGCCGGGCTGACTTGGAAACAGCAACACTGAGGCATGATCGGGGTGATAGGTCCAGCTCAGCGCAAAGACGCTGGAGGCATTGCGCGCGTAGAGAACACATGGGATCTGCCACAGTGTGATGTCATCATTGACAGAATAGGCCGACGAGAAGCCCGGAGTGTTTTCGGGCTCGCAATCCGGGGCGTCGCTGGCAATGGCGCGCATGATCGGAGGAGGGATCCGGTCGAGGCTGTCGAAATCCACCGGTTGGCCCAGGGATAGGCCAGACGCCTGACCGGACGGGGCCTCGGCGGCATCGTCAACGGCGGCGCTGTCGTCAAAGCTGTCGAGGCAACCATTGAGCCCCTTGACCCGCACCGGGAAGGGGAATTTGTCATTGCGCAGGAAGGTCACGCGTCCATCATTGATTTCAATGCCACGACCCGAGCGGGTCTGATCGTAGATCTCGACCAGCAGGGTCAGCTTGCCGTCGCTGCTCTTGTAGAGCTGAAAGGGTTCGAGCATGCCGGTGTCGGCTGAACCGATATCGCGCTTGGAGACCTCCAGAACGTCTTCGCCGATCTTGACCCAGCCGGGAAGGGCCTCGCCATCAGGTATGGGGGCAAAAAACACATAGGCGTAGCTGTCTTCATCGGGATTGCGGTTGGCCTGCCAAAATCCCAGGCGGCAGCCTTCCCAGCCCTGAATGACGTTCTCGCCAAACAGCTTGAGGTCGATCTCGTTTGCATCATCTGCGCGCGCCTCGTGCGGAGACAGGCTTGTGATCAGGCCAAACACCAGGCTGGTAACGAATGCCAGTGCAAAGCCCGGCCGGGACGTTCCTGTACGCATGCTGTGTGCTTCCGTTTCATGTCGCGGTGTCGTCGCGTGACGCGCGGATCGGGTCGATCACACGCCAGCCAAAATTGAGGAGCGGCTGAGCAGCCTTGGCCAGTGTTAGAATATCCTCAAGCAGCCCGGTTCCGTCAAGCCGCTCCGGACCAAAGCGGCGGGACAGCGTGAGGTGTCTCAGACGCAGAAGGGCAATGAGATCGGGATCATCGACATGTTCGAACCCGCGTGGGGTGCGTTTGAGACTGTCATCCGTGTCGAAGCTGTATCCGAGCGACAGAAGCGGCTTCAACGCCGCATCAAATTCCGGCTTTCTTGCAAGGATCGCCTCGCGAAAAGCTCTCAGTTCGCCGGATTCCATGGCGTAGAATCCGACCGAGAGAAAACAGTCGTCCGGCGAGATGTGGAAATAGAGAAGACCCTGATCCTTCTTGGTGCCGGTGCGCGTGACAACGGCGCTCACATGGGTGTTGTAGGGGTGTTTTTCCTTGGTGAAACGGACGTCGCGGTTGATCCGGAAGGTCGAGGTCTTGCGCCCGCAGGTGAGCGGGATTCCGGCTTCGCTCAGGCGGGCCGCGAGATCGTCGATCAGGCGACCGCGGGGTTCGTTGAGATGCTCTTCGAACATCGCCTTGTTATCATGAAACCATTCGCGGTTCTGGTGAAAGCCCAGCGCTTTCAAGAACGGCAGGGCCTTCTCGCCAAACCCTTGATAGGCCGGCTCGCTCATTGGGCGGCGTCCAGCGCCTCGGTGTAGCCGGAAAGATCGCCGTTGATCACATAGCGCAGGATTGAAACCACCTGATCGGGAGTTTTGGCGACGGCGAGGGCAGCGGCATCGACTTCCTTGAGCGCATGGGCGTGCTCGTCCTGATGCAGGATGATCAGGGGCTTGCCGAGTGCTGCCGCATAGCCAGCGTCGAAGGCGGCGTTCCACTGCTTGTATTTCTCGCCGAAGCGGACAACCACGATGTCGGCCTTGCCGAGCAGCGTGCGGGTGCGGATCGCGTTGATCTGGGCGCCCTTGTGGTCATGCCAGAACTTGTTGGGCTCCGCGCCCAGAATGGCGACGCCGACATCATCGGAGGCTTCGTGATGGGTGACGGGAGCGGAAAACTGAACCGGCAGTCCGGCCTGCTTGGCGCCGGCTTCGATCTGCTCGCGCCAGTCGGTGTGGATTTCGCCTGAGAGATAGATGGTCCAGGTCATCGAGAGGCTCCCGTTACGTTTCGTCAATCTTGTATCGAACGAGACCGCAACCGGTCTGTTGTCCGAAATGAAAAGAGGCGGAAAACCGCCTCCTGTCTTGATCATTTGCCCTTAAGGGCTGCTTGGGCAACTGAGGCCTCAGGCCGCCTTGACCGGGACGCCGTTGTCGGTGAGGTGCTGCTGCAGCTCGGCCGACTGGAACATTTCGCGGATGATGTCGCAGCCGCCGACAAACTCGCCCTTCACATAGAGCTGTGGGATGGTCGGCCAGTTGGAGAATTCCTTGATGCCGTTCCTGAGTGCATCATCCGCGAGCACGTTGACGCCCTTGTAGGGCACGCCGAGATAGTCGAGAATCTGCACCACCTGGCCGGAAAATCCGCATTGCGGAAACTGCGGCGTGCCCTTCATGAACAGGACCACGTCGTTGGTTTTGACTTCATTGTCGATGAATTCATTGATGCCGGACATTGTCGGATCCTTTCAAAGCGTGTCGTCCCCGAAGCGTTCGTTCCGGGTTGTCTTATCTTTGAGATAATGCACAGCGCATGACAAGACAAGCTTGTGGCTTCTATAAGTGCAGCGATGGGTGTTGAGCGATATGGATTTGGTGTGGTTGCGATTGTGTTCGCCGCGGTTGTGGGCGGCGCGGCCGTGGTTTGGCAAGAAACTGGTGCGCCCGAGCCGTCCGTGCACCACGAAGTTTTGAGGGAGAGTGCCTCGATGACAAAGCCTGACTGGCCGGAGGGTTGCGTGGAGCAGGTGTTTGAAGGTGCGCGCGCCATTCTTTGCACGATCGATCCGCAAACCCATGACATGCGGCTCGTCTATCGCGATCGGATGGGCGACGTGCTTGGTTCGGTGTCTGCAGTGGTGGATCAACTGGCGGCAGGCGCGGGGACGGACCACAAGCTTGTGCTGGCGATGAATGCCGGGATGTATCATGCCGATATGAGCCCGGTGGGGCTCTATGTGGAGAATTCCGTTGAGATCGCGGCGCTCAACCGCGATGACGGTTTTGGCAATTTCTTCCTCAAGCCCAATGGCGTGTTTTTTGTCCTCAAAGACGGCAACGCCGGAGTGTTGGAGACGGACGCCTATGCGGAAGCGGATCTCAGCCCCGAATACGCCACGCAATCGGGCCCGATGCTGGTGATCGACGGCGTGATCCACCCGCGGTTTCTGCCCGATGGCACATCAAAATTCATCCGAAACGGCGTTGGTGTGCGTCCGGATGGAAAAGTGGTGTTCGCGATCACCCGGGACCGGGTCAGTCTTGGCTCGTTCGCCCGGCTGTTTCGGGATGTGGCCGGGTGCGAGAATGCGTTGTTCTTTGATGGCGCGGTGTCGAGCCTGGCGCTGGGCTCAAAAATGGAGATCGATTCGGAAGAACCAGCAGGGCCGGTCGCGGTCGTGGTGGCCAGGTCGAACGGCGGGGAGAACTGAGAGGATCGAAAGAGCGTGCGTCAGTTCCTCCTCTTGCGCGTGGTTGTCTTGCCCCGCCTCGTCGTTTTGCGGCGGCTTTTGGTTCGTGGCTTTGCCGGCTTCTTGCCGGTTAGCGCCTCAAGCAGAATCTTCGCGATCGTGGAGGCCGCCGGCTTGCGCCTGCGCCGCTTAGAGGTTGTCCGACGCGTTGAGGTGCGTTTCCTGCGGCGTTTGGTTGTCCGGCTGCGGGTGCGGGTTGTGGCGCCCTGCGCCATCCCTTCCATCAAGCCGTCAATGACATCCTCAAACAGCTCATCCAGCAACCCCGCCATTGCAGAGGTTTAGTCCGGCACGCTGGTCTGCAGCGCCAGCGCATGCAACACGCCGCCCATGTTGCCCTGGAGTGCGTTGTAAACCATCTGGTGCTGCTGCACCCGGCTCTTTCCGCGGAAGCTTTCGGACACCACTTCCGCGGCGTAGTGATCGCCATCGCCCGCGAGATCACGAATCGTGACTTTCGCATCGGGAATTCCGGCCTTGATCATGGTTTCGATGTCGCCTGCGTTCATCGGCATTCGAGCTGCTCCTGGTTTGGCTGTCCGGTGGCCATGGTGGCCCCTGACTTGTCTATTCTGCGGCCATTGCGGCCGCTGTGTCCATGAATGAAGGGAACCACGATTCATGGGTGGTGCGCAATGTGGAGACAGGAACTGACATCAACCCCTCGACGGTGAGACTGTCGCCCGTCACCTTGCCCAGGATGCGGAATGGAACACCTGCACCCTCGGCGCTGGCCGTGACGTAATTTGCCAGCTCATCGCTGACGCTGACAACGTAACGCGCCTGGTCCTCGCCGAAAAGCAGCGCATGGGACGGTCCCTGGCCGCTGGACAGATCGATTTCCATGCCGTGGCCCGAGGCAATTGCCATTTCCGCCAGCGCCAATGCCAGGCCGCCGGATGAGATGTCATGGCAGGCTGTGACCAGCGCGTTGCGGATTGCAGACCGGATGAAATCGCCGTTGCGGCGCTCGGCCATCAGATCGACGGGCGGTGGTGCGCCTTCGGCCCGGCCGAGACAATCGCGCATCCATGCGCTCTGGCCCAGATGCGTGCCGTCGCCACCGATCTGGATGATCACGTCGCCGGGAGCCGCATCACCTATTCTGGCCATCTGCGACCAATCGGGGATCAGTCCGACGCCGCCGATGGTGGGTGTCGGCAGGATCGCCTCGCCATTGGTTTCATTGTAAAGCGAGACATTGCCCGACACGATCGGGAAATCGAGCGCCCGGCAGGCTTCGCCAATGCCCTCGATCGCCTTGACCAGCTGGCCCATGATTTCGGGGCGTTCGGGATTGCCGAAATTGAGGTTGTCGGTGGATGCGAGCGGATCTGCACCGACAGCGGTCAGGTTGCGCCAGCACTCGGCGACCGCCTGCTTGCCGCCTTCAAAAGGATCTGCCTCGACATAGCGGGGCGTGACATCGGAGGAGAAGGCCAGCGCCTTTGTGGGGTGGCCATCGACGCGGACCACACCGGCGTCGCCACCCGGTATCTGCAGCGAGTTGCCCTGGATCAGCGTGTCATATTGTTCCCAGACCCAGCGGCGCGAGGCGTTGTTGGGTGCACCGACGAGATCGAGCAGCGACTGGCCATAGTCTTCCGGCTCATCGACTTCGGATATGTCGAGCGGTGACAGGCCGCCGACATCGCGCCACTCGCGGTCATATTCGGGGGCCTCGTCGCCCAGCTCCTTGATCGGCAGATTGGCGACCTCGTCGCCGTTGTGCAGGATGCGGAAGCGCAGATCGTCGGTGGTCTTGCCGACAATGGCGAAATCCAGACCCCATTTGACAAAAATCGCCTTGGCTTCGGCCTCTTTTTCGGGCTCCAGCACCATGAGCATCCGCTCCTGGCTCTCCGACAACATCATCTCGTAGGCGCTCATGTTTTCTTCGCGCACCGGCACCTGGTCGAGATTAAGCTCAATGCCGAGGTCGCCCTTGGCGCCCATTTCGACGGCCGAACAGGTGAGTCCGGCAGCGCCCATGTCCTGGATCGCAATGACCGCGCCGGTCTGCATCAGCTCAAGACAGGCTTCGAGCAGGCATTTTTCGGTGAAGGGGTCGCCGACCTGAACGGTGGGGCGCTTTTCCTCGATGGATTCGTCAAATTCGGCGGACGCCATGGTGGCGCCGCCAACGCCGTCGCGGCCGGTCTTGGCGCCGAGATAGACCACCGGCAGGCCGACGCCCTTGGCTTCCGACAGGAAGATCGCGTCAGTCTTGGCGATCCCTGCCGCGAAGGCATTGACCAGGCAATTGCCGTTGTAGCGTGCATCGAACTCGACTTCACCGCCCACGGTGGGCACGCCGAAGGAATTGCCGTAGCCGCCCACACCGGCGACCACGCCTGAGACCAGATGGCGGGTCTTGGGGTGATCGGGTTCCCCGAAACGAAGCGCGTTCATGGCGGCAACCGGGCGTGCGCCCATGGTGAAGACATCGCGCAGGATTCCGCCGACACCGGTGGCAGCCCCCTGGTAGGGTTCGATGTAGGAAGGGTGATTGTGGCTTTCCATCTTGAAGACCACGCAATCGCCGTCGCCAATGTCGACCACGCCGGCATTTTCGCCGGGGCCCTGAATGACATTGGGGCCATCGGTGGGCAGGGTGCGCAGCCATTTCTTTGAGGACTTGTAGGAACAGTGTTCGTTCCACATCGCGGAAAAAATACCGAGTTCGGTGAAACTGGGTTCACGGCCGATCAGATCGAGAATGCGCTGGTATTCGTCGGGCTTGAGGCCGTGAGCAGCGATCAGGTCTTCGGTGATGGCGACGGTGTTCGGGATTGTCATGGCGGAGTTCGGCCCTGTCTTTGTCGGGAATAGGCAGGCTATAGCGCAATGGGCACGCGGATGGCACCTTGAATCTTCCTGCCATGGCTATTCGGGGCGCAATTCTGTGGACGCGGCTGCCTGTATGGAGCTTGCGAAGCGTCAGCGGAGCAGGTGGCTGCATCAGCAGCCCGCGGCCCCTGCTGCCCAGCGTGAAATGTCATCATTGATCCGGTTGGCCAGCGGTGAGGATGCCAATGGACCATAAAACTGCGCGCCATCGGCAGATGCGATGATGACGGCCTGTGGCAAGGACTGTGGCTTGCCGCGTGGGATCACCAGCAGTCTCGGCGTGCTGGTGGTGTCGAGTTCGGGCACCAGACCGTAGTCCTTGAAATCGGAATCCTTGAGCCAGCAGGCGTGCGCTCTTGAATTGACCCGCTGCAAGGTCGCAACCGCCTGAGCGTGGGCGCTGGCGCCTGACGGGGCGACAGGCGCGGCACAGCCTGACAAAAGCATAGCAAGCGATGCAAACGCGAAGGCTGAGCCTTGAAAAGGTTTGTCTTGGATGAAACTCATGACGGGTCTCCGGCATCAATGTGCACTTTTGCACTGCATCCGCGGTTAACATGATTCCCGCCTTGTTGGCATTGCAGGGCATGGCTGTGGACTGATTGATTGCGATTGACCGCTCGGGTCACGGTGCTATTTGATCGCCTCATACCTTGGGGGACGATGGAAGGGGCGCAACGTGACCGTGGAACACTATCGGGTTTGTGTGGTCGGTGCCGGGCCGACGGGACTGACGGCATTGAAAAATGTGGCAGCGGCGGGGATCACCGATCTTGTGTGTCACGAGGCACAGGATGCGACCGGTGGCATCTGGGTTTACAGCGAGGACCCTGAGCGTCCGAGTGTCTACAAGACGGCGCACACCATCAGTTCCAAACGGCTGTCGCAGTTCCCGGATTTTCCGATGCCTGACGACTATCCGGATTATCCGTCGAATGCACAGATCCTCGCCTATATGCGCGCCTATGAAGCCCATTTCGGGCTCAGCGGATATATCCGCTTTAATTCCCGTGTTGAAAATGTCTGCCGCCAGCCCGACGGGCGTTGGCTTGTCGAGGTGGACCGGGACGGGGAGCGCCACACGCACACCGCCGATGAACTGATCTTATGCTCCGGGCACCACCGGGAACCGTCTGTTCCCGAATTGCCGGGTTCATTTGATGGCGAGCAGATCCATTCGGTGTTCTACAAGAATGCTGAGCCTTTCACGGGCAAGCGTGTTCTGGTGGTGGGGGGTGGAAATTCCGCATGTGATATTGCGGTGGCCATGTCGCGCGTTGCAGAGCGTGTGAGCCTGAGCATGCGCAGCCCACAGGTTATTGTCCCGAAGCTGGTTGGCGGCCGCCCTGTGGATGTGCAGTTCAGAAAGCTGCACAAGCCTGCGTTCCGCTGGGCACGCGACTGGGTGATCAAGCAGGGTTTGCGCGTGTTTGTCGGACCTTACTCCGGATACGGGCTTCAGCAGCCGGACTTTCCGGTTCTGAGCCGCCATCCGACGCTCAACACCGATATTCTGGAGTGTATTCGCCACGGCAAGGTGGCGGTTCACCGGGGGATCGAAAAGGCATCGGGGCAGACGGTTACCTTTGCTGGTGGCAGCAGCGGCGATTTTGACGTCATCATTTGGGCCACCGGTTTCCAGCTTGGGGTGCCGTTTTTGAAGACGGCCTCCCGGGACTGGAGCGATGTCACAAAGGTGCCGCTGTATTTGCGGATGCTGCCGGAGAATGAACCCAATCTCTATTTCATCGGGCTTGTTCAGCCGGTTGGCTGTATCTGGGTGGTTGCGGATCTGCAGGCACGGCTTGTGGCGGCGGAAATCAGCGGCGCATGGCAGCGTCCCGCCGACCTTGGTGACCGCATTGCCCGTGACAACCTGCGCGATGCCAAACGCTACAAGGCAAGTCGGCGCCATGCCATCCAGATCGATATCCATGAATATACGGCAGAGCTGAATTCGTTGCTAGCAGACGGCAAAGACTGGCGGGTGCTTTCAGCTACCTGAGCGCGCGCTTGATCGCGGTGGTGATTTCTTTTGTGATCGCGGCATTGTTGGTGATGGTCCAGTGGTCATCACCTTCACCGGCTATGTCGGAGCGTTTGCGCATGTCGATGTTGGTGATGCGCTTGGCGGGAACCGACTTTGCCGCGAGCTTGGCACCCAGTCCGTTGCCCGGAAAATAATAGTTCACATACTTGCGCACATTGGGGGAGACCGGGCCGGAGCGGGTCGGGTCTACGGTGATGACGAGATCGACCCTGATGTCTTTCTGACGCAATTGGCTGGCTACCGAGAGTGCTGCATTGCCGCCGAAGGAGTGACCGATCAGCACCAGCTTTTTTCTGCGCTTCTTGGATTGGCCGAATTCGCGGACAATCTTGGCCGTGATCGCAGAGGCGCTGAGATGGCTGTAGACCTCTGCATGGATCCGCGACTTCTCGAGATCCTTCGCCATCTTGTCAAAACCGGTGGAGAAAACGCCCATGAAACCGCGGATGAAATAGACTTGGGTGATAGGCTCGGCGGCGGCCTTTTTGGATGCGGCTTGAACCGGAGCCGCAAGCACCGTCATCGCCAGGACGGTGATGGCGGCAACCCATATGGCCAGGGCATGCGAGAGCGTCCGGGGACGTGCTCCCGGGGATCCGATTTCCGCTGACCGGAGGCCAAGGTTTGGTGTGTTCATGGCGGCGCTCATCTTCTTTGTCGTCATTGCAGCCTGCGCGACAGAAGTTTAAGCCGCAACGAGCCCCAACGCGCTCTCAAACAGGGCGCGCCCGTCATCGCCACCATGGGCAGATTCAATCAGGTTTTCCGGATGCGGCATCATGCCGAGCACGTTGCCTGCATTGTTGACGATGCCGGCGATGTCATTGACCGAGCCGTTGGGATTGGTGCCGTTGGCATAGCGGAACGCAACCTGGCCATTGGCCTCAAGGTCCCCAAGTGTGGCAGAATCGGCGAAATAGTTGCCGTCATGATGGGCGACAGGGCAGCGGATGATCTGGCCCTGGCTGTAGCCGCCGGTGAAAGCGGTTTTGGCATTGGTCACTTCCAGCATGACTTCGCGGCAGACGAATTTGAGCGAAGCGTTACGCATCAGCGCGCCCGGGAGCAGGCCGGCCTCGACCAGGATCTGGAAGCCGTTGCAAACGCCAATCACGCGCACGCCCTTCTCGGCCTTCTCGCGCACGGCCTTCATCACCGGCATGCGTGCGGCTATAGCGCCGCAGCGCAGGTAGTCGCCATAGGAAAAGCCGCCCGGGATGACGATCAGGTCGACGTCATCGTCGATGCCGGTTTCCGTCTGCCAGACGGTTTGCGGGGCCTGACCGCAGATATTGGTCAGCGCGGCGATCATGTCGCGGTCGCGGTTGAGGCCGGGGAGAAGGAGGACAGCGGCTTTCATGGCTCAGATCACCTCGACCGAAAAATCCTCGATCACGGTGTTGGCGAGGAGCTTTTCGCTCATCGCCTTGAGCTCGGCCTCGGCCTTGGCCCGATCATCGGTCTCAAGCTCAATGTCGAACACCTTGCCCTGACGGACAGAGCCGACGCCTTCAAACCCGAGGCCATCGAGCGCATGCCCGATTGCCTTGCCCTGCGGATCGAGAACGCCGTTCTTGAGCGTTACCGTGACGCGTGCCTTGATCATGATTTCCCGTTTCCCTGCGCTTACTTGACCAGAACCGGACCCGTGGGGCGGTTTGGCTCATTTTCGTTCATGATGCCGAGCCGGCGCGCCACTTCCTGATAGGCTTCGACCAGATTGCCGAGATCGCGGCGGAACACATCCTTGTCGAACTTCTCGCTGGTGTTGACGTCCCACAGCCGGCAGGAATCGGGCGAGATCTCGTCGGCAACGACGATGCGCATCATGTCGCCCTCGAACAGACGGCCACATTCGATCTTGAAATCGACCAGCTGGATGCCGACGCCGAGGAACAGACCGGTGAGAAAATCATTGACCCGGATGGCAAGCGCCATGATGTCGTCGATTTCCTGCGGGCTGGCCCAGCCGAAGGCGGTGACATGCTCTTCAGAGACCATCGGGTCGTCGAGTGCATCGGCCTTGTAGTAGAACTCGATGATCGAGCGCGGCAGCACGGTGCCTTCCTCGATGCCAAGCCGCTTGGACAGCGATCCGGCCGCCACATTGCGAACCACAACCTCGAGCGGGATGATCTCGACTTCCTTGATCAACTGCTCACGCATGTTGATGCGCTTGATGAAGTGTGTCGGGATGCCAATCCGGTTCAGATGCGAGAATATGAACTCGGAGATGCGGTTGTTGAGCACGCCCTTGCCATCGACCACATCATGTTTCTTCTTGTTGAAGGCGGTGGCATCATCCTTGAAGAACTGGATCAGGGTGCCGGGTTCGGGGCCTTCATAGAGGATCTTGGCCTTGCCTTCATAGATACGGCGGCGACGATTCATATGAAATCTCTGTCTTGGTGCGCCGGCTGACGCCGCGGCGCTTCGGCATGATGACGGGTTCGAGCCGTGCTTATCTGATTGGATGCGTTTTCACAACGTCGTTGTCGTGCTGTCCCCGAATTTGCGCCTTGCCGGATCAACATCACATTGCACTTTCGCCTCACTTTTGTTTTATGAGACAAACCCCCATATAGGGATAGGTAAATAACATTCGGAGCGAGCCCATGAGCAGCATGAACGACCGCGAAAACGCATTTGAGAACAAGTTTGCCCATGATGAGGAGCTCAAGTTCAAGGCGGAAGCCCGCCGCAACAAGCTTCTGGGTCTTTGGGCTGCAGAGATGCTTGGCAAGTCCGGCGATGATGCCGAGGCCTATGCCAAGACCGTTGTTCTTGCCGATTTCGAAGAAGCCGGCGACGAGGACGTGTTCCGCAAGGTTCGTGGCGATTTCGACGCCGGTGGTGTCGAGCAGTCCGATCACCAGCTTCGCCGCAAGATGGACGAATTGCTGGCTGTCGCCGTCGACCAAATCCAGAACAGCTGATTTCGCCTTTCTGGTTCGCGGCATTTCCGACATTGGCCTGCGGAGCCGGAGTTCCGTTGCCAGACCCCAACTGCCTGAACTGGCATGAGAAAGTCTGGTAGCAGCAGAACCTTGAATGAAACGACGACAGCCCGCGGACAACCGCGGGCTGTTTTGCAGGTGGAACGGGCTTTCTTGCCCATATCTTGAGGGCAAAGTCATGTTTCTTCGCGATAAACTCGATTTGGATGCGCCCCTGATCACCGCCTGGTCGACGTCACCATCGCCGGAGATTGCCGGCGCTCTTGCCGCATGTCCGTTTGATGCAGTGACCGTCGACATGCAGCACGGCAGCCATGACGAGAGTTCGGCCTTTGCCTCGATGCGGCTGATCCACGCGCGCGGCAAACCGGGGCTGTTGCGCATTCCCGTTGGCCGAAACGATCTTGCCAGCCGGGCTCTTGATATGGGGTTCGAGGCGGTGATCGCGCCGATGATCAACACGGTCGCGGATGCGCAGGATTTTGCCGATTCGATGAAGTATCCACCGGTTGGAAGCCGTTCCTGGGGCCCTATGCGGGCTCTGGAACTGCATTCTGACCAAACACCTGGGAGCTATTTCAAGTCCGCCAACCGGGAAACGCTGGCGATTGCCATGATCGAGACCCGCGAAGCCCATGCCGCGCTGGATACTATCCTGTCGGTTGAGGGAATCGACGGGGTGTTTGTTGGGCCTTCGGATCTGTCGATTTCCTGGTCAAATGGCGAAGGCGTTGATCCGGGACGGCCCGACATGCAGGACGCGCTCGCCGATATTGCGAAGCGGGCCCGCGAGGCGGGAAAATTTGCGGCGATTTTCGCGGTCGACCCGGCGTCCACGCCGCTTTATTCCAAGATGGGTTACCGTCTGACAGCGCTCAACACCGACCCCGGCGTTATCAACGCAGGCGCAGCACTGATGCTTGAGGCGGCGCGGGGCTGAGATCGAGCCTCCATAAAGCTGGGTCAAGCCTGCAGACGCGCCAGGAAATGGGCGAACACCATGGTGCCCTCGGGCCAGGGGCCATGGCCTGATTCGGCGTTGATGTGACCGGCTTCGCCCGCATCGATGAACATCGATCCCCAGGCATTGGCTATGTCGCCGGCATGTTCGAATGATCCGAACGGATCGTTGCGGCTGCCCACGACAATGGACGGAAATGGCAGCGGATCACGGGGGTAGGGGCCGAAGGTCATCAGATGCCTTGGACGGATCGCCGGATTTGCAACGTCGGGCGGCGCCACGAGAAAGGCGCCGGCGATCGGTTTGTCGCATTCAGAAAGAGCTTGAACGGCGGTGGCCACGCCCAGCGAATGGGCGATGACGACTATGGGCCGTTCCGCCGCATTGACGCATTCCGCGAAGCGGGCTGTCCAGTCTTCCCGCACGGGTTTTGACCATGCGTCCTGTTCAACACGTCTGGCGGTGGAGAGCTTTTGCTGCCACCGCGACTGCCAGTGTCCGGGACCGGAATTCTGGTAGCCCGGAACGATCAGGATATCTGCTTGTGCGACTTTCATGCCGCCGAGGTGATTGAGAGCGGCTCAAATGTCAACCGTCCGGCGGTTCTCAAGCGCGTTGAAATGCTGGATCAGAAGTCCGGGGACGCGCGTACGCTCAAATCGCTTGAGGGTGTGATGATGAAGGGCGCGCCGCCATTGTGCAGGCCGTCATGGGCAAACAACGAAAGCCCGGACACAATAAGTATGATCACGGCGGCGGCAATCCATAGCGCGGCCCCGGTTTCGCCGATGTCGGGTGGCTCGTAACCGCGGTCCTGGCGCTTGGCGCGCTCGCTTGCTGAGAATTCCGGTATGTCAGGCACATCAACCTCCATGGCTTTGGCCAGACCGCTTCTATGGCGGTGAACCGCGGCGGGATGGCGGCAGCATATTGGCAACTTGGAGGCAGAGCGATCACATCACGTGACAGTCTGTGCCGAAAGACGATGCAGACAGCGTGTGGGCTGCATATCCCACCATCTCGCTGCCTCAGGGGTCTGGCTGCATATAGCCCTTGAGGAGCGCATGAGCCCAGTCTGATCGACCGTTGCGCTCAGCTTCCTTGGCCGCAGCGGCCCAGTCATAGTCTATGATGCGCTGACTGACGCTCCATGTGCCTTCCAGATTGTCGAGCAATGCATAGCGGGCATGGGGGCTGCAGGTTGCCATCTGGTGCGGTGTTGGCGTTTCATCCTCATAGGCCTGCAATCCGACACTGCCGGGATTGAGGATCAGTTGACCCGAGACATGCAGGCGCACCAGGCGCGGCAGATGTGAGTGCCCGCAGCAGATGACGGGCGAGGTTTCGCCCTCAAGCCGTTCGACTATTCTGTGTTCGTGGGCGTGGCGCGCGCCGCCTTCCACCACATCCTCGGTCAGATAGGCATTGTCGTTTCGAGGTGTGCCGTGACACAGGAAGATTTCGTCGGAGAGGCGGATGGCCGGTTCGAGCGCGCCGAGCCAGGCCATACTCTGCGCTGAAAGGGCTGCTTCGGTGAAACTGTCGGTTCGATTGTGGAGAGGCACCGCTCCGGCAGCAACGACGCGGTCATGATTGCCGCGGACTGTCGGCCAGCCGAGATCGCGAAGCAGGGCAGCGGTTTCCTCGGGCCACAACGGGCCGGAGACGCAATCGCCGAGATTGACAACCGTATCGGGCGCTTGATGCTTGAGATCCTTGAGGACCGCCTCAAGCGCCCTGACGTTGCCATGGATATCGGCAATGACCGCTATCCGCATAGGATCAGCTCTCGCCAAACACCCGGGTGAAGATCGTGTCGACATGCTTGGTGTGGTAGCCCAGATCGAAGCGGTCGCGGATTTCCTCCTCGGAGAGGTATTTGCGAACATCCTTGTCGGCCAGGAGCTCGGTGAGGAAGTCGACGCCGGAATCGCCGGAGACCTGATAGCTGTTCCAGACCTTCATGGCGTTGCGCTGGACCAGCCGGTAGGCGTCTTCACGCGACGAGCCGGCCTGAGTCAGCGCCAGCAGGATGCGCTGGGAATGGACCAGGCCGCCGAGACGGTCCATGTTGCCGATCATGCGCTCGGGATAGACCAGCAGCTTGTCGATGACGCCGGTGAGGCGGGCGAGCGCGAAATCGAGCGTGACGGTCGCGTCCGGGCCGATCATGCGTTCGACCGAGGAGTGCGAGATGTCGCGCTCATGCCACAGCGCCACATTTTCCATGGCCGGGGTGACCGCCATGCGCACCAGCCGGGCGAGACCGGTGAGGTTTTCGGTCAGCACCGGGTTGCGCTTGTGCGGCATTGCCGACGAGCCCTTCTGGCCTTTGGAGAAATACTCCTCGGCTTCCAGCACCTCGGTGCGCTGAAGATGGCGGATTTCGGTGGCGACACGCTCGATCGAAGACGCGATAACGCCGAGCGTTGCAAAGAACATGGCATGGCGGTCGCGCGGAATCACCTGGGTCGAGACCGGCTCGGGTTCCAGCCCCATGGCCTTGGCGACATGTTCCTCGACGCGCGGATCGATGTTGGCGAAGGTGCCGACGGCGCCGGAAATCGCGCAGGTGGCGATTTCCGCCCGCGCGTTGACCAACCGGGCGCGGCAGCGGTCGAACTCCGCATAAGCCTCGGCCATCTTCAGCCCGAATGTGACCGGCTCGGCGTGAATGCCGTGCGAGCGGCCGATGGTGACCGTGTTCTTGTGCTCGAATGCGCGGCGTTTGATGGCGGCCAGAAGCGCATCCATGTCGGCGAGCAGGATGTCGGTCGCCTTGACGAGCTGGACATTGAAGCAGGTGTCGAGCACATCCGATGAAGTCATGCCCTGGTGCACGAAACGGGCATCATCACCGACGATTTCGGCGAGATGGGTCAGGAAGGCGATCACGTCGTGCTTGGTCTCGCGCTCGATTTCGTCGATCCGGTCGATGTCGAAGGTGGCCGCGCCGCCCTTGTCCCAGATGGTTTTGGCGGCCTCCCTGGGGATCACGCCGAGCTCGGCCAGCGCATCGCAGGCATGGGCCTCGATCTCGAACCAGATTCGGAACTTGGATTCGGGCGACCAGACGGCGACCATTTCCGGGCGGGAGTAACGGGGTATCATGGCAGGATCCGTGCATGCGTTGGTGTTGCCGCGTGTCTAGACCATTCCCGCCGGGAAGCAAACGCTCTGGCGCGTGGGATCAGTGCGGAATGGTTGTTTTCACCGGTTTTTGACGGCGATGGCCGCGCGCCAGCAACACTGCCGCTGCAAACAGCAATACCACGCCGAGTGGAAGATAGAGCCGCAATCCCACGACAGCGAACTGGTAGAGCGCCGAGGCCGAGGTGAAGGCCAGCTGAATGAGCCACAATTTGGTGAAGGGATCACCATGCCATTGCGCATAGAAATTGCGGTAGATGATGGCAAACAGCACGGCTGTGATGCCGATGGTAAAGACGATGAGGCAAAGCACGGCTGCGGCGAAGGCGGGTTCGCGGCCGCGCCCAAAGGCCAGGAAACGGAAGGCTGACAGGCTCAACGGCCAGGCGAGGGCTGCGCCGGCGAAGGTGAGAGCAGTCAGATTCCAGTAGTGAGATGTCAGCGCCGCATTCGACAGCCAGAGTGACGCCTGTGCCGATAGTGCCATGGCTGCACCCCAGCCAATGGCGCCAAGCAGGGTTTCACGCCAGCCGATCCTTGCGGCGTGCAAGCGGTCACGCAGGTTCGAATTGTCATTGGCAGGCCTGGGCTTGGGGCCTTTGTGCTTGCGGACCGGTGATTTCATGCGGGTCGCCGCACTGTGATGGGGCAAGCGGCTTTGGCGCCGGTAAGGGGGTCGAAAACGCTCATCGTGTGTCGCATGATGCGTATGTCGGCCTCCCTGTCACATTTCGTACACCGGGTACCACTGCCGGGACGTATCGGCAACCGGAAGCGAGGCGCAAATTTCAGTCTTTGAGCGTCGACCAGGCCGGCATCAGATCGCGTGGATCGGGTTGAGCTGCCTGCACACCGCGTGCGATTGCGCGGCTCATGGTCGAGGCAGCGGCGGCCCCCAGATCGACGAAGGCGTCAAGCGAGGGCTTGCGGCCGGATGCCCCGGTGGCCAGCGCGAACACAAGGTCCCCGTCAAAGGGCGTGTGGCTGGGCCAGATGGCCCGGGCAAAACCTGCATGGGCGGCTATGGCCAGGCGCTTGGCTTCGGCCTTTGTCAGAGCCGCATCGGTGGCGATCACCGCGATGGTGGTGTTGGCGCCGCCGCGCTGCATGTCCCTGAACTTGATGCGCAGATCACTGGAATCATCGGGCATCGGGGAGGGCATGCCGAGCCCGCCGAATTCACCGCCGATTTCAAAGGGGGCTGCCCAGAAATGGCGTGTGTCGCCAATGATGGCCGATCCCATCGGATTGACCGCAACCAGCGCGCCGACCACATGGCCATCAGGCGTGACAAAGGACGCCGATCCGAGCCCACCTTTGACAGTTGCAGTGAGCGCGCCCAGCCCTGCGCCTTGCGATCCGATGGCAAAATCTTCGCTGGCATTGGCTGCGGCCTGATAGCCCAATTCCCGGTAAGGCGGATAGCGACCCCAATCTTTGTCTCCGCCATTGATCAGGTCAAACAGGATCGCCGCTGGCAGGATCGGTATACGGTGCGGGCCAACCTCGAAGCCGATGTCCTGTTCACGCAGATAGGCCTGGGCGCCGCTGGCGGCATCGAGTCCGAAGGCGGAGCCCCCGGAAAGCACCAGGCCGTTGACGCTCTGGACGGTGTTGTGCGGCTCAAGCAGATCCGTTTCGCGGGTTCCGGGCGCGCCGCCCAGAACCTGAACGGCGGCGGTCGCCCCGGGGTCGCAGAGAATGGCTGTGACGCCGGAATTGATCTTGTGGTCGTTGGCATTGCCAACGCGCAAGCCAGCAACATCCGTAATCAGGTTGCGTTGGCCGGAGGTGCTCACTGGCTTTGTTCCAAAAGCAGCTCCATGTCCTCAAGGCTCATCCGCCGGAACTCTCCGTCTTCCAGGATGGCAACGCCGAAACCAGGCCCGACGCGTTCACCGTCAGCGGAGAAGCTGACCTTGCCGAGCGCCGTGGAGAAGGTTGACTGGCGCAGCAGGTCTTCAATGCCGGTCTCGCCATAGCTGTATCTCGTGGCCACAGCGCCGAGGATTTCCGCTGCCGCATAGGCCGGTGCGCGCAAGCCTTCCAGAACAAGGCCTTCGTTGGCAAAGGCGTCGCGCGCGGGAGCTGCTGCGGGGCCGGGAATGGCGCCGTCCGACAGCACCGCAATGGTGCGCTCGGGCAGCGGCAGTTCTCCCTGCGGGGCATGGAGAGCGTCGCCACCCATGAAGCCGAGAGGGACGCCTTGCAACTCGGCCTCGGCGGCGATGACAGCGAGATCAGCGCGTTCGCCCCCGACAAAGACCCGGCTCACACCGGCTGCCTTGAGGCGCCGCAGCAGGCTTGGCTGGGTTGCCTGGCCAGGGCGGTAATTGTCGACAAAGGCGGGTTTGAGGCCACGCTCTTCCAGAATGGCGCGGACCGCCTCAACCAGTTCGCGGCCCGAAATCGCGCCATCCTCGATCAGGGCGAAGGGCTTGTCGGCCCAAAGCCGCAGGATCGTGTCGGCGGCAACGCCTGCCTCCTCGCTGGCTTGCGGCGCAAGACGGAAGAAGCGCCATCCCAGACGCTTGGCCTCCTCGCCGATGATGTCGGCGCGAACGGTCAGCGTCATCACCGGGATGCCTTCGTCCGAAAGCAGCGGCAGCGCCGAAGCCAGGCTTTCCGTGCACAGGAAGCCGACCACGATATCGACGCCCGCTTCGGCCATTGCCGCAGCAGCATCCACACCGGTCTCCTTGGTGCAGCCATCATCGCCTTCAACGATGTCGGCAAAAACCTGCGGATTGGTCTTGTCCCAGAGGGCGAAGGCTTCGCGGACATGGTTGCCAAGGATCGCGAACTGGCCCGATTGCGGAATCACCAGCCCCACGCGCAGAGCGTCCGCGCGGGCTTGTGAGGCACTGGCGGCAAGCAGCATCGTCAGCACGGCAAGGCAGGGCCAGGATCGGCAGATGGTCATGAGCAATGTTTAGACTGTGGCGAGCGGATACGCCAAGCAAAAACCTTTGCCAGGACAACGCGCTGACGGGTGTGAGCGATAAAAAGTCGCGCGCGCGGGTTTCAAATCGCTGCGCTGCCTTTATGTATGGGCCTCGAAGGTGATCCGATGGTCGCCCTGTAATGAGGCTTAGGCGTGTTGAAACGGCAAATCATTGAACCAAGGGAGTATCGCGACGCGATGGCGCGCTATGCCGGCCATGTACAGCTCGCCACCACCGCGCATGATGGCGTGCGCCGGGGCGTGACCGTGACCGCTGCCTGCTCGGTCTCCGACAACCCCGGTACGATATTGGTCTGTCTCAACCATTCCAACCCGAACAACGCGATCTTTCAGGCGTCTGGCTTGTTCGCGCTCAACACGCTGACCGCTGCCCAGGAAGAGGTGGCGTCGGCGTTTTCCGGTATGGGCGATCTGGATGCGGATGCGCGATTCGCGCTGGGTGAATGGGATACAATCGCCACCGGCGCGCCGACCCTTGTCGATGCGGCAGCCGTATTTGACTGCCGGATCATCGAAGCCAAACCCGTCGCGACCCACACAGTGGTGATCGGCGAGGTGGTGGGCCTGAGAGTTGGCGCCCCGGGCCCTGCGCTTTTGTATCTGGACCGGGGCTACAGATCGCTCTAGCCTTGCATCTACCGTCAATCCTGGAGCCATGATGCCTGTTACCAACCAGCTGCCCGCCTCCATTGATGAAACGCTCGAGATGCTCTCGGACGGAGATTACGTTGCCGGACGGGCATTGGCGACGGTTCTGTTCCTGAGCCTGAAGATGCAGCGGCCGCTGTTTCTCGAGGGCGAAGCTGGTGTCGGCAAGACCGAGATCGCCAAGGTGCTCGCCAAGGCGCTCGACCGGCCGCTGATCCGGCTGCAGTGCTATGAGGGCCTTGATGTCTCCTCGGCGGTCTATGAGTGGAACTATCCCGCGCAGATGCTGGAGATCCGGCTCGCCGAAGCGACCGGCGAGGATGATCGTTCGGCCATTGAACGTTCGATCTTTTCAGAGAAGCACCTGATCAGACGTCCGGTGCTGCAGGCGCTGGAAGCGCCGGGCGGCCGGGCTCCGGTGTTCCTGATTGATGAGCTGGACAGGACCGATGAGGCTTTTGAGGCGTTCTTGCTGGAAATCCTGTCGGATTACCAGGTGACGATCCCGGAACTGGGGACGATCAAGGCGGAAGAGCCGCCGATCGTGATCATCACCACCAACCGCACCCGTGAAATTCACGACGCGCTCAAGCGGCGCTGCCTGTATCACTGGGTCGATTACCCGGCGGCTGATGTGGAACTCGAAATCGTCCGTCGCAAGGTGCCGGGCTGTCATGACGAGCTGTCGCGGCAGGTGGTCGCCTATGTGCAGAAGCTCAGGCAGATGGATCTGTTCAAGAGCCCGGGCGTGGCCGAAACCATCGACTGGGCAACGGCGCTGACCGAACTCGACCGGCTGGCGCTTGATCCCGAAACCGTCTCCGACACACTCGGCACTCTGCTCAAATACCAGGATGACATTGCCCGGATCGAGGGCAGTGCGGGACGCGAATTGCTTGCTGAAGTGAAGGCCGACCTGGCCGCCGCAGTGTGATGGCAAAGCCTGAAAATGCGCCTTCGGTGAAAAATGGCGACGGCCGGATCGTCGATAACATCGTCTATTTCGCGCGCGTGCTGCGCAAGGCCGGCATGAAAGTCGGGCCTGCCGCCGTGCGCGACGCCGTGGAGGCGGTGCAGGTTGCGGGCGTGGGAAGCCGGGAGGAATTCTACTGGGTGCTTCACTCGGTGTTCGTCAAGCGGCGCGAGGACCACCCGGTCTTTGACCAGGCGTTCAAGCTGTTCTGGCGCACCCGTGATCTGGTCGAGAAGATGATCGCCATGTTCTCGCCAGTGGCGATGGAAACCCAGCGCAAGGAAAAGCTCAAAGCCGGCGAGACCCGGGTCAGCCAGGCGCTGTTCGAGGGGCACGAGAAAAGCCGCCCGCCGGAAGAAAAGCCGATCATCGACATTGATGCGCGGCAAACGAGTTCCGGCAATGAGGTGCTCAGGCAACAGGATTTTGCCCAGATGACGGCGCTCGAGCTGGCGCAGGCCAAGCGCGCCATCGCCGGACTGGCCTTGCCCTTCGATCAGGTGGAGACGCGGCGCTACAAGCCTTCATCCAAGCCCAGGCGGATTGATCCGCGCGCGACCATGCGGGCTGCGATGCGCACCGGCGGAGATCTCATCCTGCCGCGCTTCCGCAAGCGCCGGAAAGTGCATCCGCCGCTGGTGATCATCGCTGATATCTCGGGCTCAATGAGCCAGTACACCCGGATTTTCCTGCATTTCATGCATGTGATCAGCGAAAAGCGCCGTGGTGTGCATACTTTCCTGTTCGGGACGCGCTTGACCAATATCACGAGGCAGATGCGCAGCAAGGACCCCGACGAGGCGGTTGATCAATGCGCCGGTGCAGTCCGTGACTGGTCGGGCGGCACCCGTATCGGGGAGGCGCTCAGGGAGTTCAACCGGTTGTGGTCGCGCCGGGTTCTGGGGCAGGGTGCGATCGTGCTTTTGATCACCGACGGGCTTGAACGTGATTCCATCGAAGAGCTAGATGCGGAGATTGACCGGCTGCATCGCTCCTGCCGGCGTCTGGTCTGGCTCAATCCGCTCTTGCGGTTTGACGGGTTTGAAGCCCGTGCGCGCGGTGTTCGCACCATGCTTGCTCATGTCGACGAGTTTCGCGCGGTGCACAATATCGAAGCGATGGCGGATCTGGTGTCGGCTCTGGGCGAGAAGAGTGGCGACGCATCTGATCCGCGCCGCTTCCTGCAAGGCCCTTGAACTTGAGCCGGAGCGAGCGCCATACTCTGGCGAACACTTGAGGAGCCAATCATGACTGGAATAGCGGCAGAAGAGCAGATTGATCCGCTGATGGTGGCCGAACGCTGGATGCTTGAAGGCCGCGAGGTTGCGATTGCAACCGTGGTGGCGACCTGGGGGTCGGCGCCTCGCCCCGTAGGCAGCCATCTGGTGATCGATGAAGAGGGCAATTTTCACGGCTCGGTTTCGGGCGGCTGCGTCGAGGGAGAGGTGATTTCCGAAGCTGCTGGCGTGATTGCCGATGGCCAGCCGAAGATGCTCGAATTCGGCGTTGCGGACGAGACCGCCTGGCGGGTCGGGCTGTCCTGCGGCGGCAAGATCGAAGTCTATCTCGAGCGGGTTGGCTGATGGATCCGCATCTGCTCAAGAAGCTCAATGCCGCACGCCGCGCCCGTCAGGCCGCGGTGATGATCACTGACCTGGAGGATGGGCGCGACCGGGTGGTGATGAAGGGCGATCCGCTTGCCGGCACGCTGGGCGAGGCGGTTGCAAGCGTTTTTGCATCCGGCAAGTCGGGTGCAGTTGAGATCGAGGGCAGCCGCTTCTTTCTCAATGTGCATGTGCCTTCACCGCGGATGACGATCATTGGCGCGGTGCATATCTCGCAGGTGCTGGCGCCGATGGCGCAGATGACGGGCTTTGATGTGCGGGTGGTCGATCCGCGCACGGCCTTTGCGACGCCGGAGCGGTTTGATGGTGTTGATCTGGTCGCCGACTGGCCTGAGGATGCGCTCAAGGACCGGCCGGTTGATGCCTTCACCGCGGTGGTGGCCGTGACCCATGACCCGAAGATCGACGACTGGCCGCTGATTTCCGCGCTCAAGTCGAACGCATTTTATGTGGGCGCGCTGGGATCGCGCAAAACGCATGCGCGACGGGTGGAGCGGCTGACCTTACAAGGCGTCAGCGAGAGTGAGATTGGCCGGATTGCCGCGCCGATCGGGCTTGATATCGGGGCGCAGAGCCCTGCGGAAATTGCGGTTGCTATCCTGGCTCAGGTGATCGGGGCGCTGAGGCGGCCGGCGGGAACGGGCAAGGGATAGCTCATGCGCTTCGGACCTGTGTCACCGGCCGATGCTGAGAACGCCATCCTGGCGCATGCGCTCACGGTTGGTAGCTTCCGGCTGAAGAAGGGCCATGTGCTGACCAGCGATGACCTGATGCTGCTCAAACAGGCCGGGGTGGACAGCGTGATCGTGGCGCGGCTCGATCCGGGCGATGTCAGCGAAGACACGGCGGCGGAAGCGCTGGCGCAGGCTTTTCGCGGGGCCAATATCCGTGCGGCGAATGCCAGCACCGGACGGGTCAATCTTCATGCCACCCGTGCCGGTCTGTTTCGCGCCGACCGGCTGATGGTCGATCATCTCAATTCAATCGATCCAGCCATCACCTTCGCCTGTCTCGCAGATCTCAGTCAGGTTGCAGCTGACGATATGGTGGCAACGATCAAGATCATCCCGCTGGCGGTTCCGGAGGCCTCGCTCAAGCAGGCGCGTTCTGCGATCGAAACGCCGTCGATGGCCCGCGTGCTGCCGTTTCAGTCTGTCTGCGCCGGCCTGATCGCCACCCAGTTGCCGTCCCTCAAGCCCGGTGTGATGGACAAGACCCGCGACCTGCTTGAGGCCCGGTTGGGGCGTGCCGGCTCGCGCCTCGTCGAGGAAGTGCGGGTAAACCATGATCAGGGCCTGCTTGCTGCGGAAATTGGCCGGATGGCATCCAGGCTTGATTTGGTCATCATCTTTGGCGCCTCCGCCGTCACCGATCCGGATGATGTCATTCCGGCCGCAATCAGGAGTGCCGGTGGCCGGGTTGAACGGGTCGGGATGCCGGTTGATCCGGGCAATCTTCTGGTCTTGGGCTCTCTCGGCGATGTTCCGGTGATTGGCGCGCCGGGGTGTGCGCGAAGCCCCAAGGAAAACGGGTTTGACTGGGTGCTGGCGCGGATCCTTGCTGGCGATACGCCAAGTTCCACCGACATTTCACGGCTTGGTGTTGGGGGATTGCTCAAGGAAATCCCGTCGCGCCCTCAACCACGCCAGGTTTCAACTGGTTCAAAGACCCCGGAGGTCGCAGTGGTTCTGCTCGCAGCAGGGCGCGCAAGCCGGATGGGTGAGGAAGCGGGCCACAAATTGCTGGCGCAGTTTGCCGGTGAGCCACTGGTGCGGAGAATGGCGCGAACGGCTCTTGGCTCCACCGCCAGGCTGACCGCGGTGGTCACCGGTCATCGGGGCAAGGAGATCGCTGCAAGCCTCGACGGTCTTGCCGTGAAGCTGGTTGAGAACCGGGATTTCGCATCGGGCATGGCATCCTCGCTCAAAGCGGGACTTGGCGCGCTCGACGATGATGTTGCCGGCGCGCTGGTGCTGCTCGGGGACATGCCGGCGCTGACATCCGAACATCTCAACTTGCTGATTGAGACCTTTGCCGAGGCGGGCGGAACCTCGATCGTGCGTGCCAGTGATGGCGTGCGCCGCGGCAATCCGGTGATCCTGCCCCGCGCCGCCTTTTCTGATGCGATGGCGCTGTCAGGCGATGTCGGGGCGCGAGCACTGATTGAGAGCGGCGCATGGCCGGTGATCGATGTGGAAATAGGGCCGGCGGCGCGGCTTGATGTGGATACGCCTGAAGCGGTTCGGGCCGCCGGCGGAACGGTCGAGTTCGATACCTGAGCGATGGATCACATCATGTGGGACTGCGGCCGGAGATTGGCGGCAATTCCGGATCAGGTGCGTGGTGTTTGCCGCGCGTCGCGGCGGCATCTTTCCGAGCAGTATTTGACCTCGGCCCAGACCCGTTCCCATTTCTTGCGCCATGTGAAAGGCCGCCCGCACTGAATGCAGGGCTTTTGTGGCAGATCGGATTTTGCGGTGCGCTTCGGCATGCAAGCCAAATGGGGCGCAACCTCATTCCGGCAAGGCATGGGGTCCGTCGCGGCATGACCTTGCCGGGTTTGAGCGAACGGTTCACAATGGAGTTCCAGTCCGGTCCGCGGGGCTGGAAGGAGATGGCAGAACCGATGGACAATGATCTGATCCGCGAGATGTTTGACAGCCTCGGCGAGGTGACAATCAAGCGCATGTTTGGCGGCAAGGGGATCTATCATCAAGGCGTGATTCTGGCGCTTGAGGTGGATGGGGACATCCTGCTCAAGGCCGATCAGGTGAGCGCGCCGGACTTTGCGCAAGCCGGAAGCAGCCAATGGACCTACGATGGCAAGTCCAAGCCGGTGGCGATGCCTTACTGGTCGATCCCCGATACTGCGATAGACGATCCGGAGGAAATGGCCCAATGGGTCCGGCTTGCCTGGGAAGCGGCGTTGAGAGCCAAGACATAACGTCTAGACGGCGGTTGTTAGCTTGCCTTGAACACGAAAAAGCCGCCGGCGATGTCGCGGGCGGCTTTGCCGTGTCTGAGCGAGGGGTGCGAGCTTTAGCTTCCTGCGCCGATCATCATGAAAGCAGGAATGTCATCACCGAAGCCAACCGGCGTCGGGTCGCGGTCTTCGTTGTTGCGGCCGCCACGGCGATTGCGGTTGCGGTCATCATTTGCCGGTTCCGGCGAGGCTTGCTTTGGCTGCTGCGGGTCAGCACGCTTGGAGGGTTCCTGACGCTTCGGCCGGCTTTCCTGCGCGTCAGGAGCAGCGGTTGGTTCAGCGGAAGCATTCGCCACCGGCTCAACAGCAGCGGTTTCGTTGATGGGTTCGGCTTTTGCGGCTTCGGTTTCAGTCTCGCCGGCCTTGCGGCCTGAACAGCGCGAGGATCCTGGTTTGCCGTCGCTGCGGCGGCCACGGCGGGGTGCCTCGTCGGCATCGTCGGAAGCCGTCCCGGCGAACTTGTCGCCATCCAGCCATTCGATGTCACGGGTAATCAGCTTGGTGATCGCATCGACATATTTGGTGTCGCGGCGGTTGACCAGCGTGAAGGCGGCGCCTTCGCGGCCGGCACGTCCTGTGCGCCCGATGCGGTGCACGTAGTCTTCGGCATGGATCGGCACGTCGAAATTGAAGACGTGGCTGACGGCCGGGATGTCAAGGCCGCGGGCGGCGACATCGGAGGCCACCAGCAAGGTGATCTCGTTGTCCTTGAAGCCCTGCAACATGTTGGTACGCGAGCGCTGGTCCATGTCGCCATGCAATGCGCCGACGGAGAAGCCATGCTTTTCGAGCGATTTGTAGAGGTCGGCCACATCCTTCTTACGGTTGCAGAAGATGATGGCGTTGGTCAGATCGGTCTGTGACCGGATCAGGTCGCGCAACCGTTCGCGCTTTTCGAAATCCTTGCCGCTGCAGGCAACCAGCTTCTGGGTCACCGTTGCCGCGGTGGAGGATGGCGGCGCAACCTCGATGCGGGCAGGGTTTTGCAGAAATTTGTCAGCCAGCTTCTGGATTTCGGGCGGCATGGTTGCCGAGAAAAACAGCGTCTGCCGAGTGAACGGGATGAGTTTTACGATGCGCTCAATATCGGGAATGAAGCCCATGTCGAGCATCCGGTCGGCTTCATCGATCACCAGCAGTTCGACGCCGGTCATCAGCAGCTTGCCGCGCTCTGTGTGGTCGAGCAGCCGGCCGGGAGTCGCGATCAGCACGTCGGCACCGCGTTCGAGCTTCCGGTACTGCTCTTCAAAGGACACCCCGCCGATCAACAGAACAATGTTGAGGCGATGGTTCTTACCGTATTTTTCAAAGTTCTCATGAACCTGAGCCGCCAGTTCACGGGTCGGTTCGAGAATGAGAGTCCGCGGCATGCGCGCTCGTGCCCGGCCGCGCTCCAGCATTGTCAGCATCGGCAGGACGAAGGATGCGGTCTTTCCCGTTCCGGTCTGGGCGATGCCAAGAATATCGCGCCTTTCCAGGGCCGGGGGAATGGCTCCAGCCTGGATCGGAGTTGGGGTTGTGTAACCAGCGTCGGTGACGGCGGACAGTACTTTTTGGCTTAGGCCAAGGTCAGCAAATGTGGTCAATTGAGAGCGTTTTCCGTTTCGGAGTGTGCGTCTGTGCGCGGGTGCGCGCCTGCTGCGCCGAACCCAGTGGCATCCGATTAGTCGCTATGCCCCGGAAAGTCAAGAAAAGCCGGGATTTGAGTGTCGTGTGGCGGGTGCCGGGCGAAGGGCAGCCGGCGAATATTTCAAGGGGCTCAACTGCGTAAAAGCGGCCTGTGACTTTCACCCCGCATGGCAAGGTGAATCTTTAAACCATTGGTGGTGGCGATGCGTTTAACCGGGTGTCGGGGGCTTATTCAAAGCTCACAAAGGAGTTTACTATGAAACTGATCAAAACACTCGCCGCAGCCATTTTCGCCATGGGCATCTTCGGCGGTTCCGCACTCGCCGGGTCTCACGGTGGCAAGAAGGATATCGTTGACACCGCAGTGGAGGCGGGCAGCTTCACAACCCTGGTCGCCGCTGTTCAGGCTGCCGATCTGGTGGAAACCCTGAAGGGTGAGGGCCCGTTCACGGTTTTCGCACCCACGGATGAGGCATTCGCTGCACTGGGCATGACTGTTCAGGATCTGCTCAAGCCCGAGAACAAAGACAAGCTGACCGCAGTCCTGACTTATCACGTGATTGGCGGCACGGTCATGGCGGCTGATCTGGTCGACGATTCGACCCCGGCCACCGTACAGGGATCGACCGTCACCATCGATCTGGACAACGGCCCGATGGTCAACGATGCGAATGTCGTGACCGCGGATGTGGCGGCCAGCAACGGCGTGATCCATGTTATTGACAAGGTGCTCGTGCCTGAAGGCGTGCTCTAATTCGCACTTCATCTGTTGCTAGACAACAAATCCGGGGCCGCGAAAGCGGCCCCGTTCGGTTCGGAATACGATCTGGTGAGGTGTCTATTGTGAGACCAGGAGCGGCTTGAGCCGGTTTGCGGTCTTGAGAAAGCGCATCGGGTCGACAGCATTGCCATTGCGGCGCACTTCGTAGTGCAGGTGAGGGCCGGTGGAACGGCCTGTCGAGCCTGCTTTGCCAATACGCTCGCCGATGACCACATGATCACCTTTGCTGACCAGAATTTTGGACAAATGGGCGTAGCGCGTCTTCACGCCGCCACCGTGATCGATCTCGACCATCTTGCCATAGCCGCCATTACGTCCGGCATGGACAACGACGCCACTGCCAGCGCTGTTGATCGGTGTGCCGGTGGAAACCCGGAAATCGATGCCGCCGTGGAACGCCATCCGGCCCAGGAAGGGGTCCCGGCGATTGCCGTAGCGCGAGGTAATCTCAGCGCCCGGAGCCGGAATGCCAACCGGGAGCTTGCGAGCATAGCGGCGCATGGTGTCAAGGTGACTCAATGCCTGATCAAGATCATCAAGTGTCGCTTCAAACGCTTTGGGGTCAATGGGGCGGACAAATGGGCCGCCGACCGCGCTGTCCACCTCTGCGGGCAGCGGAATTCCGGCAGCCTCAATGATCTCACCAATCTCTGAAGCGGTTTCATAGGCGTTGATCGCCAGACCCTGCATCTTCTCGATCTGCTCGCGCTCAATGGATTTAAGCGACAGGGTGACCGTCGAGAAGATCCGGTCCGCGCGTTCACTGACCGTTTCGCCAGAGGTTGACGCGGTTGGATTTGCTGCAAAGGCAAGCGGATTGAGACGCGCTGATTTCGGGTCGGTCAAGATTTCAGAACTGGTTGCCAGCCGGGCGAGGCGTGGCATCTTTGGGGCGACGCTTGTGGCTTCGGCCTGTTTTTTGGGTTTTGGTGCGGGAACCGGAATGGTGTCGGGTTTCGCTCCGGCCCGGTCAAGCAGCGGCCCGATTTTGACATGACGATTGCTCAATGCATCCTGACGGGCGATCAGTTCCGCGACCTTCTCCTCCATCAGTTGCTGATCGAGCAACTGACGGCTGGTCACGCGGTCAACCTGCGAACGAAGGGCTGCGATACGGTCCTCATAAGCGTGCTGCATGCGTGCCTGGCGGGCCATCGAGGCGCCGATCAGGTCGTCGCGAAGGACCAGATAGGTGGTCGCAGCAAGATATCCGATAGCGATCACCCCGATCAGCGACATGAAGAGGCCGGCCATCCAGGGGCGCACGGTAATGTGCCGAATGGTTTCGCCACTGGCGAAAATGATGGTGTGGGCCTGTTTGGGGCGCCTGCCGAAAACCTGGCTGTCCTGTCTTTGCGACACGAATTATCCTCGTCAGATTCGTTTGATGCGAAATCGTTGACGCGGATTACACCTTGTTAAGGTTAATAAACACTTGAGTTAGATAGGTCTTATATAAACCCTGGCGTTCTCAAGACATGTTCTGACTTGAAAGGGCGCGGTAGAAGGTCGGTGTAAGGCCTGCGGCAGCGCGTGCGAGGTCATTGAAGGGCGGCTTGAGTCCGCCTCGAAAATTGGCGCGCACGAGCAGCCGGAAGGTCTGGGCCGCATCCTTGCCTTCGCGAGCGCAGAGGAAGCGGAACCATTTGGCGCCGATCGCCACATGTTTCTTTTCATCCTCGTAGATAATCTCCAGAACAACGGCACTTTCGTGGTCGTCGGCCTCGCGCATCTTGGCCAGAAGAGATGGCGTAACATCCAGCCCCCGTGCTTCGAGGATGAGAGGGACCACAGCCAGTCGCGCCACCAGATCGTTGCGTGTGTCGTGCGCTGCCTGCCAGAGCCCGTCATGGGCCGGCATGTCTCCATAATCGGCCTCAAGTGCGCGAAGACGCCCACGTACCAGATTGAAATGCTTGGCTTCTTCAAAGGCGACTTGCATCCAGCCATCGAAAAAACTCTGCGGCATCGGAGCCGAGGCGAAGCGGGCAACAATGTCGAGGGCGAGATCAATCGCGTTGAGCTCGATATGGGCGATGGCGTGCAGCAGCGCGATCCGCCCGCGCCGTGAGTGCAGAGAGCGCCGGGTGACCTGGGTTGGCGGCACAAGTTCGGGCCTCTCCGGCCGCCCGGGGCGGTCTGTCGGCATCGTGTCAAGCGGCGAGCGCAGGGAGATGCGGCGCGCATGCCAACGTCTGGCCACATCCTGGGCAAGCGCGGTTTTCACATCCAGATCTGTTGCAAGGATGGCGCGCGCTGCGCCATCCCGAAGTGAATGCACCGGTATGTTTTGGGTCATGTTTGCGGGTGCGGTATCCGTTGCGAATGAGGTGCTCACAGCGCCTTGGCGGCGTCGAGCACCTCCTGCGCGTGGCCCTTGACCTTCACCTTGGGCCAGATCCTTGCAATCTTGCCATCGGAATCGATGAGGAATGTCGAACGTTCCACACCCATATAGGTGCGGCCATACATGCTCTTTTCCTTCCATGCGCCATAGGCTGCGAGGACAGATGTGTCCTCGTCCGACGCCAGAATGATGCCAAGATTGTGCTTGGCGATGAATTTGTCATGCTTTTTGACCGGGTCGGCGGACATGCCCACCACGACTGCGCCGGCGGCTGCGAAATCTTCGGATAGTGCTGTGAAATCAATAGCTTCAGTTGTGCAGCCTGGCGTATCGTCCTTGGGGTAGAAATACAGGACCACTTTCTTCCCGGCCAATCCGGCCAGCGACACGTTTCCGCCGCCATCGCGTGGCAGATCGAAACCTGGTGCCGGGCTGCCTACTTCAATATCGCTCATTGGAAAACCTTTCACTGTGTGGATCATATGAATTGCAGGTGACCCTGCCTTGAGGCGATATATAAACACAACCATCGCCGTCCAGCGGAATCAGCAAAAAACACAAGGAAGCAGTGTTCAACCCTATGCCTGAGCCTCCGGTTTCAAAGGTACGTTTCAAAAAGCGCGATATCGCTGCGCTTGAGGACATGCCCTCATCGATGGCAGACGACCGAATCGTGTTGCGGTCCCACCCGCTGCGGTCGAAGGGCCGCCGGGTTCTGGGTGGGATGCTTCTGGTTGCGGCCTTTCTCGCGGTTGCCCTCGGCGCTTTGTTTGCAGCTCTGGAAATTGGCCTTGCAGATGGTCAGATCCGGGATCGTGCCCATGCGGCGCTTGCCAAGGCCGTCGGGCCGGAGAATCGCAGCGAGCTCGCTTCCGCCGCGTTGAGGCTGACATGGCGCGGGCAGCTTGCGCTGGAGGCACGTGATGTCGTGGTCAAGCCGGTGTCCGGCAACGCGAAACCGCATCATGCTGACCGGGTGCTGATTTCGCTTGATCCGCTTGCGCTTTTGGCAGGGCGAATAGCCTTGGATTCGGCAGAGATATCGGGTCTCGGACTGACTGCCCCGCAGGGCGCGGGGTTCGATCTCGGTGATCTCGCCGATTTGCGTGTCGATGCAACGGATGACGTGATCGAAGGGCTCTTTGTCTCTCTCAATCGGATGGCGCGCAGAGTGGAGAGCGCGGAGATCAGCGTCTTCCGCGTTTCCGATGTCGCCATTTCGGGTTCAGGCTCGCCATGGTTGGTTCAGAAGGCGGTGTTCGAGCGGCTCGAAAATGGTGATTTCCGGATCACTGCGGACATGAGCCGGGATGACCAGGACATTACCTTTGAGGGCAGAGCCACTTCAGAAGGACGTGCGGCGGGCCTTTCCAAGATCAGTGGATCGATAGCGGGACTGGCGATCGACCTGAGCAACAATGCGATCATTGATCGTCGCAACGGCTTGAAGACAAGTGTCGGTGTCAAATTCGAGGCGGCACGCGCTGATGATGATGACGGGCCCGGGCTGCGTGCAACCATATCAGCCGCAGGCGGGGCCTTGATGATGGGCGGGGTCGAGGCGCAGATCGCCGATGTGCGAGTCAATCTCGTCTATATGCCATCGGAGGACAAAATCGAGATTACGCGCTCACTCATTCGCCTGGGTGAGACCGTCATGCCCTTCACAGGCGGACTGATCGATGCAGACAGGGTCGATCGCATCGAGGGAGAGGGCGTGGCTTTCGATTTCATCATCAACAACGGCCTTGCCGCCCCCGGGGATTCCAATGAGGCACCCATTGCCTTTGATGGCAAGGCTTTCGGATGGTTTGATCCGGCGCAACGCCTTCTGATCGCCGAGGAATTGACGGTCGCGTCGGCCAGTGGCGGAATGTTCGGATCTGCATCGTGGCGTTTTGTGACGGGAGTGTCGCCCGAACTCAATCTGATTGCGCAATCGCCAAGCATGTCCACCTCGACGGTCAAGCAGCTATGGCCCTATTGGATCGGCAAGGGCGCGCGGCAATGGGTCCTCAACAACCTCTATGGAGGCCGGGTGACAAATGGCCGGATCCAGATTTCCGTTCCGGCGGGACATTTTCCGCTCAACAGTCCCGCGACGTTCAACGAGGATCAGCTGCAGATTGATTTTGACATTGAACGCGCCCGCATGAATGTGGCCGGCGACATTCCGCCGCTGCGTGATACGCTTGGCCACATGCGGCTGCGCGGCTCCAGGGTTGATGTCTCGGTCAGTTCGGCCACCGGGTTTTTCCCAACCGGCCGCAGGGTTGAGGTCAGCGATGCGTCGTTCTCTATACCTGCAGTCAACGAAAGGCCGCTGATGGCAGAGCTCGCCATGTCGGTGAGCGGCGATGCCGACGCGGTGGCTGAACTGATTACATATCACCCGATCAAGGCGCTGGACCGGATCGGGCTCGAGCCGGAAGACCTCGATGGCCGTATCTCCTCGCAGGTGACAGCGCGTTTCGGGTTGATCGCCACCCAGTCACCGCCTCCGCCTGACTGGACGGTGGAGCTTGAGATGGCCGGGGTTGATATCGCCAAACCGGTGGAAGGCCGCTCACTGAAACGGATGGATGGTACTCTGTCCGTCACTCCGGTCCGGGCAGAATTGAAGACAGATGCCGATATCGACGGCACCCGCATGACGCTTGATGTGGTGCAGCCGGTGGGCAATTCCGGCGTCGAGGGCAAACGAAAGCTGTCGGGCATGCTCGACCCCGAAGTGCGTGAAGCCATTGCGCCGGGCAGCGGAGCGCTGATTTCCGGACCGGTCGGGTTTACGATGGAAACATCCGCCAAGGCAGAATCCATGGTCACGCTTGATCTCAAACCGGCCACGTTGACCGTGCCGGGCATCGGTTGGACCAAGGGGGCGGGTGTGGCGGCCGAGCTCAAATTTGCCATGACCACGGAGAACGGAACGACACGGCTGTCCGAGCTTGAGCTGAGCGGTGACGGCTTTTCAGCGAACGGAGTGGTCACACTCACAGATGGCGCCTTGAGCAGTGCCGAGTTTACCAAGGTTGCCTTGTCACCACGCGAAAACTACCGCGCGAGCATTGCCAAGACGGCTCGCGGCTACAAGATTGAGGTTGGCGGCGTGGCCTTTGACGCGCGTCCGATCATTGATCTCGCCAAATCCAACGCGTCCAGCAAGGCGAGCGACGGCTCATCGCCGCTGATTGAGGTCAGCGGCAATGTTGATGCGGTTCTTGGCTATTCGGATGAAAAATTTTCTTCGGGAAGTATCCGCTATCGCGGGCAGGGTGAGCAGATTTCCCTGCTCGATTTCAAGGCCGTCAGCCAAAGCGGGCAGGCGGTTGTGATCGCCATCAATGGCGAGGGCGAGAATGACACGGTTCAGATGACCAGCGGCGACGCGGGTGCATTCGCCCGTTTTTCCGGAATCTATTCCAGGATCCAGGGTGGTCTTCTCAACATTCGCCTCAGCCGTCAGGGTGGGCCTTTGAGGCGTGGGGCCATCGACATCCGCAATTTCACGGTGGTGGGGGAGCCGCGGCTCGATTCGCTTGTTTCAACCCGCAGCAAGCAGGACGGCCGCAGCCTGCGTGAAACCGTGAGAACCGAAATCGATGTTTCAGAGGCCCGTTTCGAGATTGCCAATGCGAAGCTCGTCACGGGCAATGGCGCGGTGGTGGTCAGTGAAGGCGTGGTGCGGGGGCCACAGATCGGCGCATCTTTCCAGGGAACGGTGCGTGACGCCGAGGGGCGCATCGACATGACCGGGACCTTCATGCCTGCCTATGGGGTAAACCGGCTGTTCAGTGAGTTGCCGCTGATTGGTGTGCTGCTCGGCAATGGCCGTGACCGTGGCTTGATCGGCATCACTTTCCGGATGACCGGAAAGACCGATTCACCGCTTCTGCAGGTCAATCCGCTGTCGGTGATTGCGCCGGGCGTGTTCCGCTCGATCTTCGAGTACCGTCCCTGAAGACAGCAAGACCGCCGGCAGACTTGCTGACGGCGGTCCGTATGTCGTGTCCGGTCGCGTTACTGCGGGCGGACGAGAACGTGCTTCTTCTTGCCCAGCGACAGCTTGATCACGCCGTCATCATTGAGATAGCCGGAATTGACCAGGGTCTTGTCGTCGCTGATCGCCACGTCGTTGAGCTTGATCGCCCCGCCCTGGACATGACGGCGGGCTTCGCCATTGGATCCGGCCAGGCCCGCGCGCACGAACAGCGCGAGCAGTCCGACGCCGGACTGCAATTCGTCCGATGGAATTGAGATCGTTGGCAGATTGTCCGAGATCGCACCTTCCTCAAAGGTCTTGCGGGCGGTTTCGGCGGCTTCCTCGGCTGCGGCGCGGCCGTGCAGGAGCGCTGTCGCCTCATTGGCCAGCACCTTCTTGGCTTCGTTGATCTCGGCGCCTTGTAGCGCTTCCAGGCGTCGGATTTCATCCATCGGCAGAATGGTGAAGCGCTTGAGGAAGCGGCCGACATCGGCGTCCTCGGCATTCCGCCAGTACTGCCAGAAATCCCAGGCGCTGAACATGTCGGCGTTGAGCCAGACTGCGCCATTGGCAGTCTTGCCCATCTTCTCGCCCGAGGCGGTGGTCAGCAATGGCGTGGTCAGCGCATAGAGCTGGTGGGTGCCCATGCGGCGGCCAAGCTCGACGCCGTTGACGATGTTGCCCCACTGGTCAGACCCGCCCATCTGCAGGTTGCAGCCATAGCGGCGCGCCAGTTCGACATAGTCATAGGACTGGCAGACCATGTAGTTGAACTCGATGAAGCTCATCTCCTGCTCCCGCTCGAGGCGCAGTCGGACCGAATCCATAGACAGCATGCGGTTGACCGAAAAATGCCGGCCGACATCGCGGAGCATGTCGATATAGCTCAGCTTGAGCAGCCAGTCGGCATTGTCGACCATGATCGCATCATGGGCGCCGTCGCCGAAATTGAGCACGCGGGAAAAGACCTGCTTGATCGAATCCTTGTTGGCACCGATTTCCTCGACCGTGCGCAGCTGACGGGTCTCGTCCTTGCCCGACGGATCTCCTACCATGGTGGTGCCGCCGCCCATCAGCGCAATCGGCTTGTTGCCGCTCTGCTGAAGCCAGTAGAGCATCATCATGGTGAGATAATTGCCGATGTGCAGCGAGGGCGCGGTGCAGTCGTAGCCGATATAGCCGACAGCCTCGCCTTTGGAAGCCAAAGTGTCGAGGCCTTCAAAGTCGGAGCACTGGTGAATGAACCCGCGCTCGTTGAGGATGTTGAGAAAGTCGGATTTGTAGGCTGACATGTCACTGTCCTTGAGGTTATCTCGGCGGGGCCGGAAAAAACACGGGCGTCGGTCTGGATCCTGCGCCCGGCGCGGCTTTAGCACTGGCACGCGGCGCATTCAACCAAAGCCACGCGCGGGCTCAGATACGCGTGTCGCTGGCGGCAAAGGGAGACGGGGCAGGATGGCGAATGAAGGCAGTGTGAAACGGGCCATCGGGCTGATGAGCGGCACATCCATGGATGGCATCGATCTGGCGCTGCTCGACACCGATGGCGATGCCGTCGTCTTGCGCGGTGCATCATCCTTCACGCCGTTTGATCCCAAGTTTCGCAAGCGGCTGGAAGTCGGCCTCGAGGCAGCGAAGGCAATCGAGGAACGTGATCAGCGGCCGGGTGACCTTGTTGCAATTGAAACGGAACTCACAGACCTGCATGCAAGGGCGGTGCAGGCGTTTCTGACCCGGGAAGGGCTGCCCGCCGGCGATATCGATGTGATCGGCTTTCACGGCCAGACCGTGTTGCACCGCCCGCGCCAGGCGCTGACCGTGCAATTGGGCGATGGTGCGGTGCTTGCAGCGGAAACCGGAATTGATGTTGTTTACGACCTGCGCGCGCGCGACATGGAGCTGGGCGGGCAGGGGGCTCCGCTGGTTCCGGCCTACCACCGGGCGCTCGCGGCAGGGCTTTCGGGCGATTGGGCCGGCAAGATGCCGGTGGCCTTTGTAAATATCGGCGGGATTTCCAACATCACCTATATTGGCGCGGACGGAACCCTGCTGGCCTTCGACAGCGGGCCGGGCAATGCGCTGATCGACCAGTGGGTCACGCGTCATGCCGGCATTCCCTACGATTCGGGCGGGGCGATCGCGTCCGAGGGGCGGGTGCTGTCGGGGCTTGCCAACCGCTATCTTTCCTCGCCGTTCTTCACGGCAAGGGAGCGGATCTCGCTTGACCGCAATGACTTTTTGCCGCCGGAAGATCACGAGGCTGGACTTGAGGATGGTGCGCGCACTCTGGCTTTCGTCACGGCTGCCGCGATCGAAAAGGCGCAGGCCCATCTGCCGGAGAAGCCTAAATTGTGGATATTGACCGGCGGCGGGCGTCACAACCGGATGATTGTCGAGGATCTCACCGTCGCCACCCGCCATTCCGGCGAGGTGATCATCGCCGAAGAGGCTGGTCTCAACGGTGATTCGATGGAAGCTGAGGCCTGGGCCTGGCTCGCGGTGCGCTCGCTTGCGGGCTTGCCGATCACCTATCCCGGAACGACGGGTGTCACCGAGCCTGCGACTGGTGGGGTGCTGGCATGCAGCAAGGGCACGCAAACCCAAGCTGTAAAGCCCGAAAACTGATTGCCCGGCATTGGTGCGGCGGTTCGACCGCAAACGCTTCCGCATCCATCAGGAATGTCAGGGAAAATGGTGGGCGATGAGAGACTCGAACTCCCGACATCTTCGGTGTAAACGAAGCGCTCTACCAACTGAGCTAATCGCCCCCAGTCAGGTGGCGCCTGCTTTAGGGCGTTCGCGCGCGTTTCGCAACAAAAATCGCG
Source organism: Hoeflea phototrophica DFL-43 (assembly GCF_000154705.2). Lineage (NCBI taxonomy): Bacteria > Pseudomonadati > Pseudomonadota > Alphaproteobacteria > Hyphomicrobiales > Rhizobiaceae > Parahoeflea > Parahoeflea phototrophica. The sequence goes on along the minus strand of NZ_CM002917.1, from coordinate 2,558,000 downwards.
CACACGGATCGTGATAATGTTGCGCGGGCCGCAATCATGGCCGCAGGACAAAGCTTCTATGCCGCAGGTGTGGACGGCAAGTTTGACGATTGTGGTTTTTCCTTCGCATTGAGCGCTTGACACCCAAACACGAACGCCGTAATCAGCCGCTCACGGAACGGCGGCCACCGCTTGTTCCGAGTGAAAAATGCGCGGGTGTAGCTCAGTTGGTTAGAGTGCCGGCCTGTCACGCCGGAGGTCGCGGGTTCGAGCCCCGTCACTCGCGCCATTTTTCAATTCCCTTTTCTTCCGTCCCGACAGTCCAAATCCAGCTCGTTTCCAATTGGAGCGGTATGTCTTCGCTCTACTTCCGGATGTGCGGGCCTTGGTGATTGAACCTGTAATTGTTCACTCTGTTGGTGTTGTTTTCTGACTCGCCGGGACGACTCACTTGTCTCTCCACCGGCTGCGGTTGCAGCAATGCAGTCTGCGGTGCGACTCATAACCGCTGCCGTTGCCGTTTTTTGCCTTGTTTTCCGTAAGCGATTGAAAGAGCATATGAAAAAGACCAGTGATGAATATCAGCGAACTGAGACACTGGCGGGTTAAAGCTGGTACTATCTCATCATAAAGACGCGCGCGCTCTTGCGCACCCAAGCAGGCTGCGCTAACCACGCCGCGTTGCAACATGATACGCCGCGCGGGCAGGGCGTTGGCTCCAGACCTTGATGCAGGGCCGGGGCTTTTACCGCAGCGGATACAGGAACGGACATCATGACGGAACTTTTGGGCGCATATGTGCCGATTGCGATCTTCATCGGTTTGGCGCTGGTGATCGGACTGGCCCTGCTGATTGCGCCATTTGCGATTGCCTACAAAAACCCCGATCCCGAAAAGCTCTCCGCCTATGAATGCGGCTTCAACGCATTTGACGACGCACGCATGAAATTCGATGTGCGCTTTTATCTGGTGTCGATTCTTTTCATCATTTTCGACCTTGAAGTGGCATTCCTGTTTCCCTGGGCGGTCTCGTTCGGTGAGATTGGCTGGATTGGGTTCTGGTCAATGATGGTGTTTCTCGGCGTTCTGACGGTCGGCTTCATCTATGAATGGAAAAAGGGAGCGCTCGAATGGGAGTGAGCAACCAGACACTGGTGGCGCCCGCGGCCAAGGGGATCATCGATCCCAACACCGGCAAGCCGGTGGGGCAGGATGATGCGTTCTTTGGTGAGGTCAACAATGAACTCGCCGACAAGGGGTTTCTGGTCACCTCGACCGATGAGCTGATCAACTGGTCGCGCACCGGATCGCTGATGTGGATGACCTTTGGACTGGCCTGTTGCGCCGTCGAGATGATGCAGATGTCGATGCCGCGCTACGATGCCGAGCGCTTCGGTTTCGCGCCGCGCGCCAGCCCGCGCCAGTCCGACGTGATGATCGTTGCGGGCACGCTGACCAACAAGATGGCGCCTGCTCTGCGGAAGGTCTACGACCAGATGCCCGAGCCGCGTTACGTGATCTCGATGGGGTCCTGCGCCAATGGCGGCGGTTACTACCACTATTCCTATTCGGTGGTGCGCGGCTGCGACCGCGTGGTGCCCGTCGACATCTATGTACCGGGCTGCCCGCCCACAGCCGAAGCGCTGCTCTACGGTGTTCTTCTGCTGCAGAAGAAGATGCGCCGTACCGGCACGATCGAGCGCTAGGATTGATGACACATGAGTGATGCCCTCAAGGACCTTTCGGACTATCTCGGCGAGATCAGAGGCAATCTGATCGAGAGCTCCGAAATTGCCTATGGTGAACTGACGCTGATCGCGCAGCCGGCCAATCTGATTGAACTGATGACGTTCCTGCGTGATGACGCGCAGTGCCAGTTCGTCAACTTCATAGATTGTTGCGGCGTCGACTGGCCGGGCCGCGCCGAGCGGTTTGACGTGGTCTATCATCTGCTTTCGCCGCGCCAGAACATCCGGATCCGGGTCAAGGTCGCCACCGCAGAGGATGCTCCGGTGCCATCGCTTACGGCGGTCTATCCGGGGGCGGACTGGTTCGAGCGGGAAGCCTATGATCTCTATGGCATCCTGTTCACCGGTCACCCGGACCTGCGCCGGATCCTCACCGATTACGGATTTGAAGGCCATCCGCTCAGGAAGGACTTCCCGCTCACCGGCTTTGTCGAAGTGCGCTACGACGACGAGGTCAAGCGGGTGGTCTATGAGCCTGTCGAACTCAAGCAGGAATTCCGCAACTTCGACTTTCTCTCTCCCTGGGAAGGCACCGATTATGTGCTTCCGGGCGATGAAAAAGCCAAGGGTTGAGGACCGGAACCATGAACGAACATAACGTCCGCAACTTCAACATCAATTTCGGCCCCCAGCATCCGGCGGCGCACGGCGTTCTGCGCCTGGTGCTTGAGCTCGATGGTGAAATCGTCGAACGCGTCGATCCGCATATCGGGCTTTTGCACCGCGGCACCGAGAAGCTGATCGAGGCCAAGACCTATCTGCAGGCCGTTCCGTATTTCGACCGGCTCGACTATGTCGCGCCGATGAATCAGGAGCATGCCTTCGCGCTTGCTGTTGAAAAGCTTGCCGGTGTTACCGTGCCGAAGCGCGGCCAGCTGATCCGGGTGCTCTATTCGGAAATCGGCCGGATCCTGTCGCATCTGCTCAACGTGACCACCCAGGCGCTGGATGTGGGCGCGTTGACGCCGCCGCTGTGGGGCTTTGAAGAGCGCGAAAAGCTGATGGTGTTTTACGAGCGGGCCTGCGGCGCGCGGCTTCATGCCGCCTATTTCCGGCCCGGTGGCGTGCATCAGGATCTGCCCGATGATCTGGTCGAGGACATCGGCAAGTGGTGTGATCCGTTCCTTCAGACCTGCGATGACATCGAAGGGCTTTTGACCGACAACCGTATCTTCAAACAGCGCAATGTCGATATCGCCATCGTCAAGCTTGATGATGCCTGGGCCTGGGGCTTCTCGGGCGTGATGGTGCGTGGCTCCGGCGCCGCGTGGGACCTGCGCCGCTCGCAGCCCTATGAGTGCTATTCGGAAATGGATTTCGACATTCCGATCGGCAAGAACGGTGACTGCTACGACCGTTACCTGATCCGCATGCAGGAAATGCGTGAATCGGTAAAGATCATGAAGCAGTGCGTCGAGCAGCTGCTGGGCAAGGAAAAGACCGGCCCGGTGTCTGCCACCGATGGCAAGATCGTTCCGCCCAAGCGCGGCGAGATGAAGCGCTCGATGGAAGCGCTGATCCATCACTTTAAGCTCTACACCGAAGGCTACCGGGTGCCGGAAGGCGAGGTCTATACAGCCGTGGAAGCGCCCAAGGGCGAGTTCGGCGTCTATCTGGTCTCCGATGGCTCGAACAAGCCTTACCGCTGCAAGATCCGGGCGCCGGGCTACGCGCATCTCCAGGCGATGGACTTCATCTGCCGTGGTCACCAGCTGGCCGACGTTTCTGCCGCACTGGGCTCGCTCGACATCGTGTTCGGGGAGGTTGACCGGTGAAGCGACTTGCCCTGCTGATATCGGCCGTTCTGATAGGTACTGTCTCCGTGCAGGCCCAATCCAGTCCGCGGTTCGGGAATGGCGGGGATTCCGTTGGCGCTCTGGTCGCCGATGGCTTTGAAATCAAGTCCGTTGTTCTCAACAACGGCAAATACATCGTTTTCCTGCAGAAAGAGCGCAAAGCGTTCGCCTGCGAGTTTTCACGGGTCAACAAATCGCGTTGTGGCGAAATCCAGTAGGCCGGAAGAAAGACCAAAGAGCACACCATGTCCGTTCGCAGACTTGCCGAAGAGAGTGTCCAGCCCGCGGAATTCGCGTTTAACCGTGAATTTGCCGCGCAGGCCAAGACCTGGATAAAGAAGTATCCCAAGGAGCGCGCGCAATCGGCGGTGATCCCGCTGCTGATGCTTGCTCAGGAGCAGGACGGCTGGGTGACCAAGCCTGCGATCGAGACCATAGCTGACATGCTCGGCATGCCCTATATCCGGGCGCTTGAAGTGGCGACGTTCTATACCCAGTTCCAGCTCAAACCGGTGGGCACGCGCGCCCATATTCAGGTTTGCGGCACCACGCCTTGCATGCTGCGCGGCTCGGAAGAGCTGATGGAAGTCTGCCGCAGCAAGATCCATCCGGAGCCATTCCATCTCAACGAGAGCGGGACGCTTTCGTGGGAAGAAGTTGAATGCCAGGGCGCCTGCGTGAACGCGCCGATGGTGATGATCTTCAAGGATGCCTATGAGGATCTGACACCGGAGCGGCTCGCTTACATCATCGATCGTTTCGATGCCGGCCGTCCTGAGGACATCAACACCGGTCCGCAGATCAAGCGCACCTTCTCTGCACCGGCAAGCGGTCTGACGAGCCTCACCGAAGAGATCAAGCCGGGCAGCAAGCGGGCTGCTAAGTCGACCAAGGCAAAGGCAAGCACGCCTGCCGCCAAATCGCCGTCCAATCCAAAAGCGGTCAATTCGACCGCAGCTGTCGCCAACACCGCCAAGTTGGTGACGTCGGCGAAGAAACCGGCCGCCAAGACAACGGTGACCAAGGGCAATGCAACAATGGCTGTCGCTGCGACAGCATCCGGTCGTGCCAAAGCTGCCGCGGACAAGACTGCTGCGCCGAAGTCCGCAGCAGCAGCGAAACCCTCAGCTGCGAGTGCCGCGCCTTCGCTGGAGGACAAGAATCGTCCCGCTGGGATCGCCAAGCCTGCCAACCCGGAGGACCTCAAGATGATTTCCGGCGTCGGACCGAAGATCGAAGGCATTTTGCACTCGCTCGGCATCTACACGTTCGCTCAGGTTGCTTCGTGGAAAAAGGCCGAACGCGAATGGGTTGACGGATATCTGAAATTCAAGGGCCGCATCGAGCGTGAAGACTGGGTCAAGCAGGCCAAGGCGCTGGCCAAGGGTGGCGAGGCCGAGTACATCAAGGTCTTTGGCAAGAAGCCGCGCTGAGGAAGAAGCAATGGCCGATGTCACCAACGAGCTGATCTATGAGGTTTTGAAGGGGATCCAGGATCGCCTTTCCAAGATCGAGGACAGCCAGCGGGACATTCGCGAAGAGTTGATTGGGGTTCGCTTACACATGCATGCCATGCAAGGTGAGATAAACAGTATTTTTTCGCGCACCAGCGCGATTGAGAGCCGGTTGACGAAAATTGAGCGACGCCTTGATATCATTGGCGAACCCGCGGAGTGATGACCATGCTAGCTGACAAAGACCGGATCTTTACCAATATCTACGGCGTCTACGACAAGTCGCTCAAGGGCGCGATGGCGCGTGGCCATTGGGATGGCACCAAGGGGATCCTGGAAAAGGGTCGTGACTGGATCATCAACGAGATGAAGGCCTCGGGCCTGCGCGGCCGTGGCGGGGCAGGGTTCCCGACCGGGCTGAAATGGTCGTTCATGCCCAAGGAGAGCGATGGGCGTCCGCACTATCTCGTCATCAATGCCGATGAGTCCGAGCCGGGCACCTGCAAGGACCGCGACATCATGCGACACGATCCGCACACGCTGATCGAAGGCTGTGTAATCGCCGGTTTCGCCATGGGCGCGCATGCTACCTACATCTATGTCCGCGGCGAATATATGCGCGAGCGTGAAGCGCTGCAGGCGGCGATCGACGAATGCTACGAAGCAGGCCTTCTGGGCAAGAATTCCAAGCTTGGCTACGACATGGATGTCTATGTGCACCATGGCGCCGGTGCCTATATCTGCGGCGAAGAGACTGCGCTGCTTGAAAGTCTTGAGGGCAAGAAGGGCCAGCCGCGGCTGAAACCGCCTTTCCCGGCCAATGTTGGCCTTTATGGGTGCCCGACGACCGTCAACAATGTGGAATCGATCGCGGTTGCGCCGACCATTCTGCGCCGCGGTGGCGCCTGGTTTGCTGGCATCGGCCGGCCCAACAACACCGGCACCAAGCTGTTTTGCGTGTCCGGCCACGTCAACACGCCGTGCACGGTCGAAGAGGCAATGTCGATCCCGTTCCGCGAGCTGATCGACACCCATTGCGGCGGCATCCGCGGCGGCTGGGACAATCTGCTGGCGGTCATTCCCGGCGGGTCTTCTGTGCCGCTGGTGCCTGGAGCCGATATCGTCGACACGCCAATGGATTTTGACAGCCTGCGTGACCTCAAATCGGGCCTTGGCACGGCTGCAGTCATTGTCATGGACAAGTCGACCGATGTGGTCAAAGCGATCTGGCGACTGTCGGCCTTCTACAAGCACGAGAGCTGCGGCCAGTGCACGCCTTGCCGCGAGGGCACCGGCTGGATGATGCGGGTCATGGACCGCATGGTCAAAGGCAATGCGCAGAAGCGCGAAATCGACATGCTGTTTGATGTCACCAAGCAGATCGAAGGCCACACCATCTGCGCGCTTGGCGACGCGGCGGCATGGCCGATCCAGGGCTTGATCCGGCATTTCCGTCCCGAGATGGAAGCACGGATCGATCAATACACACGCAATGCCGTTCAAAGCTGCAACACGCGGCTGGAAGCGGCGGAATAAGAGGCCTGCAACGCCGGGCCCGGCATACCTAGGGAAACGTCACAGGGGATAAGAGCCAACAACCGACTAAGGAGAGACTGATGTCGATGTTTTCTTTTCCCGCAGACATGAACATGAATGAAATGATGAAATCGATGAGTGCCATGACCAACTGGACCAAAGTGGAAGAGATGCCCGTCTCGCCGCTCATGGTCTATCCGTTGGGTGCGGCGGCGGCGGCGACCGCCATCGGTTTCGGTATGGCTGGCCAGATGGCCGGAATGATGACCGGCGCAATGCAGGCGGCGATGCAGAGCCAGGGAGCCGCATTGGGCTCGAAGCCTGATCTGAGCTGGATGTTCCCGGTCTTTGCCGAGGACCTTGCCCCGGAAGAGACTGATGCCGCTCCGGTTGTGGCCAAGACCGCAGCACGGCCCCAGGCAAAAGCCAAATCGGCTGACATTGTCGAGCTGAAGCCGTCTGCGAAGGCGGCCAAGGACGTGCCGGAAGCCAAACCGGCAGCAAAGACCGTCAAGGCCAAAGCAGCTCCGGCCAGGTCCAAACCCGCAGCCCCGGCAAAGGCGAAGTCAACGCCTTCCGACGAGGGTGCGGTTGCGGTGGTCGAGAAGCTCAAGTCGGATGCAAAGATTGCTGCTGCGGCTGCCAGTGAAACCGCACCATCGGCCAACGCTGCTGCACCCGCTGCCGCGCCTGCTCTGGAGCCGGAAGATTTCCGCCGCCCGGCAGAGATCGAAAAGCCGGATGGCCCGGATGATCTCAAGCTGATTTCAGGCGTGGGACCAAAGCTCGAGCAGGTTCTCAACGGGCTTGGCATTTGGACATTTGCGCAGATCGCTGACTGGAAGGCGGAGGAAATCGCCTGGGTTGACGATTACCTGCAATTCAAGGGCCGTATTGACCGTGACGACTGGATTTCCCAGGCGCGGACATTGGGCCAGGGCGGCAAGATCGCCTGACAGGATGAATAGTTTCGGGCGGCGTGCGCCGTCGCCCGGAGAGACGACAATCAGGTCCCTTCAAGGGATGGCGCGCGGCCCCAATGGTCGCCTGCAAAGACAGGACTGCTTGCATGGCCAAGATCAAGGTTGATGGAAACGAGATCGAAGTGCCGGACCACTACACGCTGTTGCAGGCGTGTGAGGAGGCCGGTGCGGAGGTGCCGCGGTTCTGTTTTCACGAGCGGCTTTCGATTGCCGGCAATTGCCGCATGTGCCTGGTCGAGGTGAAGGGCGGACCGCCCAAGCCCGCCGCATCCTGTGCGATGGGCGTGCGCGACCTGAGGCCCGGCCCGAACGGCGAGGCGCCTGAAGTGTTCACCAACACGCCGATGGTCAAGAAGGCCCGCGAAGGCGTGATGGAGTTCCTGCTGATCAACCATCCGCTTGATTGCCCGATCTGCGACCAGGGCGGCGAGTGCGACCTGCAGGACCAGGCCATGGCGTTCGGCATGGACAACTCGCGTTATGAGGAAAACAAGCGCGCGGTTGAAGACAAATATATCGGGCCGCTGGTCAAGACGATCATGAACCGCTGCATTCACTGCACGCGCTGTGTTCGTTTCACCACCGAAGTGGCTGGCATTTCCGAGCTCGGCCTGATCGGCCGTGGTGAGGATGCGGAAATCACCACCTATCTCGAGCATGCGATGAGCTCGGAGATGCAGGGCAATGTGATTGACCTTTGCCCGGTCGGCGCGCTGACCTCGCGGCCCTATGCCTTCCAGGCGCGGCCGTGGGAGCTCAACAAGACCGAATCCATCGACGTGATGGACGCCTGCGGTTCGGCGGTCCGGGTGGATACCCGTGGCCGGGAAGTGATGCGGGTGATGCCGCGCGTCAACGAGGCGATCAACGAGGAATGGATTTCCGACAAGACCCGCTTCATCTGGGACGGTTTGCGCACCCAGCGCCTTGATCGGCCCTATGTGCGCCGCAATGGCAAGTTGGAAGTTGCTTCCTGGGGCGATGCGTTCGGCGCGATCGCCAAGGCGGTGTCCGCAGCCAAACCGGAGAAAATCGGTGCGATCGCAGGCGATCTGGCCACCGTTGAAGAGATGTTCGCGCTCAAGTCGCTGATGACATCACTGGGCTCGTCCAACATGGATTGCCGTCAGGATGGCGCGGCGCTTGACCCGTCGATGGGCCGTGCAGGCTATGTCTTCAACCCGACCATCGAAGGCATTGAAGATGCTGACGCGATTCTGATCATCGGCTCCAATCCGCGCCGCGAGGCTGCCATCCTCAATGCGCGTATCCGCAAGCGCTGGCGCATGGGCGAGTTGCCGATCGGTTTGATCGGGGAAGCCGCCGATCTGCGCTATGGGCATGAGTATCTTGGTGCAGGGCCTGACACGCTCAAGGAGCTGGTGGACGGCGGCAACAAGTTCACGGCCAAGCTCAAGCGCGCCAAGAAGCCGATGATCATCATCGGTCAGGGCGCTCTGGCACGCGGCGATGGCGCGGGCGTTCTCGCCAGTGCAGCCAAGCTCGCCGAAGCCGTTGGCGCGGTGAAGGGCGACTGGAACGGCTTTGCAGTGCTTCACACAGCGGCTGCACGGGTTGGTGGCCTCGATCTCGGCTTCGTGCCGGGCGAGGGTGGCCTCGATGCAGGCAAGATGCTGACCGACACTGATGTGCTGTTCCTGCTGGGCGCGGATGAACTGGATTTCACCAAGAAGACCGCCGGCTTCACCGTCTATATTGGCACCCATGGCGACAATGGCGCGCATCATGCCGATGTGATCCTGCCGGCTGCGACCTACACCGAGAAATCCGGCACCTATGTCAACACAGAAGGACGGGTGCAGATGGTCAACCGCGCGGCTTTCGCGCCGGGTGACGCGCGGGACGATTGGGCGGTGCTTCGGGCCCTGTCGGAGGTGCTGGGCAAGAAACTGCCCTATGATTCGCTCGCTGCTCTGCGCGCAGCGCTCTATGCCGAGTTCCCGCATTTTGCGGAAATCGACATGATTTCAACAGCCGATCCAGCCGCAATTGCCGCAATTGCGAAGAAAGCAGGCCGAATGAACAAATCGGCGTTTGCGTCGCCGGTCAAAGACTTCTATTTGACCAACCCGATCGCACGCGCTTCGGCGGTGATGGCTGAATGCTCGGCCTTGGCGAAGACCGCCAAGGCGATAGCGGCGGAATAGGGGCGGGAAACACCATGGACGGTTTCATCACAAACTATGTCTGGCCCGGGGCAATCATCCTGGCGCAATCGGTCCTGATGCTGGTCGCGCTGCTGATCTTCATTGCCTACATTCTTTATGCCGACCGCAAGATCTGGGCTGCCGTGCAGCTTCGCCGTGGTCCGAACGTCGTTGGGCCGTGGGGTCTGTTCCAGTCCTTTGCCGACCTTTTGAAATTTGTGTTCAAAGAGCCAGTGATCCCGTCGGGTGCCAACAAGGCGGTGTTTCTGCTTGCACCGTTGTTGGCTGTGACCCTTGCGCTGGCCAGCTGGGCAGTGATACCGGTCAATGCAGGCTGGGTGATCGCTGATATCAATGTCGGCATCCTGTTCGTTTTTGCCATTTCCTCGCTCGAGGTTTACGCCATCATCATGGGCGGCTGGGCGTCGAACTCGAAATATCCGTTCCTGGGTGCGCTTCGTTCGGCGGCGCAGATGGTCTCTTACGAAGTCTCCATGGGCTTTGTGATCGTCTCGGTGCTGTTGTGCGTCGGTTCGCTCAATCTGAGCGAAATCGTCATGGCGCAGGCCACGGGCCTGGGCACCTCGGTGGGCATGCCAAGTTCGCTGCTGGATTGGCACTGGTTGCCGCTGTTCCCTCTGTTCATCATCTTCTTCATCTCGGCGCTGGCCGAAACCAATCGCCCTCCCTTCGACCTTCCCGAAGCTGAATCGGAGCTGGTGGCTGGTCACATGGTGGAGTATGGCTCGACGCCGTACATGATGTTCATGCTCGGTGAATATGCGGCGATTGTCCTGATGTGCGCGCTGACAACGATCATGTTCCTGGGTGGCTGGCTGCCGCCGGTGGATGTGTGGTTCCTAAATTGGGTGCCTGGCATCATCTGGTTTGTGCTCAAGGTCTGCCTGGTGTTCTTCATGTTCTCCATGGTCAAGGCTTTCGTGCCGCGCTACCGCTACGACCAGCTGATGCGGCTTGGCTGGAAGGTGTTCCTGCCGATCTCGCTGGGCATGCTGGTGATCGTGGCCTTCGTGCTCAAGCTGACGGGGACTGCCCCATGATGCCGATCAAGATTTCAACCATCGGGCGCTGTGCGCCAGACAACCGCGGAGACTGACCATGGCCTTGGCTCAAGCCGCAAAATCGCTTTTCCTGAAGGAGTTCGTTGGCGCGTTCTTTCTCTCCATGCGCTACTTCTTCAAGCCCAAGGCGACGGTGAACTATCCTTACGAAAAAGGTCCGGTGAGCCCGCGTTTCCGCGGTGAGCATGCGCTGCGCCGCTATCCCAATGGCGAAGAGCGCTGCATTGCCTGCAAGCTCTGCGAGGCGATCTGCCCGGCGCAGGCGATCACCATCGAGGCCGGCCCGCGCCGCAATGACGGAACGCGGCGCACGGTGCGCTACGACATCGACATGGTCAAATGCATCTATTGCGGCTTCTGCCAGGAAGCCTGCCCGGTGGATGCGATTGTCGAGGGACCGAATTTCGAATTCGCGACGGAAACCCGCGAAGAGCTCTACTACGACAAGGACCGGCTGCTCGCCAATGGCGACCGCTGGGAACGGGAAATCGCGCGCAACATTGCGATCGATTCGCCCTACAGGTAATCCCGGGAGCCGGCGCATCATCGGGATGTGGCGGTTTCCATAAATTTGACGGGGCTGGACCGCGGTTGTTGCCGCACAAAGCCTGTTTCGGGGCAGGGGCAAACGCGCCGCTGTCACTCGGGGGAAAGACGAAAAGGCGCCGATCATGGGTCTGCAGGCTCTGTTTTTCTATATGTTTGCCTTCGTGGCAGTGGCATCCGCATTCATGGTGATTGCGGCGCGCAACCCGGTGCATTCGGTGTTGTTCCTCATTCTCACCTTCTTCAACGCGGCCGGTCTGTTCCTGCTCACCGGAGCCGAATTCCTGGCGATGATCCTTCTGGTGGTCTATGTCGGTGCGGTGGCGGTGCTGTTCCTGTTCGTGGTTATGATGCTCGATATCGACTTCACCGAGATGAAATCCGGAGCGCTCGAATATGCGCCGGTCGGCGCTCTGGTGGGGATCATCCTGGCTGCCGAACTGATCATCGTTCTGGGCGGCAACGCATTCAGCCCATCGGCGGCCACCAGCGGTGCCAATCCGATACCGGCGCTGAGCGAACGCTCAAACACCCAGGCACTCGGCGATGTGCTTTACACCGACTACATCTTCTTCTTCCAGATTGCCGGCCTGGTGCTGTTCGTGGCGATGATCGGCGCCATCGTGCTGACGCTGCGCCATCGCGAACACATCAAGCGGCAAGACATCAACCAACAGGTCGCCCGGACACCCGAGACTGCCGTCGAGGTGGTCAAGGTCAAGCCCGGACAAGGCATCTGAACGCGGCGACGTGAAGGAACAATTGAATGGAAATCGGACTCTCCCATTACCTGACGGTCAGCGCGATCCTCTTCACGCTCGGCATTTTCGGGATCTTCCTGAACCGCAAGAACGTGATCGTGATCCTGATGTCGGTCGAACTGATCCTGCTGGCGGTCAATCTGAACATGGTGGCCTTCTCGATGCATCTCAATGACATCGTCGGCCAGGTGTTCGCGCTGTTGATCCTGACGGTTGCTGCTGCGGAAGCGGCAATCGGGTTGGCCATTCTCGTCGTCTTCTACCGAAACCGCGGCTCCATCGCCGTGGAAGACGTCAACATGATGAAGGGCTGAGAGAGCCATGTACCAAGCTATCGTCTTCCTGCCACTGATCGGCGCGCTTATCGCGGGTTTCGGCGGACGTGCCATCGGCGCCAAGGCGTCCGAATATGTCACGACGTTGTTCCTCATCGTCGCGGCCGTTCTCTCCTGGGTGGCGTTCTTCACGGTCGCCATGGGTGAAACCGAAATGATCCGGGTGCCGGTGATGCGGTGGATCGATTCCGGCTCGTTCAGCGTTGACTGGGCGCTCAGGATCGACACGCTGACAGCGGTCATGCTGGTGGTGGTCAACACGGTGTCCTCGCTGGTCCATCTCTATTCGATCGGCTACATGCATCACGACCCGCACCGGCCGCGGTTCTTTGCCTATCTGTCACTGTTCACCTTCGCCATGCTGATGCTGGTGACGTCGGACAACCTGCTGCAGATGTTCTTCGGCTGGGAAGGCGTTGGTGTCGCCTCCTATCTGCTGATCGGTTTCTGGTACAAGAAACCATCCGCCAATGCCGCCGCGATGAAGGCCTTCATCGTCAACCGTGTGGGTGACTTCGGCTTCCTGCTCGGAATGTTCGGCGTGTTCATGCTGTTCGGCTCGATCTCCTATGACGCGATTTTCGCCGGTGCGGCGGATTTCATTCCTGTTGAGGGTGCAGAGCCGGGTGAGGCGGTCATCACGCTGTTCGGCATGCATCTCGACAAGGCGCATGCGCTGACCGCGGTCTGCCTGCTTCTGTTCATGGGTGCTATGGGCAAGTCGGCGCAGTTCCTGCTCCACACCTGGCTGCCTGACGCCATGGAAGGCCCGACACCTGTGTCGGCGCTGATCCATGCCGCGACCATGGTGACGGCCGGCGTGTTTCTCGTGGCGCGTATGTCGCCGCTGTTCGAACTCTCCGTCGACGCGCTCACCGTGGTGGTGATCACCGGCGCCATCACGGCGTTCTTCGCTGCGACCGTCGGTCTGGTGCAGAATGACATCAAGCGGGTGATTGCCTATTCGACCTGCTCGCAGCTCGGCTACATGTTCGTGGCCCTTGGCATCGGCGCCTATGGCGCTGCCGTGTTCCATCTCTTCACCCATGCCTTCTTCAAGGCACTGTTGTTTCTTGGCGCCGGATCGGTGATCCACGCGGTATCCGATGAACAGGACATGCGGCGGATGGGTGGCCTGAGGAAGAAGATCCCGATCACCTACTGGATGATGATCATCGGCACGATCGCACTGACCGGTGTCGGCATCCCGGGAACCGTGATCGGCACTGCCGGGTTCTTCTCCAAGGATGCAATCATCGAATCGGCTTATGTCGCGCACAACCCGGCTGCAGGCTTCGCCTTTGGCTTGCTGGTGATCGCGGCGCTGTTTACCAGCTTCTATTCATGGCGGCTGATCTTCATGACTTTCCATGGCAAGCCGCGGGCCTCTGCAGACGTGATGCATCACGCCCATGAATCGCCACCGGTCATGCTGGTGCCGCTGTTTGTGTTGGCTGTGGGCGCCTTGTTCGCCGGCGTGATCTTCAAGGAATATTTCTTCGGTCACCACTATACCGAATTCTGGGGCTCGGCGCTGTTTACGTTGCCTGACAACAAGATCGTGGAAGAGTTCCACCATGTCGCGTTGTGGGTGAAGCTGAGCCCGTTCGTCGCCATGCTTCTGGGGCTTGTGACCGCATGGTACTTCTACATCCGCTCGCCCGGAACACCCAAGCAGCTGGCCGAGGATCACAGCCTCCTCTACCAGTTCCTGCTCAACAAGTGGTACTTCGACGAGCTTTACGACTTCATCTTTGTCCGCCCCGCCAAATGGCTCGGAAGGTTCCTGTGGAAGCAGGGCGATGGCCGCGTCATTGACGGATATGGCCCCGATGGCATTGCCGCCCGGGTTCAGGACATCACCGGCCGGGTTGTCAAACTGCAGACCGGATATCTCTACCACTACGCCTTCGTGATGCTGATCGGAATTGCAGCGCTAGTCACATGGATGATGCTCGGGAGTGCATTTAGATGACCGATTGGCCTCTTCTGTCCGTCGTCACCTTCATACCTCTGATCTGCGTGCTGTTTTTGCTGCCGATCAAGGATGACACCGAGATCGGACGCCGCAACATTCGTCAGGTGGCGTTGCTGGGCACCACAGCGACCTTCATCATGTCGCTGCTGATCTGGGCGAATTTCGATTATGCCGATCCGGGCTTCCAGATGGTGGAGAATATCGAGCTTGCCGGCTCGGGCTTCTCCTACGCGATGGGCGTGGATGGCATTTCGATGCTGTTCGTGATCCTGACCACTTTCCTGATGCCGCTGTGCATCCTGGCAAGCTGGAACTCTGTGGAAACCCGTGTGCGCGAATATATGATCGCGTTCCTGGTGCTTGAAACCATGATGATCGGCGTGTTCTGCGCGCTCGATATTGTGCTGTTCTACATCTTCTTCGAGGCCGGCCTCATTCCGATGTTCATCATTATCGGTGTCTGGGGCGGCAAGCGCCGTGTCTATGCGAGCTTCAAGTTCTTCCTCTACACGCTTGCCGGTTCGGTGCTGATGCTGCTGGCGATCATGGCGATGTTCTGGGATGCCGGCACCACCGATATCCGCGCCCTGCTTGCGCACAACTTCCCGGCCGAAATGCAAACCTGGCTATGGTTGGCCTTCTTTGCCTCCTTCGCGGTGAAAATGCCGATGTGGCCGGTGCACACCTGGCTGCCCGATGCCCATGTGGAAGCGCCGACGGCCGGATCGGTGATCCTGGCAGGCATTCTGTTGAAGCTCGGTGGCTACGGGTTCCTCAGGTTCTCGCTGCCAATGTTTCCGCTGGCGTCCGCCGACTTTGCGCCATTCATTTTCGTGCTGTCGGTTGTTGCGATCATCTACACCTCGCTGGTGGCGCTGATGCAGGAAGACATCAAGAAGCTGATTGCCTACTCCTCGGTGGCGCATATGGGCTTCGTGACGATGGGTATCTTTGCCGCCAATCAACTGGGCGTGCAGGGGGCGATTTTCCAGATGCTCAGCCACGGGCTGATCTCGGGCGCCTTGTTCCTTTGCGTCGGCGTTGTCTATGACCGGATGCACACCCGCGAGATCTCTGCCTATGGCGGGCTCGTCAACAATATGCCGAAATATGCGGTGGTGTTCATGATCTTCACCATGGCCAATGTCGGGCTTCCCGGCACATCGGGCTTTGTCGGTGAGTTCATGACGCTGATCGGGGTGTTTCAGGCCAACACCTGGGTGGCGCTTTTCGCTGCGACCGGGGTGATCCTGTCTGCGGCCTACGCGCTGTGGCTCTACCGTCGCGTGGTGTTCGGGGCGCTGGAGAAGGAAAGCCTGAAAGCCATGCTCGACCTGTCGGGCCGGGAAAAGGCAATCATCTATCCACTGGTTGCGCTGGTCATCTTCTTCGGTTTCTACCCGGCGCCGATCCTTGATGTGACGGCGGCTTCGGTCGACGCGCTGATCAACAATTACACGGCTTCCCTGCAGGCGGCGCGCGATCTTGCGCTGTCGACCCAGTAGAGCCACGGAGACTGCGGGACCATGACGCCAGAAATTCTCTTTTCAAGCCTCCAGCTTTCCCTGCCCGAGCTCATGCTTGCGGGCGGGGCGATGCTCCTGCTGATGGTCGGGGTTTTCTCCGGCGAAAAATCGGTGACCATGGTCAATGGCCTGGCCGTTGCGCTGCTGATTGCCGCGGGCCTGGTGCTGGTGCTGGTGATCGGTGACGGTGAAGCCTACAACGGGGCGTTCCTGTCCGATCCTTTCGCCCGCTTCATGAAGGTGCTGGCGCTGATCGGTTCGATCACCGCCATGGTGATGACCGTTGGCCATGCCAAGGCGGAGCGGATCGACAAGTTCGAGTTCCCCGTGCTGATCGTGCTTGCGACGCTCGGCATGCTGTTGATGATTTCGGCCAATGATCTGATCGCGCTCTATATGGGCCTCGAGCTGCAGTCGCTGGCGCTCTATGTGGTTGCGGCGATCAACCGCGACAGCACGCGCTCCACGGAAGCGGGCCTGAAGTACTTTGTCCTGGGTGCGCTGTCCTCGGGCATGCTGCTCTATGGCGCGTCGTTGGTCTATGGCTACACCGGCCATACCGGGTTTGACGAGATTGCTGCCGCGATTGCCGGTGAGGAGCGTTCACTGGGCCTCGTCTTCGGTCTGGTGTTCCTGCTTGCCGGTATCGCCTTCAAGATTTCCGCTGTGCCGTTCCACATGTGGACGCCCGATGTCTATGAAGGCGCGCCGACGCCCGTCACCGCGTTTTTCGCGGCCGCGCCGAAGATCGCCGCCATGGCGGTGCTTGTGCGGATCGTGATCGAGGCCTTCGAGCCGGTTACGCTCGACTGGCAGCAGATCGTGGTGTTCATCTCGATCGGCTCGATGCTGCTGGGCGCCTTTGCGGCGATCGGGCAGAAGAACATCAAGCGGCTGATGGCCTATTCCTCGATTGCGCATATGGGCTTTGCACTTGTCGGTCTTGCAGCCGGAAGCCAGGCTGGTGTGCGTGGCGTGATCCTCTACATGCTGATCTACATGGTGATGACGCTCGGCACCTTCGCCTGCATTCTCGCGATGCGGCGCAAGGAAGAGGGCAATGTCGAGCAGATCGATGATCTGGCCGGCCTGTCGTCAACCAATCCGTTCATGGCGCTGATGCTGACCATCTTGATGTTCTCGCTGGCAGGCATTCCGCCGCTCGCCGGGTTTTTCGGCAAATATGTGGTCTTTGTCGCCGCCATCGAAGCCAAGCTCTACGCGCTGGCGATCATCGGCGTGCTGGCCTCGGTTGTTGGTGCCTATTACTATC
Organism: Hoeflea phototrophica DFL-43; assembly: GCF_000154705.2. Classification (NCBI taxonomy): domain Bacteria; kingdom Pseudomonadati; phylum Pseudomonadota; class Alphaproteobacteria; order Hyphomicrobiales; family Rhizobiaceae; genus Parahoeflea; species Parahoeflea phototrophica. The sequence continues at coordinate 2,540,835 of NZ_CM002917.1, read as the reverse complement.
TCCGGATCATCAAGATCATGTGGTTCGATCAGCCAACCGGTGATTTTGCGCCCGTGGCCGGGGAGTTGAAGCTGGTCTTCGGTGTGTCCGGTCTGTTCGTGCTGTTTTATGTGGTGGTTTCCAATCCGCTTGGACTGGCTGCAGACGTCGCCGCGAAAACCTTTTTCTAGCATGGCGCGGCGTCGCGCATGAACGTGAACGGTTTCCGGCACATCGAACTGGGAGATGTCGCATCTACCAGCATCGAGTGCATGGAGCGCGCACGGGCCGGGGATCCGGGTGGGCTTTGGGTCACTGCAAACCGGCAGACCGGCGGGCGTGGCCGGCGTGGACGGCCCTGGGTGTCGGAACTTGGCAATCTTTATGCGTCGCTGCTTTTGATCGACCCAGCGCCCTGGGCGGCGATGGCGAGCCTGCCGCTGGCGGTGACTGTTGCGGTCTATGATGCGGTGGCGGCGGTGCTGCCGGGGGATCAGGCCAATTTCAGAATCAAGTGGCCCAATGATCTTCTGATCTCAGGCGGCAAGACCGCAGGCATCCTGATTGAGTCCGAGACATTGCCTGATGGCCGCATGGCGGTGGTGATTGGGTGCGGCCTCAACATCGCCCACCGGCCCGACGCCGGTCTCTACAAGGCCACCTGCCTGCGCGAGCATGGAAGCGCCGTTACGCCGCAGGATCTGTTCGCCAAATTGGTGGTCTCCATGGATGCAAGGCTTGCACAGTGGGACCAGGGCAGGGGCCTGGGCAGCATCCGCCAGGCCTGGATCGACCGGGCTGACGGGATCGGAAATCCGGTCACGGTTAATTTGCCAGACCAGCAAATCCATGGTCTGTTTGAGGGAATTGATGGCGAAGGCAGGCTGATGCTTGCAGCCGATGACGGAACAAGACAATTGATCGCCTCGGGCGATGTGTTTTTCGCGTCCGCGAAAAATGATCAGACAGGATAGTTGATGACCAAAGACAATGATCTCGTATTCATACCGCTGGGCGGTGTCGGCGAAATCGGAATGAACCTGGCACTCTACGGCTATGGCACCCCGAAAGACCGGGACTGGATCATGGTGGACTGTGGCGTGACCTTCCCCGGGCCTGAACTGCCCGGCGTCGATCTTGTCTTGCCGGACATTGATTTCGTGAAAAAGCTGGGTGGCCGGCTCAAGGCGATCATCATCACCCATGCCCATGAAGACCATTATGGCGGGCTTGCGCAGATCTGGCCGCAGCTCAAGGTTCCGGTCTATGCCTCGGCCTTTACCGCGGGCATGCTGGAAGCCAAGCGGGCCTATGAGCGCACCCGCGCGGAAGTGCCGGTGACGCTGTTCAAGGCGGGAGAGCGCTTCACGGTCGGTCCGTTCGAGATCGAGCCGGTCGCCGTCAACCACTCCATTCCCGAGCCGTTCTCGCTGGCAATCGGGACGCCGCTGGGCAAGCTCATTCACACCGGCGACTGGAAAATCGACACCACACCGTCGCTTGGGCCGCTGACCGATGAGAACAGGTTCCGGCAACTTGGCGAGGAGGGAATCCTCGCCATGATGTGCGATTCCACCAATGCGATGCGCGACGGCATTTCGCCATCCGAGCATGAGGTGAGCGCCGGGCTCCGCGACGTCATCGAACAGGCCGAGGGCCGGGTCGCGATCACGACGTTTTCGTCCAATGTCGGCCGCATCCGCTCGATTGCCGAAGCTGCACGCGATGCTGGCCGTGAAGTCTTGTTGATGGGCAGCTCGATCAAGCGGGTGGTCAATGTCGCCACAGAGCTCGGCATGATGGAGGGATTGCCCGGATTCCTCGAGGAAGACGAATACGGCTTCATTCCGCGCAACAAGGTGGTGGTGATCCTCACCGGCAGCCAGGGCGAGCCGCGTGCGGCGCTGGCCAAACTTTCGCGTGACGAGATGCGGCATGTCGCACTCGCCTCGGGTGATACGGTGGTGTTTTCCTCGCGCACCATTCCGGGCAATGAAAAGGGCATTCTCGAAATCAAGAATGCACTGATCGACCGCGGCCTGAAGATTGTCTCCGACACCGACGCCCTTGTGCATGTGTCGGGCCACCCGCGCCGCAACGAATTGGTGCAGATGTATGAGTGGGTCAAGCCACAGATCCTGGTTCCGGTGCATGGCGAGGCTGCCCATCTGACCGCACAGGCCGAGCTGGCTCAGGCGTCGGGTATCGCCATAACTCCAAGGGTTCGAAATGGATCGATCCTCAGACTCGCGCCCGGAGTACCCGATGTCATCGGCGAGGCGCCGCATGGCCGGGTCTACAAGGATGGTCACCTGATCGGCGATTATGACGAGATGGGGATCTCAGAGCGGCGCAAGCTCTCCTTTGCCGGCCATGTCGCCGTCAATGTGGTGCTCGACCAGCGTTTCGAATTTCAGCGCGACCCGGTGGTCTCTGCCATGGGCTTGCCTGCCTTTGATGTGGAAGGCGATGACATGGAGGACATTCTCTATGATTCCGTGCTCGGTGCGGTCGAAAGCATTCCGCGTGGCCGCCGCAAGGACATCGACAATGTACGCGAGGCAATTCGCCGCTCTGTTCGCGCCGCGGCAAACGAGGTATGGGGCAAGAAGCCGGTGGTGACGGTTTTCGTCACCCGGGTCTGACAATCTCGTGCGAGAGGCAGGCAGCCATGCTTGGACGTTTGAACCATGTTGCAATTGCGGTGCCGGATCTGGCGGCGGCGCGCCAACAGTATGAGACCATGCTGGGGGCTGAGGTGACTGAACCTCAGGCGCTGCCGGAGCATGGCGTGACGGTGGTGTTCATCAAGCTGCCCAACACCAAGATCGAGTTGCTGGAGCCTTTGGGCGACGATTCTCCGATTGGCGCGTTTCTGGCCAAGAACCCCTCGGGCGGGATGCATCATGTCTGCTACGAGGTCGAGGATATCCTCGCGGCACGTGATCACCTCAAGGCTCAAGGCGCCCGGGTGCTCGGTGACGGGGAACCAAAAACAGGTGCGCATGACAAGCCCGTGCTGTTCCTTCATCCGAAGGACTTCAACGGCACGTTGATTGAACTCGAGCAGGTCTGAGGTCAGACATCATGGGTATTGGAACCGCTTTTGCGATTTACTTCATCATCTGGTGGGTGGTGCTTTTCACGGTGCTTCCGTTCTGGGCGCGCAGTCAGGCCGATGAAGGCGAGGTGATTCTCGGCACCACGCACAGCGCGCCGGCGAATTTTCGCTTTGCGCCGATCTTCTGGCGGACCACGCTGATCTCAGCGATCGTGTTTGGAGTCTATGTGCTGGTTACGGTCGTCGGCGGCTTCACGCTTGATGATTTGATCGCGATGTCGCCTGACTTCAAACCTTCTGGAAACTGAACCGGCTCCGTTCTTAAGCCCCGACGGTTTGGCAGGCGGTTTGCTCAGGCCGGGTTCGCGGCCGCTTTTTTGACAGCTCGGCGATTCCCGTCCGTGCTCGAGAGCGCCGGTGTTGCTATCTCAAAATCATTCTTGGATGAGAGATGCTGAGCTTGCGGGCTGCCAATGGCTGGCGTTTGGCGGTTCAGGTGAGTTGCAACCCGTTGCAGGTGCCCACAAATTGAGCGGCGCAAGGGCAAAAAAAAACAAGGCTGAAAGCCTTGTTGTTCAGGTGTCGCGTGATCTGTTTCCCGGTTGCCCGGGGGCTGCGAACAAAGCGCGCCTGAGATCCTATCCTCCCAAGACTTTGACCGCGAATTGGGCACTTTCCCGTAAGATGTGCCTCTTTAGTGAGCTGTATTTAGCGTAAAGATTCCGGCTTGTCACCTGTTTTGTGACACTTCAAAGGCAATGAATTTCCTGAATGACTGACAGTATGGCGGCGTAACGGCGCTGACGCGGCATGCTTCCTTTCGAAGTGGCGCAACATGTCTGGCTGTTCTGACCGGAAGCATGGCGCAACGAAGCATGCCGTGTTCAACCCGGTCCGTTTGTACGAGAACGACTTTGCTTGAAATCAGTGCACCAGAGCAGCCCTGGTTCATCATGCTGAATGTGCAACGCTGTCGCGATCAAGACGGCTTTCCATTGACCTGCGAAGCGGATAGAACCGCATCCAAGCCAACCCTCATTTTGCCTGAATCAGCCGTCAAGGCTGGAAGCCAAACCGGATTTCCCCATGCGTCTGTCGAAGTACTTTCTCCCCATCCTCAAGGAAAACCCCAAGGATGCCGAAATCGTCTCCCACCGCCTGATGGCGCGTGCGGGAATGATCAAGCAGCAATCGGCGGGCATCTACTCCTGGCTGCCGCTGGGCAAGCGGGTGCTCGACAAGGTCTGCAACATCGTCCGTGAAGAGCAGAACCGGGCAGGTGCCATCGAGATCCTGATGCCCACCATTCAGCCTGCCGACCTGTGGCGGGAAAGCGGCCGTTATGACGATTACGGTCAGGAAATGCTGCGTATCAATGACCGCAATGATCGCGAGATGCTCTTCGGGCCGACCAATGAGGAAATGGTGACGGACATCTTCCGTTCCTACGTCAAATCCTACAAGGATCTGCCGCTCAATCTCTATCATATCCAGTGGAAGTTTCGCGATGAGCGCAGGCCGCGCTTTGGCGTCATGCGCGGGCGCGAATTCCTGATGAAGGATGCCTATTCCTTCGATCTCGACTACGAGGCCTCCAAGGCTGCCTACAACCGGATGTTTGTGTCCTATCTGCGCACCTTCGAGCGCTGCGGGCTCAAGTCGATCCCGATGCGCGCCGACACCGGACCGATTGGCGGCAGTCTGAGCCATGAGTTCATCGTGCTCGCCGAAACGGGTGAGAGCCAGGTGTTTTGCCACCGCGACTTTGATGGCTTTGCCGTGCCGCCCGTCGACATGAACTATGACGACGCGGCCGCCGTTGCCGCGGTGGTCGAGCAGTGGACGACGCCTTTCGCTGCCACCGATGAGATCATGGACAAGGAAGAGTGGGCGCGCGAGGCCTGGGACGGGCTTGGCGAGGATGCCCGCGTCTCCGCCCGCGGCATCGAGGTTGGCCACATCTTTCATTTCGGCACCAAATATTCCGAACCGATGAATGCTTTCGTTCAGGGGCCGGACGGCAAGCAGCATTATGTTTCGATGGGCTCCTACGGCATCGGCCCCTCGCGCCTGCTCGGTGCGATCATCGAGGCGTCGCATGATGAAAATGGCATCATCTGGCCCAAGGGCGTGGCGCCGTTCGATGTCGGCTTGATCAACATGAAACCCGGCGATGCGGCTTGTGATGCGGCCTGTGAACGCATCGAGACCGCGCTCGAGAATGCCGGGATTGAACTGCTCTATGATGACACCGATGAACGCGCAGGTGCGAAGTTCGCAAAGGCGGATCTGATTGGATTGCCGATCCAGGTCATTGCCGGCCCGCGCGCGGTCGCCGACGGCAATGTCGAAATCAAGGTGCGGGCAACGGGCGAACGCGAAACGCTTTCAATCGATGAGGCCATCAACCGCCTCGCGCAAGCCCACTAGGCCAGAGTCCGTTCAGAGGATATCCAAATGAACGATCCGCATGCCGGGACATTGCCTTCGACTGCCGCAGCCGCGGCAAAGCCGTTTTCCGCGTTTGAACGCATGGTGGCCTGGCGTTACCTGCGTTCGCGCCGAAAGGAAGCCTTCATTTCGGTGATCGCGGGCTTCTCCTTCGTCGGCATCATGCTCGGTGTGGCGACGCTGATCATCGTCATGGCGGTGATGAACGGGTTTCGCGGTGAACTGATCACCCGCATTCTCGGCATCAATGGTCACATGGTGGTGCAGCCGATCGACCGGCCGCTCGATGACTACGCGGCACTCGCCGCTCGCTTCAAGGGCGTCGATGGCGTGATCAACGCAATCCCGCTGGTCGAGGGGCAGACGCTTGCCTCCGGGGTCGGTGGTGCAGGCACAGGCGCCCTTGTGCGCGGCGTGCGCGCGGAAGATTTCCAGTCGATGGAGCTCGTCTCCGAAAACATCCGCTCGGGCGATCTGGTTGGCTTCGTGGCGGGCGAGGGTGTCGCCATCGGATCGCGCATGGCGCAATCGCTGGGGTTGACCGCCGGAGACCTGATCACGCTGGTGGCGCCCGAGGGGGACGTCACGCCGTTCGGGGTGACGCCGCGGGTCAAGGCCTATCCGGTGTCGGCCATCTTCGAGGTCGGGATGTCGGAATATGATTCCTCGATCATCTATATGCCGCTCGAAGAAGCGCAGCTCTATTTCAATTCCGAAGGCGTGGTGCAATCCATCGAGGTGTTCGTCGAAGACCCGGACGATATCGACGCGATGCGCCCGCTGATTGAGGCGGCGGCGGATCGTCAGGTGTTCATCACCGACTGGCGGCAACGCAACCAGACCTTCTTCTCGGCGCTCCAGGTCGAGCGCAATGTGATGTTCATGATCCTGACGCTGATCATCCTGGTGGCGGCGCTCAACATCATTTCGGGGCTGATCATGCTGGTCAAGGACAAGGGGCGGGATATTGCCATCCTGCGCACAATGGGCGCCACATCGGGCTCGGTGATGCGGATCTTCTTCATGACCGGGGCGGCGATCGGGGTGACCGGCACCATCGCCGGCTTCCTGTTGGGCGTCGTGGTGTGCCTCAATGTCGAGCGGATCCGCCAGTTCTTCTCCTGGCTGTCGGGAACGACGCTGTTCAATCCGGAGCTCTATTTCCTCAGCCAGTTGCCCGCCGACATGGATTCAGGCGAAACCCTGGTGGTGCTGGTGGTCGCACTGGCGCTGTCCTTCATTGCGACGCTGATCCCGTCCTGGCGAGCCTCGAAGCTCGATCCCGTGCAGGCGCTGCGCTATGAGTGAGCGTCAAGGCACAGCGGGGCGTCCGGTGCTCGAACTGGTTGATGTTGGCCGTCACTTCATTCAGGGCGACAACCAGCTTTCCATTCTTGACGGTGCGAACTTTACGCTGAACGCCGGTGAAACCGTGGCGCTTGTGGCGCCGTCGGGCACCGGCAAGTCGACGCTTCTGCATCTTGCCGGGCTGCTCGAGCGGCCTGACGATGGTGACGTGATCATCGATGGCGAGGCTTGCGGCACGGTTTCCGATGACCGCCGCACCGCGATCCGGCGCTCCGAAATCGGCTTTGTCTACCAGTTTCACCATCTGCTTCCGGAATTCACGGCGCTTGAGAACATCATGATGCCGCAGCTGATCTCGGGTCTGTCGAAAGCCGAGGCGGCGGAGCGGGCCGAACAGCTGCTGGATTACATGCGCATAGGCCATCGCGCTGATCACCGGCCATCGGAACTCTCGGGCGGCGAACAGCAGCGCGTGGCGATTGCCCGTGCGGTGGCGAACGCGCCGCTGGTGCTGCTCGCTGACGAACCCACCGGCAATCTCGACCCGGAAACCGCGGGCTATGTGTTCGAGGCGCTTGATGCGCTTGTGCGCCAGTCCGGCCTGTCAGCCGTCATCGCCACCCACAACCACGACCTCGCCAGCCTGATGAGCCGCCGGGTGACGCTGGATGACGGCAAGGTGGTGGAGGTTTAGGGGCGTTTGGGTCGGTGGTGGCGTGGTGCAGCGGTGGCGCTTTCGGCCATGGCCGCCACTGGGTAGATTCCTAGCCAAAGGCCACTTTGCGCCCTCTATCCGGTCAAAGTGCGCCCCCTGATCATAACGCAACACCTGACACACATCATGGGATTTCTTGTCGCGCAGTCGGATAAAAAGTGGAGAGCCATTCGCGCTTGTGTTGGGCAAACGTCGCACGGCTCGGCAAACCCGGAGTCCAGTAGGTGGGGAAGAATGCGATGATCTGCTCACCAACTTGGATGGCTAAGCGCCCCATCTCAGAGATAACCGCTTCGAGGGCCGTCGCCTCCATGAATGGGCCGATGACAGCATCGCCATCCTTTTCTGGCCGCATCATCCATGCTGATTTCATATTGGGATGACCGGCAAGTTCAGAAAACAACTCGTACATCTCGGCGCGGCGTTTCGAGATGAAACCGTCGCGGGCGTCGAGTGCCTTGCGCACCTCCACCGGCGAGAATTCTTTCATGCGCGCTTTCTTGTCTGCATGGCGCCAGCGCCCTATACGGTCGCGATCGCCAGCAAAAAGGTTTAGCAGGAAGACGGTTTCCAGCACGTCGCGCAGGATCAGTGCGCTGTTCTGATGGTAGCCAGAAAGCGTCAACTTCAGGCTTGCCCCAAACGCGTTGAAAGTACGCATCCCAAGGACCTGAACGACTTTCAGGTCCTCATCGCTAGTGTCGTATTGGCGGAAGTTATCGGTGAGATCCATCGCGTCTTCAACAACAACGATGTGCAGCCGCAGTCGCTGGTCGCCGTCAATGATTCTAAGTGCTTTCTTGCGGAATTGCTCCTCACCACTGTGCAGATTTGCAAGGTTTAACGGCATTCCATTCTGGTCTTTGGTCATCTTGCGGTAGTCATAGCGTTTGCGGGAGCCTTTCAGGCTGAACGTTGCTTCACGCATTTTTAGGGGCATGCTCCAGAGCTGAAAAAGCGGCTCTACAGTTGATCTACCATCTGTTCTACTACGATTCCCGATATGATGCGTCCGCGCTCAAGAGGCTCAACCTCGACAAGGGCCTGAATGTGGTCACGGTTTAAAACGACGACATATGGCGATTGCTGGATGTCCCGCTTAGCAACGATCCTGACCGAGTTTCCGTCCGGAAAGCCCATAGCAGTTTGAACTGCTTCCGGCGCGAAATCCTCAAGCGCAGAGGCTGCCAACTCGCCGATAGTCGGCGCTATACGATTCCAGTCACTCTCAATCGTATCGGCTGTCCAAAGGTCAGTCAGCAGATGTAATTGCAGTTCCTCAGCAAGGCCCGTCTGAGCAGCTAGAGCATACCGGATATCTCTCAGTTTCCTGTTATCTAAGAATATGGCTCCTGCAAACTCATCGTCGGTGCTGTTGTTTGCCGTCAAATGTAGACCCGAGCTGGAAAACGTAAGGCTTGAGACATACCACGTACGATCATCCATGATGTCGTTGGCTGCGATACGAAGTTCTTCGCTGAAGGCCGACTCATCCTGAGTGGCTTGAACAAGGCTCACGATAAGGCGTTTGTTCAGAGTCTTTTCCTGCTCGTCATCATAATATACCCAAGCACTCGCGCCAGCTGTAAGGCCCGCTATACACATTATCGCGATTTTGATTGTGCGTGTTGTTTGTGACAGTGTTCCAACTGCGGCTGCGAGAAAACTCAAGGCAATAAGAAAATAGCCAATCATAACAACATAACTCCTCCTGTGTGCAATATTATTATTACAAATCTATATGAAATTACAGTGCAAATTCATATGAATGCCCCGAATGGTCAAATTTTCTAATTGGCCCGCCGAGAAGGCCCGATCCAATCGACGACACCGACAAACAGGGGCATTTTGCGCTCTCTGGTCGAATTCACGCGAATCCGTTGATACCCGCACCGATCAGTTCTACGAAAACAGCTGTGTATATTTTCAGCAGCTTGGTAACTCCAACTATCGCCTACCGTTGGTAAACCGCTCACAGCTTTGACGTACGTGCGTGACCGATTGCAAATGGGCTGCGGACCGTAATTGTCATTAGCCGTACGGATCTCTCAAGGGTCGGCATATCGGACCTTCGTGTCGCCCATACTGAACGTCCGCTTCCCGCTCAAATTGACCCAAGATCCAATTCCATTGTCCCGTCCTCATCCAAAAAGGCACGGCAGGTTTCCCCGCCATGCCTCTCGTATTCAGCCTTTTTGAAGCCGTCAGCGCAGCCGCTTGGCAGCCACAGCCGGGACCAGTTCGCCGGCGAGGCGGCGGTCGAGGTAGTCTTCGCACTCGGCAATCAGTTCATCGACCTGGCCGGTGAAGAAATGGTTGGCGCCGGGCATGGTCTTCTGGGTGATCAGAATGCCCTTTTGCAGCTTGAGCTTTTCGACCAGGCCGATGACATCCTTTTCGGGCGCCACCTTGTCGGCGTCGCCATGGATGATCAGGCCTGATGACGGGCAGGGGGCGAGGAACGAGAAATCATAGGTGTTGGGCTGTGGCGCGATCGAGAAGAAGCCCTCGATTTCCGGCCGGCGCATCAGCAGCTGCATGCCGATCCAGGCACCGAAAGAATAGCCTGCGACCCAGCAGCTCTTGGAATCAGGATGCAGGCTCTGCACCCAGTCGAGTGCCGCGGCGGCATCGGAGAGTTCACCGGCGCCATGGTCGAAATCCCCCTGGCTGCGCCCGATCGAGCGGAAATTGAACCTCAGCGTGGTGAAGCCGCGCTGCTGGAACATGTAGAACATCTGGTAGACGATCTGGTTGTTCATGGTTCCGCCGAATTGCGGATGCGGGTGCAGCACGATTGCGATCGGTGCGTTCTTTTCCTTGCCCGGCTGATAGCGGCCTTCGAGGCGTCCGGCGGGTCCGTTGAAAATGACTTCAGGCATTCGTACTCCATGCATCGGCTGGGTTCTGTTCGCCGTTACCCGATTGGGAGAGCCGGCGGGCGGGTGGATATCGCAACCGCACCCTTGACGGCGGCGGACCTGCTCCCTAGAACCTAGTTTAGAATCATTCGAAACTGCAGCGGGTTCGCTGAATGTGCGAGTGTCTTACGGCATCGCGTACAGAAAATTCAAGGAAAATGAACCTGCGGCCACGACGCAGGGTTTCAGCGGGTGAAGGGAACCATGGCCAGAAGCCGTCTCTATGTCGATTACAATGCCACAGCGCCGCTTTTGCCGGCTGCGCGAACGGCAATGATCGAGGCGATGGATCTGCCTGGCAACCCGTCTTCGGTGCATGGCGAGGGGCGCGCGGCGCGCACTGTCGTTTCGCGGGCGCGCGATGCTGTTGCGCGGCTTGTTGATGTGCCCGCAGCCCAGGTGAGTTTTACCTCGGGCGCCACAGAAGCCGCCAATCATGTTCTGACCCCGGATTTCCGCATGGGCCGCGCGCCGCTCAAGGTTTCGCGGCTGCTGGTCTCGGCGGTCGAGCATCCGGCGGTGCTTGCCGGCGGGCGTTTTCCTGCGGATCAGGTCACGGTGCTGGGCGTGGATGGCGATGGCCGTCTTGATCTGGCCCAGCTTGAGGCTGCGCTGGGCACGCATGATCCCGCGTCCGGTCAGCCGATGCTGGCGTTGCAGCTTGCCAACAATGAAACCGGCGTGATCCAGCCGGTCCGCGAGGCGTCTGCAATCGTGAAGGCGCATCACGGGCTCGTGGTGGTCGATGCCGTGCAAGCCGCCGGACGTATGCCACTGTCGCTCAGCGAGCTTGGTGCCGATTTTCTGATCCTGTCGGGCCACAAGATCGGTGGACCAAACGGCATTGGGGCTCTGGTGAGCGCAGGCGAGGTGCTGATGCCTGCACCGCTGATCACCGGCGGCGGTCAGGAAAAGGGCCATCGTGGCGGCACGGAAAATCTTGTCGGTGTTGCCGGCTTCGGTGCTGCCGCGGAAGCGGCACTCTTGTCGCTTGCCCAGATTGCGGATATCGCACAGTTGCGTGACCGGATGGAAGCCGGAATGCGCGAGGCGGCGCCCGACATCATCATCCATGGCGGGGGCGTGCCACGCCTGGCCAATACCAGCTTCTTTTCGCTTCCCGGCCTCAAGGCCGAAACAGCGCAGATTGCCTTTGACATGGAGGGTGTGGCCGCTTCTGCTGGCGCCGCGTGTTCATCGGGCAAGATCGGCGAGAGCCATGTGCTTAAGGCGATGGGCGCCGACGCCGCTCTGGGCGCAATCCGGATCAGTCTGGGGCACGTACACACAGGTGAAGACATCGATGCGTTCCTTGAAGCCTTCAAGCGCATCAATGCCCGGCGGATGGCCCGGCTGGGAAGTCAGGCCGCCGCATAGGGCGGCCGCATATTTCGTCGTTCGTGGAGACGGTTTTTTCGCGAAGGGCATGGCGTTGACAGCGGTCACGCCCTAAATAGTGGTCAATCCGCTCGGGATTTATCACACGACGTTAACAAGCTGCCGGCCTTGACCCGGCGAGATTGGAGAGCGCCATGCCTGCAGTGCAGGAAACGATTGATCAGGTCCGTCAGATTGACGTGGACCAGTACAAATACGGTTTTGAGACCGTTATCGAAAGCGATACCGCGCCGAAGGGTCTCAACGAAGACACCATCCGGATGATCTCGGCCAAGAAGGACGAGCCTGAATGGATGCTCGAGTGGCGGCTTGACGCCTTCAAACGCTGGCAGACCATGGAAGAGCCTTCCTGGGCGCGCGTTGATTACCCGAAGATCGATTTTCAGGACATTCACTACTACTCGGCGCCTAAGGGCACAGCCGGTCCCAAGTCGATCGACGATGTCGATCCGGAACTGCTGCGTGTCTATGAGAAGCTCGGCATTCCGCTGCGCGAGCAGGAAATCCTGGCCGGCGTTCAGCAGTCGAAGATTGCGGTGGATGCCGTGTTCGATTCGGTTTCCGTGGTTACCACCTTCAAGAAGGAACTGGCCCAGGCCGGCGTGATCTTCATGTCGATCTCGGAAGCCATGCGCGAGCATCCCGAACTGGTGCAGAAATATATCGGCACCGTTGTTCCGGTGACCGACAACTATTACGCCACGCTCAATTCCGCGGTGTTTACCGACGGTTCGTTCGTTTACGTGCCCAAGGGCGTTCGCTGCCCGATGGAGCTGTCGACCTATTTCCGAATCAACGAGAAGAACACCGGCCAGTTCGAACGCACGCTGATCATCGCCGAGGAGGGGGCTTACGTCTCCTATCTCGAGGGCTGCACCGCGCCGCAGCGGGACGAAAACCAGCTGCATGCCGCCGTGGTCGAGCTGATTGCCATGGATGATGCGGAGATCAAGTACTCGACCGTTCAAAACTGGTATCCGGGCGACAAGGACGGCAAGGGCGGGATCTACAATTTCGTCACCAAGCGCGGCGATTGCCGCGGCAAAAATTCCAAGATTTCCTGGACCCAGGTCGAAACCGGGTCGGCGATCACCTGGAAGTACCCGTCCTGCATCCTGCGCGGCGATGGTTCGCGCGGCGAGTTCTACTCGATTGCCGTGTCGAATGGCTATCAGCAGATCGATTCGGGCACCAAGATGATCCATCTGGGCAAGAACACCTCGAGCCGTATTATCTCCAAGGGAATTTCTGCCGGGCATTCCAACAACACCTATCGCGGCCAGGTTTCGGCTCACCGCAAGGCGGAGAATGCTCGCAACTTCACCCAGTGCGACAGCCTGCTGATCGGCAACCAATGCGGCGCGCACACCGTGCCTTACATTGAGGCGAAGAACTCGACCGCCCAGTTCGAGCATGAAGCCACAACCTCGAAGATCTCCGAGGACCAGCTGTTCTACTGCCTGGCCCGCGGCATTCCCGAGGAAGAGGCGATCGCGCTGATTGTCAACGGCTTCGTCAAGGAAGTGATCCAGGAACTGCCGATGGAGTTCGCCGTTGAAGCCCAGAAGCTGATCGGAATCTCGCTTGAAGGCAGTGTCGGCTAGGCAACGTATCTGAACCATCAGGCGCAGTCGGTTGAGGGCATAGTGCCGTTGGTCAACGAAGCATCAATTGTGGCCACTGGCTCAAGTGGCTGAAAATTATCTAGGTATCGGAAACAGACATGTTAGAAATCAAGAACCTTCACGCCCGTATCGCCGAAGACGGCACCGAAATCATTCGCGGTCTGAACCTGACGGTCAAGGCCGGCGAAGTGGCCGCCATCATGGGGCCGAATGGCTCGGGCAAGTCGACGCTCTCCTACATTCTCGCGGGCCGCGACGATTACGAAGTGACCGAGGGCGATATCCTCTACAATGGCGAGAGCATTCTCGAGCTCGATCCTTCCGAGCGCGCCGCCAAGGGCATCTTCCTGGCGTTCCAGTACCCGGTTGAGATCCCCGGTGTTGCCACCATGCAGTTCCTCAAGGTTGCGATGAACGAGCAGCGCAAGGCGCGCGGCCAGGAAGAGCTGAAGACGCCGGACTTCATCAAACTGGTCAAGGAGGCTGCCGCCAGCCTCCAGATCAATCCGGACATGCTCAAGCGTCCGCTCAATGTCGGATTCTCCGGTGGTGAAAAGAAGCGTGCGGAAATCCTCCAGATGAAGCTGCTTGCGCCGCAGCTTTGCGTTCTCGACGAGACCGATTCCGGCCTTGATATCGATGCGCTGAAAATCGTGTCCGACGGTGTCAATGCGCTGCGCTCACCGGACCGCGCGGTCATCGTCATCACCCACTATCAGCGCCTGCTCGAGCACATCGTGCCCGATACCGTGCACGTGCTTTACAAGGGCCAGGTGATCAAGTCCGGGACCAAGGACCTGGCGCTGGATCTGGAAGCCAACGGCTATGCAGACATCATCGAAGCGGCCGCTTGAACGCACGCCAAATGTGAATTGACGGGCCTTTACGGCCAGGAGAGACAGGCATGAACATGCAGACAAAGCCGCCCCACACTGCTGCCGAGCAGGCAATCCTGGACAATTACGCCGCAGTTCTGGGGCAGTTGCCGGGTGACGCCAAGGTGACATCGGCGCGCGATGAACTGATTTCGGCGATTTCCGATTCCGGCCTGCCGACACGGCGGGTGGAGAGCTGGCACTACACCGATCTGCGCAATTTGCTGCGCGATGTTTCCGGGAATACCGGCAGTGGAACCGCGAGTGCGGTCGATCCGCTGGTGAACGGCAGTCTGATGCTGCCGATGGTGCAGGGGCACAGCGCCGATCTTTCAGCGCTCGAGGGCATGACTCTGGCGCCCTTCATGGAGCTGCTGGCTTCTGGCGAAGCCGCAGGCATGATGGCCGAGCGCGGATCTGACGATCTGATCGGCCAGCTCAACGGGGCTTTCGTCAGTGATGGCTACACTATCGCCGTTGCAGCTGATGCCAGCATCGACAAGCTGGTCGAGCTGCAGTCTGTCCAGTCAGGCGGGCAGGCACACAACCGCTTTGTTGCGTCCTTCGGCACCGGGTCCAAGGCGACGCTGGTGGAGCGCCATCTGGGCGATGACGAACATTCGGGGTTTTCGAGTTCAGTCAGCACGCTTGATGTTGCCGATGGTGCGGACGTCACCTGGGTGATCGTGCAGCAGCGCGGAGCGTCCGATCAGCATCTGGGCCAGTTGAGCGCCCGGCTGGGAACCGGCGCCAAGCTGCGGCTCTTTGTGATCAATGCCGGTGGCAAGCTCACCCGCCAGGAAGTGCATGTCGATGTTGCCGGCGAGGACGCCCATTTCGATCTGCGCACAGTCAACCTGCTGGCAGGCGACAGCCACACCGATGTGACGCTGACGCTGGGACACAATGTGGCCAACACCACTTCGTCGGAAATCGTCCGCAACGTGGTTCTCGACCGCGCGCGCGGCGTGTTTCAGGGGCAGATCTGCGTTGCCCAGGAAGCCCAGAAGACCGACGCGCAAATGGCCTGCAACACCTTGCTGCTTTCCGATGATGGTGAGTTTTCCGCCAAGCCCGAGCTTGAGATCTTTGCCGATGACGTGATCTGCGCCCATGGCGCGACCGTGATCGACCTTGATGAGGATCACCTGTTCTACCTGATGGCGCGCGGCATCACCGAGAAGGCGGCACGTGGGCTTCTGGTCAACGGATTTGTCGATGAATTGGTTGAAGAGCTCGACAATGAAGAGCTTGTCGAAGTGCTAGAAACCGTTATCGAACAATGGCTTGCAGAACATGCCTGAGGCACTGA
The DNA here is from genome assembly GCF_000154705.2 of Hoeflea phototrophica DFL-43. Classification (NCBI taxonomy): domain Bacteria; kingdom Pseudomonadati; phylum Pseudomonadota; class Alphaproteobacteria; order Hyphomicrobiales; family Rhizobiaceae; genus Parahoeflea; species Parahoeflea phototrophica. The sequence goes on along the minus strand of NZ_CM002917.1, from coordinate 2,525,190 downwards.
ATCATGCCTATGATGTAGAGGCGGTCCGCAAGGATTTCCCGATCCTGTCACGGCAGGTGCATGGAAAGCCGCTGGTCTATCTCGACAATGGCGCGTCGGCTCAAAAGCCTCAGGCGGTGATTGACGCTGTCACCCACGCCTATTCGAACGAATACGCCAATGTGCACCGCGGCCTGCATTTCCTCTCAAATGCGGCAACCGATGCCTATGAGGGTGCGCGCGAGATTGTGCGGCGGTTCCTCAATGCGCCGTCGGTCGACAATGTGGTGTTCACCAAATCCACCACCGAGGCGATCAACACCGTCGCCTATGGCTATGGCATGCCGCATATCGGTGAGGGTGATGAGATCGTCATCACCATCATGGAGCATCACTCCAACATCGTGCCATGGCATTTCCTGCGCGAACGCCAGGGCGCGAAGATCGTCTGGGTTGGCGTTGATGACCAGGGCAATTTCGATCTTGATGATTTCCGCAAGGCGCTGACCGACCGCACCAAGCTGGTGGCAATCGCCCATATGTCGAATGTGCTTGGCACCGTGGTGGACGTGAAGGAAGTCTGCCGCATCGCCCATGAACGTGGCGTCAAGGTTCTGATCGATGGCAGCCAGTCGGCTGTGCATATGCCCGTCGATGTTCAGGATATTGATTGCGACTGGTATGTGATGACCGGCCACAAGCTCTATGGCCCATCCGGCATCGGGGTGCTTTACGGCAAGATGGACGCGCTCAAGGCCATGCAGCCCTTTATGGGCGGCGGCGAGATGATTGTCGATGTCAGCGAAGAGGGCGTGACCTACAATGATCCGCCGCACCGTTTCGAGGCGGGAACGCCACCAATCGTGCAGGCGATCGGTCTGGGCGCGGCGCTTGACTACATGGATTCCGTCGGCCGAGACCGCATTGCCGCCTATGAGGCTGAGCTCGGCGCCTATGCGCAGGAGCAGCTCTCGAAGGTCAATGCGCTTCGCCTGATTGGCAATGCGCCGGGCAAGGGCGCGATCTTTGCTTTCGAGATCGAGGGCATTCATGCCCATGATGTGTCGATGCTGATTGACCGCTCCGGCGTGGCTGTGCGTGCAGGCACCCATTGTGCGCAGCCGCTGCTCAAGCGCTTCAACGCAACATCGACTTGCCGGGCCTCGTTTGGAATGTACAATACGCGCTCGGAAGTCGACGCGCTGGTTGCATCGCTTGACAAGGCGCGGGCGTTTTTTGCTTAGGGCGCGGGTCGGGTCATAGGGACCGGACCTGCAGCTTGAATGTTTGACTTGGTTGTCCTGTCGGATTTGCCGGCCCCCCGGTGTTTTGAGACAGGCCCATAAGGAGTAGAGCCGATGAGTGAAGCATCCGGCACGCAAACCGAAGCCGCAGGTCAACCCGAAGCTGCGGATCAGGTGACGGAATCGGCGATCCCGCGCGAGGAACTGGCGCGGTTGAGCGACGACATCATTTCGGCGCTGAAGACCGTTTATGATCCCGAGATCCCTGCGGACATCTACGAGCTCGGCCTGATCTACAAGATCGACATCGAGGATGACCGGATGGTCAAGGTCCTGATGACGCTGACCGCACCTGGGTGCCCGGTGGCCGGCGAAATGCCGGGCTGGGTGGAGAACGCGGTCGCCACGGTCGAAGGCATTTCTGGCGTTGAAGTCGATATGACCTTCGATCCGCCATGGACGCCCGACCGGATGAGCGAAGAAGCACAGGTTGCTGTCGGCTGGTACTGATCCTGCCGACAGGCCGTATCGACGGCTTGTTAACCTGATAAATCCACACTACATTCAAACCATGAAGCAGCGGGCCTTGAACCCGTGAAGCTCAAGGAGAGTATGATGGGATTTGCCGTCATGACACTGACGCCGGCGGCTGCCGAGCGGGTCAAGACGATCGTCCGGAATGAAGAGGGCGCGGAAGGTATCCGCGTCAGCATCAAGAAGGGCGGCTGCGCCGGGATGGAGTATGCCATTGACCTGGCGACCGAAATCAATCCGAAGGACGACCGGATCGAGCGTGATGGGGCCGCGGTGTTCGTTGCGCCGGAGGCTGTGTTGTATCTGCTCGGGACCGAGATGGACTACGAAGTGACCAAGCTGCGCTCGGGCTTCGTGTTCAACAATCCGAACCAGACATCGGCCTGCGGCTGCGGCGAATCGGTCGAGCTCAAGCCCGCCGACCTGGCCAAGCTGGCCGAAGCCGGAAACCCGGTGGTACGCACGGATTGATCTGAATGACGTTGCACGCAGGTTGAGTTAGGACGTTCGAAAGTTGAGTCGTGAAATGCCCGCAAGTCGCTGACTTTGCGGGCGTTTTTATACTTATGGTGGTCTGCAATGCAAACGGCCGTAGATTTGGTTCTGCGTCACAGTTTCCGTCATGCCGGATTTGATCCGGCATCCAGCAGGCGAGCGTCTGCGAGCCGTTAGACTCTGGCTCGTTCTGACGCTGAAGGAGTCTCTCACCGCGCAGACGTGCGGTGGCTGGACCCCGGAGCAAGCACGGGGTGACGGGAGGCGAGGTTGTCCTACCTTTTCGTTACCCTGGCGGCATTGCCCACTCCGAAAAATTCACCCCCGCATCTTCGCGCCCGTTGGATCGAATGGCGGCTCCAGCGCGATCCTTGCCGGACGGCGGATGCCGAGGATTTCGATTTCGAACATTCCCTCAGTGGCGTTGGTCGCCAGCGCCGAGGGGATGTAGCCCTGGGCCATGGATGAGCCGATCGTGTGGGCATAGCCGCCCGAGGTGACCCAGCCGACCACACGCCAGTCGCCATCGCGCATGGTGCCGTCTTGGGGTTTGGCGATCTCCTGGCCATCGGCATCAAAGCGCGGTGCGCCATAACCATGGGGCGGTTCGATGGTGCCGTAATCAGTGTCGCCAACTTTCGCCCAGACCGGTTCATCGCCCATCACGTCCGCGTCCGCCGCATCGACCAGGAACGAGGTCCGCATCAGTTTCGGACCTTCTGCGTGCTCTTTCGCTGCCGCCTTGCGGCCTATGAAATCGTTCTTCGTGAGCTTGATGAAGCGCTCCATCCCGGCCTCATAGGGGCCGTAGATCGGCCGGAGCTCACGGAACCAGGTCGGGAAGTTCTTCTCGAGCCGCATCGAGAGCAGCGCGCGCATGCCGAAGTCGACAATGCCGAATTCGGCGCCGGCCTGCTTGATGCCGTCATAGATCCGGCGCTGGTAGGCCGGTTCCATCCAGATCTCGTAGCCAAGATCGCCGGTGTAGGTGATGCGGCCGACCACGCAGGGTGCCGCGTTCACGTCCATTTCCCTGATGTCCATGAAGCGGAAGGCGGTGGCCGAGACATCGTCATCGGTCAACTTTTCAAGCACCTTGCGGGCATTGGGACCGGCAATCGAGAGGCCGACCAGGTTCATGCCGATCCGGCGGATGGCGACCGGAGCATCTTTGGGCAGGTGCTGTTCGAACCAGCGCATGTGGTACTTTTGCGCGGCGATCGAGCCCCAGACCATGAAGCGGGTATCGGACAGCTTGGCGATGGTGAAGTCGCCGATCAGCTTGCCGTTGTCGTTGAGCATCGGTGTGAGCACGATGCGCCCGGTCTTGGGCATGGTGTTGGTCATCAGGTGATTGAGGAAGGCTTCCGCGCCTTCGCCGCTGACCTCGTATTTGGCGAAATTGGAGATCTCGGTGACGCCGACGCTTTCGCGCGTGCGCCGCACCTCTTCGCCGATCGGGCCGAAATCATTGGAACGGTGGAAGGAGAGCACGTCGTGCGCCTCTTCGGCGCTTGGAGCAAACCACAGAGGCGTCTCGAGCCCCCAGCTGTCGCCCATGACCGCGTGATTGTCACGAACCATGACATCGTAGAGCGGTGTGGTCTGCTGCGGCCGGGCGGCGGGCAATTCCTCATTGGGAAATCGGATGGAGAAGCGGCGTGAATAGTTCTCGCGCACCTTGGCATTGGTATAGCGCAGCGTGGCCCATTCGCCGTAGCGGGCCACATCCATGCCCCAGATGTCGGCGCCCGGATCGCCATCGACCATCCAGTTGGACAGCGCCAGACCAACGCCGCCACCCTGACTGAAACCCGCCATCACGCCGCAAGCGGTCCAGTAATTGGTCAGCCCCGGCACCGGGCCGACCAGCGGGTTGCCATCAGGCGCGAAGGTGAAGGGGCCGTTGATGATCTGCTTGATGCCGGCGTTTTCCAGTGCCGGGAAGTGGCGGAAGCCGACTTCGAGCGATGGCGCGATGCGGTCGAGATCCGGCGCCAGCAGTTCATGGCCGAAGGTCCACGGGGTTTCGACCGGCGACCATGGCTTGCAGGCCTTCTCATAGGTGCCGAGCAGGATGCCGGAGCGTTCCTGGCGGGTGTAGATCTCACCCTTGAAGTCGATCACGCCAATCAATTCGCGGCCGGTGCTGGCGTTGAACTCCAGCACTTCAGGCATTTCTTCGGTGAGCAGGTACATGTGCTCCATGGCGAGGACCGGGAGTTCCAGGCCTGCCATGCGGCCCACTTCGCGCGCCCACAGTCCGCCGGCATTGACCACGTGGTCGGCTTTCACCGTGCCTTGCTCAGTCACCACGTTCCAGCTGCCGTCCGCTTCCTGGGTGAGTTCTACTACGCGATTGCGGAGCACGATTTCCGCGCCGAGTTTTCGCGCCGCCTTGGCATAGGCGTGGGTGGTGCCGGAGGGATCGAGATGGCCCTCGACCGGATCCCAGAGGGCGCCGACGAAATTGCTTTCGTCCATCAGCGGGAACATGGCCCTGGCTTCGGACGGGGTGATCAGCTCGGTCTCCATGCCGAGATAACGGCCCTTGGCGTGGACCTGACGCAGAAAATCCATGCGTTCGGGCGTGTCGGCCATCATCACGCCGCCGGTCAGGTGCAGCCCGCAGGACTGGCCGGACAGCTCTTCGAGTTCCTCGTAAAGGCTGACGGTGTAGGCCTGCAGCTTGGCTACGTTGGGATCGCCATTGAGTGTGTGAAAGCCGCCAGCGGCATGCCAGGAGGAGCCGGATGTCAATTCCGAACGCTCGATCAGCATGACGTCGTTCCATCCGGCCTTGGCCAGATGGTAGAGCACCGAGCATCCGACCACTCCGCCGCCGATCACAACTGCCCTGACATGGGTTTTCATGGTTTGACTCCAGGCTCGAATTCGGCGGCAGATTGCGAGAACAATTGGCGGCGCACAAGAGGCAAAATGCGCCAGCGGGCCGGATTCACGTTTGTTCCGTGTTGCCTTTTGAAATCAACATAATAGTTTTCTCATAAGCTTCTTATTCTGCTCGGCTTAATAGGGTAAACAGATTCAGATCCTGTTCATGCAGGGCTGATAGATTGGATGGAATGAGAGACGCGCGGGACATAGCCTCCAAAGCGCGCGGCCATGTATGGCTGCGCCCGATTGGCTATGCCTTGTGTTTGACGGTCTCCCTGGCCTTGTTGCCACACACGACCCATGCCTTTGAAATCTTCGGGCTCAAGCTGTTTGAAGACGAGGCTTCCGAGACGCTCGAGATTGTTGATCCGCTGTCCTACACGGTCACGCTCGATGTCATCGGCAATGATCCCGACAATGCGCTTCAGGACAGGTTGAAAGCCGCTTCGCAGCTGGTTCAGGGGGCAGAGCGTCCGGTTTCGGGATCAATCGGCCTGATCCAGCGTGCCAATGGTGATTTTGAGCAACTTGTTGCGGTGCTTTATGAAAACGCCCGCTATGCCGGTGAAGTCAGCATCCTTCTGAATGGGCGAAACTTGGCCGGTTTGCCGGCTGATGCCAATCTGGAAGGCCAAGCCGCGGTTCCGGTCAGAATTGTTGTGACCCCCGGCCGGGAATTCCTGTTTGGGGATGTCAATGTCAGCACAAGTGACGGCCAGAGTTATGATGCCGGAGATACGGAGCTGGTGTCGGGGGCTGTTGCTCGCTCGACCGTCATCCTCGATGCAGAGACAGCCCTGATACAAGACCTCAGGGGAGCCGGGCATCCATCTGCGAAAGTCTCGGGCCGTGATGTGGTTGCCGATCACGCAAATGGCGTGCTCGATGTGTCCTTGACGCTTGATGACGGGCCTGTGGCAGCGTTTGGCGCGACTTCGGTCGATGGGGCGCAATCGGTGGATTCGGACTTCATCGCGATGATGGCCGGTGTGCCTGAGGGCGAGCGCTACGATCCGGAAGACCTGGCAGCGGCCGCGCGGCGGTTGCGTGCCCTTGAGGTGTTTTCAAGCGTCAATGTGCGTGAAGGCGAGAGCCTTTCGGCCGATGGTTCGGTGCCGGTCGGCATCAGCGTGTCTGAGCGCAAGCACCGGTATCTGGGGCTGGGTGCGACCTTCTCGTCGACCGATGGTGGCGGCATGGAAGCCTATTGGGGCCATCGTAACCTGTTTGGCCGCGCGGAGAAATTCAGGCTTGAAGGTTCGTTCGGCGGAGTCGGCAGCACCAGCAATCCGGAAGACCTGACCTGGCGCGGCGCAGCGCTGTTCGAAAAGCCCGGCGTTCTGGGGCCTGCGTCGAAATTCACATCGCATCTTGAGGTGAAGCAGGAAGACCCTGACGCCTACCGCCGGTTCTCGGTCGAGGGAGGCGTGGGGCTGGGTTATGAGCTGACGGCCGAGCAGTCTGTTTCAGCCGGGCTGGTGGTCGAGTATGCCAAACTGACCGACAGCTTCATTGTGGACCTGGAAACCATCACCGTTGCGGTTCCGCTGGAATATGTACGCGACACGCGCAATGACAAACTCAATCCGGTCACCGGCACACGGCTGGCGCTGCTGGTGGAGCCGGCTTACGAGGTCAATAGCGGGGCGACCTTCGTCAAGCTGAGGGCCGAAGGCTCCGCATACCAGGCTCTGGATGCTGAGAAGCGTTTCGTGCTCGCCGGCCGGGTTGCCGCGGGCTCGATTTATGGGGCGGATCTTGCTGAGGTCCCCGCCAACCGCCGCTTCTACGCAGGTGGCGGCGGCTCGGTCCGCGGCTATGGCTTCCAGGATATCGGGCCGCGTGACGGCGCCGGAACGCCCACTGGCGGACTTTCCATGCTCGAGACGTCCGCGGAATTGCGCATCCAGATCACCGACACCATCGGGATCGTGCCGTTCCTCGATGCCGGCCTGGTCAGCTCCAGCGAGAGTTTCTCGGATTCGAGCTTCAAGGCTGGTGCGGGGGTTGGTCTGCGTTATCTGACCCCGTTCGGACCCTTGCGTGTTGATGTGGCGTTGCCGCTCAACAAGGAAGCGGGTGACCCGGATTACGGGATCTATGCCGGAATCGGGCAGGCATTTTAGGATGTCTCAAGCAGACAGAAGCAAGCGGCGTCCGGGCAGGTTCTGGCGCGTGTCCCGGTGGTTTGTCATCTTGCTGCTGGTGATTGCCGGTCTTGCGGTTCTGATTTTAACAACCTCGCCGGGCGGCCGGCTGATCGCGCTCACTCTCAACCGGCTTGGGTCCGGGCCTGGGCAAAGCGTGGAAATCGACCGGATCGAAGGACTGTTGTCCGGCTCCACCCGGATCGGGCATGTGCTTGTGTCCGACGCCAGCGGCGAGCCCTGGCTGTTGATCAAGGGGATCAGCATCGACTGGTCACCATTTGCGCTTGTTTCCTCTGACCTTGCCGTTGATGATCTGCGCATCGAGCGGGTTGAGCTTGCAAGGTTGCCGGATGCGGGGGACGAGGCAGGCACAAGCGGTGGCGGCCTGCAGCTTCCGCTTGCGGTCGACATCAAGCGCTTTTCCGCCGACGACATCCTGTTGGGAGAGCCGGTCGCCGGCCGCGTGGCACGGCTCGAGGCAAGCGGCAGCTTTGGCGTCGATGCAGCCCTGTCCAAAGGGCTCGCCGATCTGACCGTGAACCGCATTGATGGCGTTGGCGGCCAATTCAGCGTCGATGCCGATTATCTCGAGAGGGAAGACCGGTTCAACATTTCGGCCAATCTCAGCGAGCCTGCCGGCGGCGTGATGGCCCATCTGCTTGATCTTGCGCCCGAAGATGCGATCAGCTTGTCCGTGACCTCGCAGGGCTCGCTGGCGGACTGGCGGCTTTCGCTCGATGGTTCGATCAATGACGAACTGGTTGCCGCTGCAAAGCTGAAAGTTGTTGCAGGGGATGCGGGCGATGCCGTGTCGCTGCAGGCAGATGGCGCATTTGACCGGTTCCTGCCGCCGGAGCTGGGGCAACTGGCGGAAGGCCGCAGCGACCTCATTCTCGAAGCCTTGATCGAGCCGGGCCAGACCGGCGCCGTGATCGACATCTTCACCTTCACGTCAGAGCGGCTCAGCGCTGAGGGCCGCGGGCGGGTGGCGCGCGAGGGCGAGGTTGATCTGACGGCCTCCGTTTCACCGCGTACGCCTTCAGCGATGTTGCAATTTGGAGCGGGAATATCAGCGGTCAGTCTGTCGGTGCCCGAGACGGAAATCCGGGTGTCAGGCAGCGCCCGGGAGGCGTCGATGCGCCTTGTGACTTCGGTGGCGAGCATCAGCAGTGCGGACTTCAGTGCTGACGATGTGGCGGCCGTGGTCGATTTTGGACGCTTCTCTGTCGCCAGTCAGAGCGGAGACGGGCAGGTCAATATCACTGTCGGGGCGATCGGCTCTGCCAATGACATGGTTGCGCGCGCCGTCGCTGGTGGCGTGACCATTGGCGGCGACATAAGGCTTCAAGAGGGGGGCGAGATCAGCAGCGAGCTGATTGCCGTGCGCTCCGGGGTTGCGGATGTCCGGCTTGAAAATCTCGTTCGCCAAGCGGCCGGCGATCTCGGCGTCAACCTCTCGGGGGACATACGAAGTGCCGTGCTGTCGGCGCAGGCTGAGGCGGTTTTGGGCGACACGATCAGTTTCTCCGCAGCACTGGCGCGCGACGCGGCGGGTGCCGCCAGCATTGAGGATATTGCAGTTTCATCGGCTGTGGCTGCGGCCTCGGGTCAGGCGAGCCTTGGCACGCAGGGGGAGATTGCGGCGGATCTGAAGGCGCAGCTCACCGATCTTGGCGGCCTTGGGGACGCGATTTCGGGCTCGCTTGAGCTGAGTGCCGTTGTGACCGGTACAATGGCGGCCCCGGATTTCGAGGCAACGCTGACCGGTAATGGGTTGCAGGTACAGGGCAGGGAGCTCTCCGAACTGAAGCTTGAGGCCAGTGGTGTGGCGGATCCCGCATCCCCCCGCGCGGATGTTGCGCTCAGCGGCAGCATTGACGGTCAGGCGATCGTGGGAACGGCCAGACTGGGACGAACCGACGGCGTGATGCGCATTTATCCGCTGCGGCTGCAGGTTGCTTCCAACCTGATTTCAGGATCGTTGACGCTGGATGATGCGTTCCGGCCCATGGGCAGTATCAATCTCGAACTGGATGATATCGCGTCGCTTTCTGCGCTGGCCCTGCAGAACATCGAGGGCAATGGCGGCGGGACGCTGACTTTTGATATCCGGGATGGCATGCCGGTCGCCGATGTCGCGCTGAAGTTCCCGCTGATCGCACATCCGAGTGCCGACATCCGGGGCATCCGGCTCGATCTCCTGGTTGAGGACCTGCTTGGCGCGCCGAGTCCCACCGGTACACTCGACGTTTCTAAACTGGCAGCCGGCGGCAATGACATGTCCGGGCTGCGGCTTGAGTTCTCGCAAGCACAGGGTTGGACGGAATTGGATGCCAGGGCTCAGGCTGCCGGCCTGCCAGTCAGCCTGAAGGGACGGGTGAGGGCCGGCGATGCCGGGACCGAGCTGGAGTTCGAAGCAGGGCGAACCGTCTACAAGGGGCTGACAGTGGATTTGCGTGGCCCCGCCCGGGCGGTGATCAGCGGTGGGACAACGCGGATCGAGCGGCTTGTGATCTCTCCGGGTGGCGGCGAGATATCGGTGACCGGTACCGCCGGCGAAAGCCTCGACATTGACGTGGTGCTGTCTGATCTGCCGTTGGCGCTGGTCAATGCGCTGGCGCCCGGTTCCGGCTTGTCGGGAGCGGTTTCCGGCCGCGTCGATGTTACAGGCACGACGGCGTCCCCCGCGATCCGCTACACGCTCAATGGCTCGAATGTGCGCGCCTTCGCGGCGTCGTCGGTGGCCGATGTGGCGCTGTCGGTGAGCGCTTCGGGTGGGCTGCAGCAGGGACGGCTTAGCTTCGACGCACGGGCCGGCGGTGGCGGGCTGGCGTTCACGGCCAATGGCGGGCTGGATACCGGCGGGGCCCAGCAACTTTCGGCGCGGGTTAACGGCAATGTTCCGTTTTCGCTTCTGTCCGCGCCACTGGCGCAGCAGGGCCTTGCGCTGTCGGGCGCGGCCAATGTGGACCTTGCGGTTTCGGGTGCAGCAGCAAATCCTGAGATATCGGGAACCATTTCGACGTCCAGCGCCCGGCTGGTGGATGGCCGCTCGGGGATCGCGATTGACAATTTGTCCGCTGTGATCGGGCTTGTTCCGGGCCAGGCTTCCATTCGATCTCTGTCAGGTGAGTTGTCATCGGGAGGACAGATCAGCGGATCGGGCAGCATCGGGCTTGCCCCTGGCTCTGGCTACCCTGCTGATCTGAACCTGAAGGTGCAGCGCGGGCGCTATGCCGACGGACAGATGGTTGCCACCCGCTTTGATGCTGATCTCAACCTTTCCGGGTCTCTCGTGGCGCGTCCGACAATAAGTGGTCTGGTCAGCCTTGATGAAACAACGATTTCAATTCCAGACAGTTTGCCGGCCTCGATCTCGCAACTGGATGTGACCCACAAGAATGCACCGGCCGCGGTCTCTGCCCAGTCGGAGCGGCTTTCACATGAGCAGAATGACGGCTCGTCCGGTGGTCTCGGGTTGAATGTGGAGGTGCGGGCCAGCCGGATCTTCGTGCGCGGGCGTGGACTGGACACCGAGCTTGGAGGCGCGGTGCGTCTTACCGGCAGCACTGGCGCGCCGATGGCTGCAGGCGGGTTCGATCTCTTGCGCGGGCGGCTGACTGTTTTGGGCAAGCGGCTTGATTTCGATCGCGGCAAGCTTGGCTTCGCGGGGTCGGTCGTGCCGATTCTCGACTTTGCCGCGTCGAGCCGGTCGGGCAGCACAACGGTCACGGTTTTGGTGACGGGTCCCGCCAACCGACCAGAATTCAGGTTTACCTCAAGTCCGCAACTGCCTGAGGACGAGGCCCTGGCGCAGTTGATCTTCGGCCGCTCGCTTGATGATCTCTCGCCGGTGCAGATCGCGCAACTGGCCGAGGCAGCAGGGCAGCTCACCGGTGTTGTCAATGGCGGCGGCCTGGTGGAACAGCTCCGCCGTGCGACCGGGGTAGATGACATTGATGTGCGCACCGATGAGGAGACCGGCGAGACTGCGATCGGCGTTGGCAAATACCTCAATGACCGGACCTATTTGGGGCTTGAAAGCGGTGCCACTGCCGGCTCGGGCAAGGCGAAAATCGATCTCGATATCGGCCGTGGGATCAAGTTGCGCGGCGAGGCGGATTCCAGTGGCGAAACCAAGGGTGGAATTTTCTTCGAGCGCGAATACTGAGCCCGTGGCACCTTGCTCACCGCAAGTTGACTGCTTTTGAGTGGGGTCTGGCGCCAAGTGACATTGCCGGTGATTGAAATTCTGCCGCAACCGCCCCATTTTCACATCTGTTGTATGATGCTTCCATTCAAGGAGCCGCCTGTGAGCAAGACTTTCGCAAAAACCGACGACGCCATTGCCAAACTGACCCCCGAACAGTTCCGCGTGACCCAGCAGAACGGCACGGAGCGCCCCTTTACCGGGGAGTACAACGACAACAAGGCGGTGGGGATCTATGTCGACATCGTTTCGGGCGAGCCGTTGTTTGCCTCGTCTGACAAATTCGACAGCGGTTGCGGCTGGCCGAGCTTCACCAAGCCGATCGAGCCGGCGAATGTCGCCGAGTTGCGCGACAGCAGTCACGGCATGATCCGCACCGAAGTGCGCTCAAAGCATGGTGACAGCCATCTGGGCCACGTGTTTCCCGACGGTCCGCAGGATCGCGGCGGGCTTCGATACTGCATCAATTCGGCCTCGCTGCGCTTCATTGCGAAGGCGGACATGGTGGCCGAGGGCTATGGCGACTACATTAATCAGGTGGAGGATATCTGAATGAGCGAACGTGCTGTACTGGCCGGTGGCTGCTTCTGGGGCATGCAGGATCTGATCCGCAAGATGCCCGGTGTCATCAAGACCCGTGTGGGCTATACTGGTGGGGATGTGAAGAACGCCACCTATCGCAATCATGGCACCCATGCTGAAGGCATCGAGATCAACTATGATCCGAACCGGATCAGCTACCGGGAGCTGCTGGAGTTTTTCTTCCAGATCCATGACCCGACCACGCCCAACCGGCAGGGCAATGACCGCGGCATGTCCTACCGTTCGGCGATCTACTATGCGGACGACCGGCAGAGGGCGATTGCGGTCGACACCATTGCCGATGTCAACGCCTCCGGTCTGTGGCCAGGCAAGGTCGTGACCGAGGTTGAGCCCGTCGGTGATTTCTGGGAGGCCGAACCGGAGCATCAGGACTATCTCGAGCGCATTCCGCACGGCTACACCTGCCATTTCGTGCGGCCGGACTGGGTGCTGCCGAAGCGGGATGCGGCCGAATAGACTGCTGGAAATACACCCATGATCGGGACTAGGGTGACCGGCGAAAGCCGGTCGCTCGCATTTTCAAAGCCGGCTTGAGCCGGGTTGATGCCGGGAAACAGCGACATGGGATCTCAGATGTTCAATTTCGACAACAGCTATGCGCGGGAGCTCGAGGGGTTTTACGTGCCCTGGAAGGGTGCGGAGGTTCCGGCTCCGAAGATGGTAAGGTTCAACGGGGCTCTTGCTAAGGAGCTGCAGCTGGATCCGGCGGCGCTCGACAGCGATGAAGGCGCTGCGATCTTTGCCGGACATACTGCGCCCGAGGGCGCGTCACCGCTGGCGATGGCCTATGCGGGGCATCAGTTCGGCGGGTTTTCGGCGCAGCTTGGCGATGGGCGCGCTCTGCTTCTCGGCGAGGTGATCGACGCTGGCGGCGTGCGCCGGGACATCCATCTCAAGGGGTCCGGACGGACGCCGTTCTCGCGCGGTGGCGACGGCAAGGCGGTGATCGGTCCGGTGCTGCGCGAATACATCATCGGCGAAGCCATGCATGCGCTTGGCGTGCCGACCACGCGAGCACTGGCAGCGGTGACAACCGGCGAAGACATCATGCGCCAGAACGGGCTTGAGCCGGGCGCGGTTCTGGCGCGGGTGGCATCGAGCCATCTGCGCGTGGGGACATTCCAATTCTTTGCCGCGCGTGGCGAGACCGAAAAGCTCAGGCAATTGGCCGACTACGCCATTGACCGGCACTATCCGGAGCTTGCCGGGCAGCCGGGGCGCTATCTCGGGCTTCTAGCGGCCGTGCGTGACCGGCAGGCGGCGCTGATTGCGCAATGGATGCTCTTCGGTTTCGTGCACGGGGTGATGAACACCGACAATATGACGATTTCCGGCGAGACCATCGATTATGGCCCGTGCGCCTTCATTGACGGATATGATCCGGCAACGGTGTTCAGCTCGATCGACCACACCGGTCGCTATGCCTATGGCAATCAGCCGCAGATCGCACAGTGGAACCTGGCGCGGCTGGCCGAAACCCTGCTTGATCTGATCAATCCCGATGACAGCGAGGATGCGGTGGCCAAGGCGGGCGAGGTGATCAACGGCTTTCCCGCAGCCTATCAGCGTGCGTGGCTCACAGGCATGCGCACAAAGCTCGGCATGGTCCGCGAAGAGGCAGAGGACCTGGAGCTTGCCACCGGGCTGCTTTCGGTGCTTGAGACCCAGAACGCCGATTTCACCCGCGTCTTCCGCAGTCTTTCAAAAACTGTGGCAGGTGACGCATCTGCAAGCCGTGCGCTGTTTGCCAATCCCGCCGGGTTCGATGTCTGGCTGCCGCTCTGGCAGTCACGGCTTGAGCGTGAGGATGCGCCCGCTGAGACCAGAATTGCCGCCATGAACAAAGCCAACCCGGTCTATATCCCGCGCAATCACATGGTCGAGGCGGCTCTGGAATCCGCCACCAGGGGTGATCTGGCGCCGTTCGAGCGGTTGGTTGATGTGCTGGCGGATCCCTTCACCGAGAGGCCGGGACTCGAGGTCTTTGCACTCGGCGCGCCTTCCGATTTGGGAGCCTACACCACCTATTGCGGCACCTGATTCGGTGTGCACTCAGGCCTTTTTCAGAAACTCGGTTCTGAGCACCAGTCCCTTGATCTTCTCGACCCGGCATTCGACCGCGTCGGGATTGCCAGTCAGGCGGATGCCCTTGACCAGCGTGCCCCGCTTGATGGTGGACGAGGTGCCCTTGACCTTGAGATCCTTGATCACGGTGACATTGTCGCCGTCGGCCAATGCGGTTCCGTTGCTGTCTCGCGTTTCGTCGCTCATATCGCTCACTTACTGGGTTGATGTGCGGGTGGTGTAGCGCTGGTGTATGCTTGGGGAAAGCGGTTCTTGCCCGCGTGTGTGCCTTTCCTGGGGCCAAGCCATCGCCTGACACATGACTGTAATGCTGATCGCCTAGCAGTTTCGCCTTGATCCATTGGAGGTATCCGTCATGTCAAACCCCGCCCGTCTTGCCCTTGCCGCGCTGTTGTGCGCCGTGCCGTTTGCCGGCGCTGCCTTAGCTTCCGATGTTCAGGTCGGGCCGCGCCCCGGATTTCTGGTGGGCAAGATGGCCGATCGCGCGCTCAAGGACAAGCTGATGGCCTGCATGGGCGAACCTGTTGACAAGACGCTGTTTTCCATCGGCCACCGCGGGGCGCCGCTGCAGTTTGCCGAGCATACCAAGGAATCCTATGAGGCGGCGGCGGCGATGGGGGCAGGGATCATCGAGTGCGATGTGACCTTCACCAGGGACAAGGAGCTGGTCTGCCGCCATGCGCAGAACGATCTGCACACCACCACCAACATTCTGGCCACGGATCTGGCGGGCAATTGCACCAAGGGCTTCACTCCCGCAACCGCTGACGGCAAGGCATCGGCGGAGTGCCGCACCTCCGACATCACGCTCGACGAGTTCCTGACGCTAAACGGCAAGATGGATGCCGCCAATTCCGCGGCGCAGACGGTGGATGAGTATATGGACGGGACCGCCAAATGGCGCACCGATCTCTATGCCGCTGCCGGGGGCACGGTGATGACCCACAAGCAGTCGATCGCGCTGATCGCCTCGCTTGGGGCCAAGTTCACGCCCGAGCTCAAATCGCCATCGGTGGAGATGCCGTTTGACGGCTTCACCCAGGCCGATTACGCGCAGAAGATGATCGACGAGTACAAGGAGGCTGGCATTCCGGCCTCCGATGTCTGGCCGCAATCCTTCAATCTCGAGGATGTTCTCTACTGGATCGAAAACGAGCCGGAATTCGGAGCCCAGGCGGTCTATCTCGATGGCCGCTACAGCGACAACGGGTTTGATCCGCTCAAGCCCGAGACCCTGAAACCGTCGATGCAGGAACTTGCGGACAAGGGCGTTCGCTACATCGCGCCGCCGATCTGGGTGCTGCTCACGGTGGAGAACGGCAAGATCGTGCCGTCTGCCTACGCTCTCGAAGCGCGCAAGGCCGGTCTCAACATCATTTCCTGGTCGTTTGAACGCTCCGGCCCGCTCAACAGCGGCGGCGGCTGGTACTACCAGTCGGTGAGCGACGTGATTTCAAGCGACGGCCAGATGTACGAGGTTCTCGATGTGCTGGCGCAGGATGTGGGCATTGCCGGCATGTTCTCCGACTGGCCTGCAACCGTGAGCTATTATGCAAGCTGCATGGGCCTCAAATAGCATCGGGGCAGCTTGCGGCGGTTTCCCGTCTTTTGCGCCGGCAGCCACGATGCCGCAGGCCTGAGTGTGGCCTGCGGCGAAATGTTTGGTCTCAAAACGGCCCTTAGGGTTGCGCAATGGCTCCCGGGGCGTCACACAGCAGGGTGATCGCCGCAATTGGCGGCCTGCCGGGTTCCCGGCATTGATCCCTACCCAGGAAAATCAGGTTTGAAAAAGCAAGTACGCACCACCTTCACCGACCGCCGTCAGGATGCCATGGAGGCCAAACAGCGGCTTCTGGACAAAATGAAGGCCGCGCCGAAGGCGGATGACCCGGAAATGATTGCCAAACGCGCCGAACGCGAGGCGATCGCCAAGGCGCGCGAAGAGCGCCGCGCCGAGCGTGAGCGGGTGAAGCTCGAAGAACAGGCTCTCAAGGCCGCCCAGGATGCCGCCGACGCCGAAGCGGCCTACGCCGCCGAACACGCCGAAGCCATCGCCCGCGAGGCCGATGAAGCCGCCCGCGCCGAACGCGCCGTCGCCGACATGGCCGCCATGAAGGAAAAGCGCGACAAGCGCTACGCGGCGCGCAAGGCGCGGCGCTAGTTTCTTGGCTTTCCGGTTTCCTCCTCTCCCCTTGTGGGAGAGGAGGCAATTTCAGCGTCTTAGCCGAAGGCTAAGTGCTAGAAATTGCAGGTGAGGGGGTAATCCCCCCGTTTTTAACGGGGCTCGGCGGTAGAATTCACGCGGCCATTTTGAGTTTCTGTGCGGGAGTTATGCCGCCGATGCCCATATTGGGCCGTTCGTTGTTATAGGTCCATAGCCATTGCGTGGCGAACTCCTGTGCCTCCTCGATGCTTTCGATGATGTATTGGTCGAGCCATTCATGCCGGACTGTGCGGTTGTAGCGCTCGACATAGGCATTTTGCTGCGGCTTGCCGGGCTGAATGTGGCTCAACGCGATGCCTTGTGTTTCGGCCCACTCCATCAGTTTACCACTGACATATTCGGGGCCGTTATCGACTCGTATCGACATCGGTTTGCCGCGCCATTCGATGATCTGGTTCAGACTGCGGATGACGCGCTCGGCGGGAAGCGAGAAATCCACTTCGATGCCGAGCCCTTCGCGGTTGAAGTCGTCAAGGACATTCAACAGCCGGAACTGCCTTCCATCCTCCAGACGGTCCGCCATGAAGTCCATGGACCAGACCAGGTTTGGCTGATCCGGGACGGCCAGTGCATCCGGTTTGTCCCGCTTCAAACGCTTACGCGGCTTGATCCGCAGGTTCAGTTCCAGTTTGCGGTAGATGCGATAGACACGCTTGTGGTTCCAACGATGTCCCTGGACGTTGCGCAGATACAGGAAGCACAGGCCAAAACCCCAGGTCTTCTTGGCCCTCGTCAGTCCGATCAGGAGATCGGCAATATGCTCATTCTCGTCGTTCAGCTTTGCACTGTAACGATAACAGGTCTCGCTGACCTCGAAGGTGCGGCAGGCAAGCGCAATACTCACCCCTCGCAACGCCACTGCTTTCCCGGCCATCTCCCGGCGTTGAGATGGCCGCGTCATTTTTTTCCAAGAGCCTCTTTCAGAAGTTCGGCCTGCATGCTCATCTCGGCATACATTTTCTTCAGCCGGCGGTTCTCGTCTTCCAGAGCCTTCATCTGGCTGATCATCGAGGCGTCCATGCCGCCGTACTTGGCCCGCCATTTGTAAAATGAGGCCGTGCTCATCCCATGCTCCCGGCACAACTCTGGCACCGGGACGCCGCCTTCTGCCTGGCGCAGGATCGCCAGGATTTGTGGTTCGCTAAATCTGCTCGTCTTCATCGAAATCTCCTCGATCATATTGCCGAGAAAATTCTACTTTTGAAGCCCGTTATTTTGAGGGGGGATTACCATCCGGCGGGGCGTCATATTGTCCATAGTCTAGCTCCATTCCGTCGCTTAATTTAGTTCTAAGCCGATAGAACTCAAAATCCTCATAAATAACTTCTGATGGATACTTTTGAACAATAATTTTAGCGGCAGATTCACGTGTCGCCGAATTGCGTAGCTGTATTAGTGGTTCGATTTCTCCGATTCGCCAAAGTGGCGGCCCATAGTGAAAAAATCCGATTGCTAGGGCTTCTTGGATTAGCCCCGCATCGTCTTTCAACCATTCAGGAAAAGTAACATCGCTAGCTTTGTATCGATATGGGTTAGAAACAATCCGGTGGGCTCCACCAAAATCAGACCGAAAAAAAACTACCATTCCAGAAAAATTCAACAATGAGATTTTCGGCTCGTGTTGCACGAATTTTCATTCCGTTACGGGTATCGCAACGTGGGCATCTAGAGTTGATCTTCGTTCCAACTTTTTCTGCCGTGATCCGGAGTCCCGGATCACGGAAACAATTGGAACAGAAGAGAAATTTATCTGCCATAAGTAAACGCCCCTTGCACTCTCACCTATGCAAAGAGCAAGTTAAGGGTCTCTCAGCTACACCCGCTCGTAGATCCACACGTGTCGCACTTCTCGCATGTCCCGTTCCTCACCATGGTGAAGTTCTGGCATTCGGAGCACATGTTGCCGGTGTAGCCCTGCATGATCGACTTGGCGCGGCGGTCGGCCTCGAGTTTCTTGGCGTCCGCCTTGGCTGTGGCTGCGTCCTCGGCGGCCTCGTCGGAGAACAGGGTTTCCTCGATCTCGATTTCGGCAGCCAGTTCCTCGGCACGCTCCTCATAGTCGCGCTTGAAGGCGGTGGCGCCTTCGATGTCGAGGGCGGCGGGTTCCGATTTGACCGCCAGGTTGCCGGCACCCTTGCCGGAGAACGAGGCGGTGATCACCGAGGCGCCGGAGGCTGGGGCAGATCCGGCCTGGCCCTTGGGTTCGGCGTTGGCAGCCGCGCCGGCGCTGGTGACGACCTTGAGCGAGGCGCCGCGGGTCAGGCCCTTGGAGAAGGGCTGTGCCTTGCCTTCGGAAATGCCCTTGCCGAGTGCGGTGTTGCCGAAGTCGGAGGTGTCGACATGGGCGAGGTCGTGACGCTGCAGGTAGGAGACGGCCAGCTCGCGGAAGATGTAATCCAGGATCGAGGTGGCGTTCTTGATGGCGTCGTTGCCCTGAACCATTCCGGCCGGCTCGAACTTGGTGAAGGTGAAGGCCTCCACATATTCTTCCAGCGGCACGCCATATTGCAGGCCGAGCGAGATGGCGATGGCGAAGTTGTTCATCATCGCCCGGAAGGCGGCACCTTCCTTGTGCATGTCGATGAAGATCTCGCCGATGCGGCCATCGTCGAATTCGCCGGTGCGCAGGTACACCTTGTGGCCGCCGATGACGGCTTTCTGGGTGTAGCCCTTGCGGCGGTTGGGCAGCTTCTCGCGGTCGCGGTAAAGCCGCTCGACCACCCGCTCGACGATCTTTTCGGTGACGGTGACGGCCTGGGCGGCGGCGGGCTGAGCCACCAGCGCCTCGATGGCGTCATCCTCGTCCTCATCATCCTCGATCAGCGAGGCGTTGAGCGGCTGGGAGAGTTTCGAGCCGTCGCGGTAAAGCGCGTTGGCCTTGAGCGCCAGCTTCCAGGAGAGCATGTAGGCGCTCTTGCAGTCATCAACGGTGGCCTCGTTGGGCATGTTGATGGTCTTGGAGATGGCGCCTGAGATGAACGGCTGGGCAGCCGCCATCATGCGGATGTGGCTGTCGACCGAGAGGTAGCGCTTGCCGACCTTGCCGCAAGGATTGGCGCAATCAAAGACCGGGTAATGTTCGGTCTTCAGGTGCGGCGCGCCTTCCAACGTCATCGCTCCGCACACATGGATGTTGGCGGCCTCGATGTCCTTGCGGGAAAAGCCGATGGCGGCCAGCAGGTCGAAGGCGAAGTCGTCCATCTGCTCGTCGGTCAGGCCAAGCACGGATTTGCAGAAATCCTCGCCAAGCGTCCACTTGTTGAAGACGAACTTGATGTCGAAGGCTGCCTTGGTGGCGGCGTTGATCGCCTCGATCTTCTCGTCGGTGAAGCCCTTGGCCTTGAGCGAGCCGGGGTTGACGCCCGGCGCCTGGTTGATGTTGCCGTGGCCAACCGCATAGGCCTCGATCTCGGCCAGCTGCGCTTCGGAGTAGCCCAGCGTGCGCAGTGCCTCGGGAACCGCGTTGTTGATGATCTTGAAGTAGCCGCCGCCGGCGAGCTTCTTGAACTTGACCAGGGCGAAATCAGGCTCGATGCCGGTGGTGTCGCAATCCATCACCAGACCGATGGTGCCGGTCGGCGCAATCACCGAGACCTGGGCATTGCGGAAGCCGTTTTTCGTGCCAAGCTCGAGTGCCTTGTCCCAGGCCGCCGTGGCATGCTTGATCAGATCCTGGTCCGGGCACTCATCATGGATCAGCGCCACCGGATTGACCGACAGGCCTTCATAGCCGCTGTCCTCGCCATGGGCTGCAAGGCGATGGTTGCGGATCACGCGGAGCATGTTGGTCTTGTTGTCCTTGTAGCCCGGGAAGGCGCCCAGCTCACCGGCGATTTCAGCCGAGGTGGCATAGGACACGCCGGTCATGATCGCGGTCAGCGCGCCGCAGATGGCGCGGCCTTCCTTGGAGTCATAAGGAATGCCGGTGGTCATCAGCAGGCCGCCGATATTGGCGTAGCCGAGGCCCAGTGTGCGGTACTTGTAGGAGAGCTCTGCGATCTGGCGCGAAGGGAACTGCGCCATCATCACCGAGACTTCAAGCACAAGCGTCCAGAGGCGGACGGCGTGCTCGTAATCGGCGATGTTGATGCGCTTGGTGTCCGCATCCTTGAAGCGAAGCAGGTTGAGCGAGGCAAGGTTGCAGGCCGTGTCATCAAGGAACATGTATTCCGAGCACGGATTGGACGCGCGGATCGGGCCGGCTGCGGGGCAGGTGTGCCAGTCGTTCATGGTGGTGTTGAAGTGCAGGCCCGGATCAGCGGATGCCCAGGCGGCATGGCCGATCTGTTCCCACAGGTCGCGGGCCTTCAAGGTCTTCATCACCTTGCCGTCCTTGCGGGCGGTCAGGTTCCAGTCGCCATCGGTTTCGACGGCGCGCAGGAAGTCATCCTTGATCGAGACCGAGTTGTTGGAGTTCTGGCCAGACACGGTGAGATAGGCTTCCGAATCCCAGTCGGTGTCGTAGGTCTTGAACTCGATGTCGGTGTAACCCTGGCGGGCGAACTGGATAACGCGCTTGACGTAGTTCTCGGGCACCTGGTTCTTCTTGGCGGCCTTGATCTCACGCTTGAGGGCAGGGTTCTGGTTGGGGTCGAAGCAGGCGTCATTGTCGGCCTCGCAGTTGAGGCACGCCTTCATGATCGCGGTGAGATGCGCAGCGACGATCTTGGAACCGGTGACCAGGGCCGCAACCTTCTGCTCTTCCTTAACCTTCCAGTTGATGTAGTCCTCGATATCGGGGTGATCGATGTCGACCACCACCATCTTGGCCGCGCGGCGGGTGGTGCCGCCGGACTTGATGGCGCCCGCGGCACGGTCACCGATCTTGAGGAAGCTCATCAGGCCCGACGACTTGCCGCCGCCCGAGAGTTTTTCGCCTTCGCCGCGCAGATGCGAGAAGTTGGAGCCGGTGCCTGAGCCATATTTGAACAGACGCGCTTCACGCACCCACAGATCCATGATGCCGTTGTCGTTGACGAGGTCGTCCTCGACCGACTGGATGAAGCAGGCATGCGGCTGGGGGTGCTCGTAGGAGGATTTCGACTTGGTCAGCTTGCCGGTGAACGGGTCGACATAGAAATGACCCTGGCCGGGGCCGTCGATGCCGTAGGCCCAGTGCAGGCCGGTGTTGAACCATTGTGGCGAGTTGGGGGCGACGCGCTGGGTGGCGAGCATGTAGGCCTGCTCATCCATGAAGGCGCGGGCATCTTCTTCCGAGGTGAAATATCCGCCCTTCCAGCCCCAGTAGGTCCAGGTGCCGGCGAGCCGGTCAAAGACCTGGCGGGCGTCGGTTTCCGAGCCGTAGCGCTCGTCTTCGGGAAGCTCTGCGAGGGCTTTCTCATCGGCGACCGAGCGCCACAGCCATGAGGGGACCGAGTTTTCCTCGACCTTCTTCAGCCGCGCGGGAACGCCGGCCTTGCGGAAATATTTCTGGGCCAGGATGTCGGCAGCGACCTGGCTGAACTGAACCGGCACATCGATATCTGCAAGGCGAAACACGATCGAACCATCCGGGTTTCTGATCTCGCTTGTGGCCTTGCGGAATTCGATATCTGCGTAGGCAGACTGACCTTCTTTGGTGAACCGTCGTTCAATGCGCATTGTGTCTCTCTTCTTTGTCCCACGCCGCCCGCATGCCTTGCGATACGGCAATAACTTTCCCGCAGGCGGCCCAGTCATTGAGCAGCCGGTTCAACTCGGTCACATGGTGTGATTCCTGTCGCCAGAAATCCTGTATCTTGTGGTAGGATGGGCTGCAAACACTAAATATAGTATTAACAGCTTCTTTACGCCAGCCCCAAACTCAGCGCTGCGGCACAATTTTCCGGCGCAAAACACGCCCCTCCGTTCACCGCACTGATGTGTGCAGAAACAGATACATCACCGAAAAACTATGATTTTGACTGGCCTCGAAACTCTCCAGCCGCGCCACCGCCGCAACGTCTGTCCTATTAGCATCGACTCGCGCGGATGCGTCAAGGGGTTGTTTGTGACGGATTCATGAACACCATATCTGGTAAGATGGCATTGTGGAAAACGAGGACAATTGACGCCTTTTTGACAAAAGGCACTGGCCCTGAACGAAACAAGCTGAAGCCCGTTTTTGATGGCCGCTAGAGTTTTTGTGAGCATCGCCGGGGAGGGCGGAAAGCCTGATCAGGCGGCTTCGCCCAGATCCATTGCGGCGCGAATCAGATCCTTCAGACCGGGCTCGTCGACCAGGCCGATGGCTTCGGCGACAGGAAACCATTGCCGGGTCCGCTCGGTTTTTTCCGGCCACTGCTTTTTTTCTTCCTTGAGATTGACCTCATAGACATCGACATCGCACAGCACATCGCCACGACGTGGACGTTGCTTGACGTAGCGATAGTGACCGATGGAACGGGGCGACACCAATTCGCCAGTCACGCCCGCCTCTTCCCAGGCCTCGCGCAGGGCTGCGGCGGGGCCATCTTCGTCATTTTCGATCCATCCCTTGGGAACGATCCAGCGACCCGTATCGCGGCTGGTGATCAGCAGCAGTTCCCGCTTCTCGGCTTCGCCACGAAACACGGCAGCCGCAGCCTGGCGCAAAGGCTTGCCACGGCCAAGGCGGCTGGTTTCGCTGGGCTGACGAAACAGGTCCAGCAGCTTGCGCAGTTTGTCGAGTGGGGTCATGTGTGGCGAATCATCTCCATGGACTATGTTCGCATTCAAATATGACGATTTTGCTTCAAATCAAAGCAAGCCGGCTAAAGTTTCTAGGTGTGGATATTCCACAAGAGCAGTTTACGACCATTTTTGATGGCGGTTTCGACTGGCTTGTTTTGCAGATTTTCGCGGCATTCTCGCTCATGGCGTACGCAGATTTGCGTCAGGTTGTTTGGTGGCCGCGAGAAGGGCGCCAGCGTTGTGTAGTGCTTAGTCCGATGTCTTGCCGGACGATACTCTGGAGCGCCTGAAAACCAGCCATGCGATCAGGAACAGCGCTGCGCCAAAGTAAAACCATGCCCCGGGCAGCGGCAGCAGTGGCGAAGGGCCTGACACATTGGAGAGCACCATATTGGCGCTCAGCGGCGCGAGTATGATGACAAGACTGTTGACCGAGCCAATGGCGCCTTGAAGCAGGCCTTGCTCATCCTTGCCGACAGCCTGGGATGAGAGCGATTTGAGTGCGGGTTCCGCCGAGGCCGCACCCAGGATGAAGAGCCCGATCAGCGGCACCGCGATCAATCCGTTGTCGGTCATGGCAAAGACCAGCAGGCTGGCCGCCGCGAGCAGGTAGCCTGCGTCGATCACCGGCCTCTCGCCAAAACGGCTGACCAGCTTTCCGACCAGAAACCCCTGCACGATGATGTACATCAGCCCGACAAAGGCCAGTGAGAAGGCGGCTTGGCGCACACCCCATTCAAAGCGGAAATCGGCATAGAGCACCCAGATGCTTTCAAGTCCGCGCTGGGCCATGAAAACCAGGAAGAAGCAGACCAGATAGGGCGTGAGATGCGGCAATCGCGTCAGCATGCGCAGTGCTGAGAATGGATTGCTCGCGCGCAACCCGGGGAAGGGGCGGCGGTTGGCCTTTGGCAGCGACTCGGGCAACACGAAAAAACCGAACACGACATTGGCGCAAACCAGCAGCCCCGAGACGAGAAATGGCAGCTGGATGTCGATCTCCCCCAGCAGGCCGCCCAGAAACGGTCCGATCACGAAGCCGATGCCGAAGGCCATGCCGATGAAGCCGAAATTCCGCGCCCTGGTCTCAGGCGTCGAGACATCGGCAACATAGGCGGTGGCGGTGGAAACGGTGGCGCCGAAGACGCCCGAGACAAACCGTGCCACCGCGATCCACCACAGCGAAGGTGCGAGCGCCATAAGGAAGTAATCCAGCGCCAGACCGGTTTGCGCGGTCAGCAGCACCGGGCGCCGGCCATAGGCGTCAGAGAGATTGCCAAGCAGGGGCGAGAAGGCAAATTGCGCCAATGCATAGAGAATGGCGATAAGGCCGTTGTAGAATGCGGCCTCGGAGAGGGTGTAGCTGCCCACGCCCTGAATGAGTTTGGGCAGAAGCGGGTAGGCCAGGCCCACCCCCATCATGTCGATGGTGACCACTAGAAAGATGAAAACAAGCGGCTTGCGGCCGGACCGCGCCGGCGCTTCGGATTCAGGCTTTGGGGCGGCCTCGAGCCCGTCTTGTTGCCGGCTCAGCCGCGTGTGTCCTTGGCAATCGGCTCGACATAGGCGAAGCCCATATCCCAGGGGAAGTAGATCCAGGTATCCTGGCTCACCTCGGTGATGAAAGTGTCGACCAGCGGGCGCCCCTTGGGTTTGGCGTAGACGGTTGCGAAATGCGCCTTTGGCAGCATTGCGCGGACAATCGCGGCGGTCTTGCCGGTGTCGGTCAGATCGTCGACGATCAGAACACCTTCGCCTTCGGTCTCGAGGATCTCGGAATTGATCTCCTTGAGCACCTTCATGTCACCCTGGCTGAGGTAGTCATGATAGGACGCCACCGACACCGTATCGATGCGGCGAATGTCGAGTTCGCGCGATATGATCGCTGCGGGAACAAGGCCGCCGCGAGTGATGCAGACGATCGCGCTCCATGTCTGACCCGAGCCACTCAGCCTCCAGGCAAGGGCGCGGGCATCGCGATGGAATTGGTCCCAGGAAACCGGAAAGGCTTTGTCGGGAAGAGACATGGTGCGAGTCCTCGAAATTGCGTGGCTTGGCCTCTGGGCTGTCAAGCATTCAAGGTGCTGTCATTAACCGGAATTCCGGTTTGAGCGCAAGTCAGGCCTTACCGGCAAAGTGTTGCCGGCCGCACGTTTGTCGGATGGCCAGCAAGCGGCTGGGAGCGGCGCAGGGATTACCGTGACATCAAAACCGCAACCGGCGCTTTTTCGATGAAGGCGCGGGTCACGCCGCCGAACAGCCATTCGCGCAGGCGTTGATGGGTATAAGCGCCCATCACCAGAAGATCGGCATTGCTGGCCTTGATCTGGGCGGCGATCGCCTCGGCGGTTGAGTGTGAACCTTTCGAGGCGGTCGTGACATTGGCATGTATGCCATGGCGCGACAGGGTGGCTGCAAGGTCGGTGCCTGCCAATGGCGCATCGATGTCGGGCAACTTGTCGGGATCGATCACGACGATCTCGACAGCGCTTGCGGCCTTGAGCAGGGGCAGGGCGTCATGGGCGGCGCGGGCAGCCTCGCGGGAACCGTCCCAGGCGATCAGAACGCGCTTGACCGGAGCGGCGAGATCTCCGCCTGGCGGCAGAAACAGCACGGGACGGCCACTTTCAAACAGCAGTGCATCAATATTGGTGGCCATGTCCTCGTTGGCGTCCCGGTCAGCCTGGCGAACGATCACCAGATCGCAGGAGCGGGCGCTCACCAGGGCCGAAATCGCGCTGTCGCCGCCGGGAGAGCGGACAGGCCGCCATTCATAGGACAGGCCTGCCGTCGTGCAGGCCTTGGCGAAGGCGTCGCCGATTTCTTGCATGCGTGCATCGGCCTGTTCGTAAAGCGCGGCTATTGTGGCGGCGTCGGGGACATCGATGGGTGCTGAAAGCACAACGAATTGCGAGGGCTCGCCATGGCAACCGATGACATGGACTTCGGCGGACGCGGCCAGCCCGGCAACGGCTTGTGTCACCGGCGCGACATCGGACACGCTGGATAAAACAGCAAGGATCGTGTGATAAGCCATTGCGACATCTCCTTGAAAAGGTTGGACTCACATCCAGATGCCGACAGCATGCGCTGCGCTTGGGACGGGCGCATTGATCCTTGTCAAACGGTGGCGGTCAGATCAGCCGGCCTGATGGTGGAGAGCATCGATTCGATGTCGATCCTGGCGGCGCCAATGGCGGATTCGTCGCGGCCCCGAATGACGATCTCGGTGGAAAATCCCTGCCCGGAAAACCGTGGATAAGATCCGATGTTTACGTCGGGATGGGCCTTGGCTATGGCCGACAGGGGGTCGCCGATATCACCTTCCCCATAGGGGCAGCTGACCTTGTCGGACAGCACCTTGGTGCCGGCATTGAGGGTGGGCAGCACGTTGTCGAGCATGGCCTGAAACACCGAAGGAACGCCTGCCATGACATGGACATTGCCAATGATGAAGCCTGGGGCGCAACTGACCGGGTTGGCGATGTGCCGGCTGCCTTCAGGCATTCGGGCCATGCGGCGGCGTGCTTCGGTGAACTCGAGCCCGCGTTCGGCATAATGCGCGCTCAGCAGTGCCAGCGCGTCGGGATCGTGCCCGCAATTGACGCCAAAGGCCTTGGCGACGGCGTCGGCGGTGATGTCATCATGGGTCGGGCCGATGCCGCCTGAGGTGAACACATAGTCATAACGCGCCCGCAATGCATTGAGTGCCTCCACGATGCGGGCCTCATCGTCCGGCACGATCCGGACTTCGAGAAGATCGATCCCGGCAGCCGTCAGCATCTCGGCGAGATGGCCGATGTTCTTGTCCTTGGTCCTGCCGGACAGCAGTTCATCGCCGATTGCAAGCGCCGACGCGGTCACGGTCACGGTAGTGGTCAGTTCCGTCATTCTGTTCCTCCCCCAGAACGGGATGATTAAACGGATTTTTTTTGGCAGTGCAAGTGAGAAGCCCTTGTCAAAGAATGATCCGATTTATGAACAAACCGTCCTTAATTGCGCGTCTTTTTGTGAACGCAGGAGGTCCCATATCCGGACTCTACCGCAAGTGTGCGGCAATCCACGAAAGGAAACTGACATGGCAAAGGTGCTGGTGCTCTACTATTCGAGTTGGGGTCATATCGAGGCAATGGCCAATGCGGCCGCAAAAGGTGCTGCCGCAGGTGGTGCGGAGGTGATTGTTAAACGGGTTCCCGAGCTGGTGCCCGAAGAGGTGGCGAAACAGTTTCACTACAAGATGGATCAGGAAGCGCCTGTGGCGGACCCGTCCGAGCTTGCGGACTATGATGGCATCATCTTCGCCACGCCGACCCGCTATGGCATGATGGCTTCGCAGATGAAGAATTTCCTCGACCAGACCGGCGGCCTTTGGGCGTCCGGGGCACTGGTCTGCAAGGTCGGCTCTGTGATGACGTCTTCTGCGACACAGCACGGCGGCCAGGAATCCACGATTTTGAGTTTCCACACGGTGCTTTTGCATCATGGCATGCTGATTGCGGGGCTTCCCTATGCCTTCCAGGGGCAGATGGGTGTGGATGAGGTCAAGGGCGGCTCGCCTTATGGCGCATCGACCATTGCTGGCGGAGATGGTTCGCGGCAACCCTCTGCTGTGGAGCTTGAAGGCGCCGAGTACCAGGGCAAGCGCGTGGCAGAAATCGCGGCCAAACTGGTCGCCTGATACTAAGCGATCCTCCCGGATCCCGCGATTATCTTACAAGCGCCCGGTGTTGAATTCGCGGGGCGCTTGTTTTCCGGCATGTCAGCGGCTGCCAGTATCGGCTTTATCTCGCAGGATTGTCTCCGGATGGTGTGGAGCGAGGGCGGAGCAGTGGTCAACCCGCATACAACCCCTTGCCTGTGTCCGGCAGGTCAGCTACCGAGGCTGAGACGTGCGGACGTGGCGAAACTGGTAGACGCAAGGGACTTAAAATCCCTCGGCCGCGAGGCTGTACGGGTTCGAGCCCCGTCGTCCGCACCAATCAGAGCAATCAAGAAACGCGTTTTCCGGCAGTGGTAACAAGGCAAGGCGCAGCGATTGCCGCTGTCAGGCATTGATCTTGAAGCCGATGCGCAAACCGCCCCAATGTTTGCCATTGATGGTGATCGGTGCGGAAAGGTCCTTCATCAGGGTGAAGTTTCCGCCGCCCATGTCACGGCGGTAGGTTTGCAGTAGGAACGGCCTGGTGTTGCGCCCGGCGGCGAGCCCGGTGCGGTCATTGAAGATGCGGCGGTTGCGGCAATTGCCTGCATTCCAGACAGGATCGGAACTCTGCGGTTGCGAGTAGATGTGGTTGTGGGTGGGCAGAAAGCCGTTGCGGTCGATTGCAGCGCAGAATGTGACCCTGGGGTCGAAATCGAGCATTGCCTCCTGAAAGGATGGCAGCAGCCGGTCCGTGTGCTGGACAAAGCGGGTCATGTGCTGGACGGGATCGGTGCCGGGGATCGGCTGGTAATCCTCGTCGAACAGGTCCGACATCGACATCTTGCCCGCACCGATCTGCTGTTCGAACAGTGCGGCGATCTCACCGGCGGTGGCGATGCAGTGCCGAATCAGCGGGGTGTCTTCCGTTTCAACGCCGCTTTCTGCCACATGGCCGATCACATCTTCCGAGAATGAGACCAGCTGGTCTATCTTGTCGCTGGCCGAGGTCAGCATCGACGCGCTGTCATGAACCTGGCGGTCGAGTTCGGAGACCTTGGCGAGCACCGTGGTGCAGGCGCGGGTGGTTTCCTCGACGGGATCGCTGATGCGCTCGATTTCGCCAATCATGCTGGCGACGCCTTCGCTGAAACCGGAAAATTTCTTCAGTTCCGCGTCGATCTCGGTTGAGCGCTGCTGGGCGGCGGTGGCGACAGCCGCATTGTCTGTGTTTTTCTTTTGCAGCTTGTCAACGATTCCATGAAGCGTTTGCAGCCGCTCGACCATGTCACGAGAGACATTGCCGGTCTTGTCTGCGAGCTGCTTGACCGCCTCGGCGACAACGGCAAAGCCGCGGCCCGCTTCCCCAGCGTGGGCGGCCATGATGCCTGCATTGACCGCCAGCATCTGGGTCTGTGTGGCAATCGACTGGATGGCCTCGGAGAAGGCGTGGACCTGCTTGATCTCCTCAGAGACCGAATTGAGCACATCCGTGAATTCGCTGGCGCTGGTGGCCATCGACTGGATGTCGGAGACTGCGTTGCCAAGAATGGTGTTGACGCTGTTGGTGGTGCTGTCCAATCCGTTCTGGGTTTCCCGTGCGGAGACGATCGCCGTGCGTGAGGCATTGGCAACGGTCTCGTTCGACCGGACGATCATCGACATGTCCTCGGCCAGCGAATGAAACTCGTCGGCCTGGCGTGACAACGATACTGAAACATCGCTGACCATTCCGCTGGTGTCGGCGATGTTGACCGACAACTGGCCGACCTGCGAGCCGATCACATTCATGGCCTGTTCGAGCGAGGCGTGATCCTTTTGTCGCGCCATCGCCGGTTCGGGCCGGGTGCTATCAGTTGGCAGTGTGCCTGAATGCTCTTCAGGGTAGTCTTCGATTGCAGCGTGCATGTTCATGCCGGTCCTCCGTATGGAGCCCAGAAGAACATAGTGTGGTTAATGCCTCACTAAAGCAGAACAAGTATTAGCAATTCAGGGTTGCTTTTCAGTCGCGCCAGAATGCGGGGGCAAGCAAGACAAGAACAGCAAGAATTTCGAGGCGGCCAAGCAGCATCAGGAAAACCATAATCATCTTGCCTGCATCACCAATGGAGCTGAAGTTTCCGGAAGGTCCTATCACCGGGCCGATACCTGGTCCTACATTCGCCAGCGCGGTAATCGATCCGGACAGTGCTGTTTCAATATCAAGCCCGGTTGCGGACAGGGCGACGGCACCAAGTGCCCAGATTCCCATATAGGCGCAAACGAACAGAAACACTGTGCGCTGCATGTCCGGTTCCACCGTCACGGCACCATAGCGGACCGGCTGGATGGCGTGCGGGTAGATCAGTTTCATCAGGCCGGAGCGCACCGAGCTTGCGATGATGACCAGCCGGTAGGCCTTGATGCCACCGGATGTGGAGCCTGAGCAGCCGCCCAGAAAGGTCGCCAGGAACAGAAGCGCGACCGGCAGCGGCCCCCACAGGGCATAATCGGCGCTGACAAAGCCGGTCGTGGTGACGATGGAGACCACGTTGAACGCGGCATGGGTGAGGGCGTGGGCGAAGTCTTCGCCATTGCCAAGACGAACACTGAGCGCGATCAGAACGGTGAGGACAAGGATCAGACCGGCATAGGCCGCGATCTGCGGATCGCGCAGCGCATCAAGGCGGCCACGAACCGCAAACAGGATCATGACGGAAAAGGGTAGGCCGGCAAGTGCCATGAAAATCGTGGCGGTCCAGAGCAGGCCGGGTGACTGGAATGCGCCAAACGAGGCGTCGCGTGTCGAGAACCCGCCCGTCGCGATCGTTGTCATGGCATGGTTGATGGCGTCGAGTTCGCCCATGCCGAACACGCCGTAGAGCAGCGCGCAGCTTGCGGTCAGACCGATATAGATGGCGAAAAAGGCCCGGATAAACATGCTGAAACGGGCGAAAGGTCTTTCTGATGTGTCTGAGGATTCCATCTTGAAGACGGTAAAGCCGCCGACCTTGAGAAACGGCAGGACGAGCAGCCCGAGGGCGACAATGCCGATCCCGCCCATCCACTGAAGCAGCGAACGCCACAAAAGCAGGCCCGGTGGCGCCTCATCCAGGCCCATGATCACGGTGGCGCCGGTGGTGGTGACGGCGGAGACCGATTCAAACAGCGCATCGGCCATGTCGAGGCCGAGGGAGGACATGTAAAGCGGGACCGCGCCGGTGACCGACAGGGTGATCCACAACAGGTTGACCACCAGGAAGCCCAGACGCCGTGAGAAGGGAGCCGGGGCGCCACGTGTGGCCATCGCGGTTCCCAGGCAAATCGAGCCGACGACGAAGGAGGAAGCCGCAAAGACCTGCCAGTCGGGATTGCCGAAGTAGAAGTCGAGGGCGGCTGGCAGCAGCATGGCAAACGACAGATAGAGTCCTGCTGTGGCTGCAATCGATATGGCAGAACGGATTGTCTGGCCGTACAACCGGCGTTCCTCAGCTTGATGCGGTATGCTGCCGGAGTGGTTGGCACCGGACGCTTGCCATGGCATAGACCGGCCATGAGTGAAACACAATCTCCCGATCAATTCCGCGCCGCGGCCGATGCCGCGCTTGAAGAGATGCGAACCCTGTTTGCGCCAACGCCGCTGCAGCTCAATGATCATTTGTCGGTGCGCTACGGAGCAAGGATCTGGCTCAAGCGGGAGGATCTCTCGCCTGTACGCTCCTACAAGATCCGCGGCGCGTTCAACTTCATTCGCAAGGCGCTCAAGCGCAATCCGGACCAGGCGCTGTTTGTGTGTGCGTCAGCGGGCAACCATGCGCAGGGTTTTGCCTTTGTCTGCCGGCATTTCGGACGCAAGGGCGTGGTCTTCATGCCGGTGACGACGCCGCAGCAGAAGATCGACAAGACACGGATGTTTGGCGGGGAGTTCATTGAAATCCGCCTGACGGGTGACTTCTTCGATGCCTGTTATGCCTCCGCGTTGGAATTTGCACAGTCCGAGGGTGCGCTGATGGCGCCGCCCTTCGATCATGATGACATCATCGAAGGTCAGGCGACCGTGGCCGCGGAAATCAAGGCGCAACTGCCCGGGAACGAAAAGCCGGACCTGATTGTGCTTCCGGTCGGCGGAGGTGGCCTGTCTGCGGGCGTGTCGCGCTATCTCGAGGGGGAGGTCGCGCCCTGCAACTATCTGTTGACCGAACCGGCGGGCGCCCCCAGCCTCAAGCAG
This sequence comes from Hoeflea phototrophica DFL-43, assembly GCF_000154705.2. Taxonomy (NCBI): domain Bacteria; kingdom Pseudomonadati; phylum Pseudomonadota; class Alphaproteobacteria; order Hyphomicrobiales; family Rhizobiaceae; genus Parahoeflea; species Parahoeflea phototrophica. The sequence goes on along the minus strand of NZ_CM002917.1, from coordinate 2,493,271 downwards.
AGCCTGAGCGAGGGGCGGCGGGTCAAGCTCGGCAAGATCGACAATTTCGTGGATGGTGCGGCGGTGGCCGAAATCGGCGCGCGGAACTTCGAGATCCTCACCCGTTTTGATTCCGATCAGGTGCTGCTGGTGCCGGAGAACGCCATTTGTTTGACGATGACGGAAATGCTCAACACAGAGGGCATCGTTCTGGAGCCGGCCGGTGCACTGTCGCTGGCGGCTCTTGAGGCACTCGGGCCTGAAGCGCTGGCGGGCAAGAGCGTTGTTGCGGTGGTGTCGGGCGGCAATTTTGATTTCGAGCGGCTGCCCGATGTTAAGGAGCGCGCCATGCGCTACGCCGGGACAAAGAAATATTTCGTCCTGCGGTTGGCGCAGCGGCCTGGTGCGCTCAAGGATTTTCTGTCTCTGCTAGGCCCCGAGGACGATATTGCGCGGTTCGAGTATCTGAAGAAATCCGCGCGCAATTTCGGTTCGATCCTGATCGGCATTGAGACCCGCTCTCCAGATAATTTTCACCGGCTGATCGGCGCCTTCGAAGACGAGGGCCTGAGCTATCAGGACATCACCGACAACGAGATCATCGCCAATCTGCTGATCTGACGGGATTTTGCGAGCAGGAAGCCGGAACTCATCGGAGACGGTGCTGCTAAAGAGCTGATATCCAGCTTGCCGCCGTTTGGGCCAGCCGCTTGGTGGTGCCCGGCGAAAGGGCATCGCCGGCAATGACGTGATTGTTGGGATCGTCGCTGTCGGTGACTTCGACGATTTCGGCTGCGCCACCCCAGTTTTCCGCCATGGCACGGACCAGCTCGGGGTCGATGACACTGTCCATCGGCGAATAGATAAAAAGCGACGGGACCGTCACCGTGGACGGGTCAACATCATTGGCGAGATTGACCAGGCTGGCCATCGGCAACAACGCAAGGCTTGGATATTCATAGGTCCAGTGCTGGGCGTGCAAGGCGCTGCTGGGCTCGAAGGAGCGCCGCGCTCCGGCAATCAGCGGCACCAGTTTTTCTGCCCAGGGTATGGTCAGCAATCCGGCACCCGCGGCCTGGACGCCGTAATTGGGCGAGATCTGGATCAGACCCGCGACATCGCGCATCAGGTCCGGGCGGTTGGCGGCAATGGTGGCAAGCGTTGCGCCCGTGGACGTTGCCATGATCACCACCCTTTCCCCCAGGCGACGGCCGATGGCGACCGCTTCGGTGACATCATCCATCCAGGCCTGCACCGAGCCCTCGAGCATGGCATCCCCACTGCGCCCGTGGCCTCTCAGACGAGCGAAATGGAGATTGGCGCCGAGGGTTTGTGCGACCATGTCCGGCATCGGCCGGATTTCGCCGGGGCCTGCGGAAAACCCATGAATGTAGACGATTGCCAGCGGAGTCCGGGCACGCGAGGCCGGGTAGGCCCAGATGATCTGGCGGTGATTGTCCGGTCTAAGGTCGGTGTGGCGGGCTTCAGTCTCGAGCAGATAGGTGTCGAGATCATCGGGCAGGGTGGCCTCATTGAACAGAATCCTGGTATCGGCTGCAGGCCGTGGTCCGAGCGCGAATGCAATTCCGCCGGCAACAATTAAAAGCCCAATCAGGTAGAGCACTTTGCGCTTCCTCGAAGCCGGTTTCGCCATCGCTTTCGCCTCCCATGCGAAGCCCTCGCCAATTGCTCGACGAGCACGGCGCGGATGACGTACCTATAGTTTAGGTAAGCTTGTGCTGCAATGGCCGCCCTGCCGGGAGCCCGCCAGACAGAGATGGCCGGTCAGCCAATTCTCCAACGGGGTGCAGGGCCGGTCAGCGCCAGTTGCTTGTTGGGTTTGAATACTTTGTAGTAGCTCTGCACCTTGGCACGGTTGTTGGCAGTCAGGGTCAGTTCTGCGCCGATGCGGGGCCAGCGCAACCAGCGAACCGTTCCGACAAGCAATCCCATTTCCTCGGTCAGCACGGTGATCTTGTCACCGACCGCGAGCGGGATTTCAATAAAAGAGTAAAGACAGATCCCGTGTTCGGTTAGATCGAGGACTGCGCCCGGGGATTTCTGTCCCAGACATTCGATCTTTGCCACCAGTCGCGTTCTGTCCCGCCTGGCTGCTCTTTCCTTCGTTTGAGGCATGCCCGTTAACTCTCCCGGCAAATGAATGGCCAGTGTGGTTGTGATCGGTGACCAAATCGCTAACGGGCTCGCCGATTGGATAGGGCGGTTAAGCGGCAGTGAATTCCATGTTACCGATCGGGGCGACCGATGACGGGGTCAGAGTGTGATCCGGTAAAGCCTGAAGCCGTCCGCAGCTTCGCCCGCAGGCTCGATTTGCACGCCCTCAACGTCATCGACAAAGGCGCTGGCCCGGGGCCCGGTCGCAAACAGCACGGTGGTGCCTTCAGCCGGTACAAAGCTCCAGTTTGCATCGGCAGACGGGTTGATGGTGCCGTTCTCGACGATGTAGCGGACGATCACATCGCGGTTTGTGTCGGGTGCCTGGAAGATCACCTTGTCGGGGCCGATGTCGGGAAAATTGCCGCCACCGCCGCCACGGTAATTGTTGGTGGCGACAACGAATTGCTGATCTGGATCAATGTCCTGTCCGTTGTATTTAAGGTTTTGAATCCGGTTGGCGTCAGGATTGATGAGTTCTCCCTTGGGCGAATATCTCGGCGGTTGCGTGAGGTCGATGCGGTAGGTGACGCCGTCGATCACATCGAAATTGTAGGATGGGAAATCGCCGTTGATCAGTTCTGCGTCCTGTGCGCCCGTCTCGATCTGATTGAAGATGCCGGCGGACATTTCCAGCCAGTTGCGGACCTGGGCGCCGTTGATCACCACTGCCTGCACGGTGTTCGGGTAGAGATAGAGATCGGCCACATTCTTGATCGCTATGTCGCCTGCGGGCACGTCAGTGTAATAGTCCGCACCGCCGCGGCCGCCGGCCTTGAAGGGCGCTGCGGCAGAGAGCACCGGCAGGTCCTTCCACTCGGTGTCAGAGAGCATTTCGGTGACGTACCAGGTTTGCGCCTGGCTGACGATCTGGACCGAGGGATCATCGGCAACCAGAGCGAAATAGGAATGCAGTGGTGCCGATGTCTTGCCCACGGCAGTCCGTACATAGGCCAGCGTGGCATCATGATCGGACTGGGCTGCGGCCAACACTTCAGGCTTGTCCGGCACCAGGGCGGTAACCTTGCGATCGACGCGTTCGAAGATCGGCCGCGCCTCAGAGCTGTGGCCCATGATCTTCCAGGAGTTGCCGTCGCGCTCAAGCATCAAGTCGATAAGCCCCAGATGCGAGCCCCAAAACCCGCCCATGACGCCTGGTTTGCCCGAGATTGTGCCGGTCGCGTTGTCCACACCGGCAAAGCCGTCGAATTTCGGTCCCGGGAAATCGAGATGGCTGTGGCCGGTGACAATCGCATCAATGCCTTCCACGGCAGCGAGCGGAATGGCGGCGTTCTCGAGATTTTCAGCCCAGGCCTGCTGGCCCATGCCGGAGTGGCAAAGCGCAACCACGAGATCGGCCCCTTGTTCACGCATTTCCGGCACCCAGGCCTCGGCTGACTTGACGATGTCCCGGGTTGCCGCCTTGCCGGTGAGATGGCGCGCGTCCCAGGTCATGATCTGCGGCGGCACGAAGCCGATCAGGCCGATCTTGATCGGATGGGTTTCTCCCGCGCCATCCTCGATGGACCGCTCGAGGATGACATAGGGCTTGAGGAACAGCTGGTCGTCGCGCGGATTGGCGGCAAGAGTGCCCCTGGTCACATTGGCGCAGACCATCGGGAAGTTTGCGCCGGCGAGAACCTTGAACATGAAATCGAGGCCGTAGTTGAACTCGTGGTTGCCGAGCGTTCCCGCGTCATAGCCAAGCACATTCATTGCCGCGATGATCGGATGCATGTCGCCATCCTTCATGCCGCGCTCATAGGCGATGTAATCGCCCATGGGGTTGCCCTGCAGGAAGTCGCCATTGTCCACGAGAATTGAATTCTGCGCTTCGGCACGGATCTGGTCGATGATCGATGCGGTGCGTGCAAGACCCATGGTGTCGTTCGGCTTGTCGCCATAATAATCATAGGCGAAGACGTGCACGTGCAGGTCGGTGGTTTCCATGATGCGCAAATGCGCCTGGTTGGCATTGGCCCTGGCGGTGAAGGGATGAACCAGCGAAAGCGCGCCCGTGGCGGCAGCACCTCGGAGCAGCGAGCGACGCGAGATCGGGTGAAGCATGGCGGAAACCCGTTGATCTTTCATGGACTTTCTCCTCATCAATGTTCTAAAAAGATGCAGATCGAAGTGTGTGCCGGCTGCCCGCCAGGAAAACCATTTGATGGTCCGGCGTTTGAACAGCGGAGCTTGCAATCTGAACTCGGGGATTGCGGCTTGCTGCGTGCCGTCACAGAGTGTGGTCCCGACTTGGCGTCTGTGCAATTGCAAAAAGTCGAGGAAAACGCGGCAGGCTTGCTGGTGACAGCAAAGGAAGCAAAGCAGAATCCAGGAGCGTTACATGACGGGATTTATGGACAGCATCCGCAATCTTTTTGGCGGCAGTGGAGCTTCAGCCAGTCTGGAAGCCGCCAATGAGCCTGAAACCTACAAAGATTTCAGGATTTTTGCCGAGCCGATGCCAGAGGGCGGTCAGTGGCGTTTGGCGGGACGGATCGTCAAGGGAGAAGGCGAGGCTGCCAAGGAGCACAAGCTGGTCCGCGCGGATGTCTTTTCCAGCCGTGAAGAGGTGATTGCCGCAACACTGCGGAAAGCGCGTCAGGTCATTGATGAGCAGGGAGACGCTTTGTTCCGCTAGAGCCGTCCAACGGTTTGGCATTCGCGTCCGGGTTGCCGCATGTGGATTTGCAGGCAAACCGTACGGTCATGGAAGACACCCCTGGAAGGTGCTGCTGAATTGCCTTTGATCAGTCCAGCATGCGCCTGTCCACTCAGTCGAAACTGATTTCGTCGTCACCCAGATAGACATTGCTGGCTTCACAAATATCGATTGTATGCGGGTCGTCAAATACCTCGCCGCCGCCTTCACCAAGCCAGCTTGCCTGGAAAACCTGGTCGCAATAGCAGGTGTCGGCGGTGAATTCAGCTATGGCCGCCTGTCCCGGTTCCAAGTCCTGGCTGAGCCAGTTTGCGCTCCAGTTCGCACCGTCGTCCGGGCTTGTATAAAAGCCGATTGCGGTGTTGCTGCTGGTATCATTGTGAATGGTGAACACACATTGCGAACCGGTTTGCGCAAATGCACCTGCAGTTGTTGTCAAAACAAACGCGGCAGCCAGTATTGCTTTTTTCATGGTCTCTTCCCGAGCTGTAAATTGTTTCAGCCAGAGATATCGCACGAATTGATCACCGAAGACAGTGCATGCCCTGGAGCAGCGCGGAGGCATGAAATGCCGTGATTTCTGATGATTGGAAGGGGGCTGATCCTGGAACAGCGACAACCTCATCCCGCCAAAGCGGCGGCATCCTCGCGCTTGGCGATCTTGTGGTTGTCTTCATTGCTTCCCAGTTTCCAGTAGCTGGAGATGTAAAGATGGCTGCTTTGCAGGCCGCGTTCGCCACGGAAATACTCGCGCAGTTTTCGCATGCTGGAAAATTCACAGGCAGCCCAGACTGAAGGCACTCCGTCGCGCCATCCAAGGCTGCGGACATGATCCAGGAGATGATCGCTTTCTGCGCCCGGGTGCGGATTGATCACCCATTCGACCGACAATCCCTTCGGTGCCTTCAGGTCCTGAATGTCGGCCTTGTCCTGTACCTCGATGACGGCGTGGCCGGTTGCAGAGTCGCGCAACAGTTCGAGATTGCCGGAGATTGCCGGCAATGCTGTCATGTCTCCGACAAGGAGATACCAGTCGGCATCGGGCTGGACGAGTTTGCGTGGCCCTGGTCCGCCCACCAAAACGGTGTCGCCATGCTGGGCGCCAAGAGCCCAGCGCGTTGCCGGCCCAGTGTCCTCGTGCAGGGCGAAGTCCACATCGATCTCGTCTTCACGCTGGCTGCGGACCGTGTAGGTGCGCACAACATCTTTGCCGCTCTTGTCATCGAACAGGCGCAGCTTGACATAAGCACTGGTCTGATCCTCCGGGAAATCCGCCAAACCGGGACCACCGAGCGTGAGCCGGAGCATGTTCGGGGTGACGTGATGTTTTCCAATCACGGTGAGGGTCCGGGGTTCAGGGCGTGCCATTGTCAGTCTCCATGAGCGCCGGGAAGTGGGGCGCTGTTCAAGAATCTCGATTTAAATATGACTATCATAGTCAAGAATCAACCGCTGACATATCTCATCCCATGCCGACATTAGGACGGTCGATAATTTCGCGCAGGGCGAAGCTCGAATTGATCTTGACCACATGGGGCAGGGCGGAGAGCCAGTCGCGGTGGATCCGCTCGTAATCCTCAAGGTCGCGGGCGGCGACCCGCAGGATGTAATCATACTCGCCGCTCATCAGATAACAGACCAGCACATTGGGGCAGCGTTTTACCGCGGCCTCGAATTCCGTGAGCGTCTTGGCAAACTGACCCGAAAGGGAAATGTGGACAATCGCGATCATCCGGTAGTTGAGCGCCTTGTGGGACAGGCGGGCATGGTAGCCCTTGATGACGCCGGATTTCTCCAGAATGTCGAGCCGTCTCGAACAGGCAGACGCCGACAGGCCGACGCGTTCGGCCAGTGCCGCATTGGAGATTCGTCCCTCGTTCTGAAGGGTCTTCAGAATGGCGATATCGATTGTGTCAGGCTCATGCATGTGTGGAAAATCCGAAGAAGAGGACGTTTGATGCAATAATATTCGAATTAAGACTCTGCGGCAAGGCTGCTTTGCAAGGACATTTCACGCTTGAACTGCTTGAATTGGACGTATTGAAACCTGATCCGGCGGACGCAACGTCGGCTTGTCTGTGGAGGACATATCAATGCGCGTTGGCTGCCCCAAGGAAATCAAAAACCATGAGTATCGCGTCGGCCTGACCCCGGGCGCGGTTCGTGAATATGTGGCCCATGGCCATGAGGTGATTGTCGAGACCAAGGCGGGCATGGGCATTGGTGCGGATGATGCAGCCTATCAGGCGGCCGGGGCGCAGATCGCCGCCACCGCCAAGGATGTGTTCGAGCGCTCCGACATGATCGTCAAGGTCAAGGAGCCGCAGCCGTCTGAATGGGTGCAGCTGCGCGAAGGCCAGCTTCTCTACACCTATCTGCATCTCGCTCCAGATCTCGAGCAGACCAAGGGCCTGCTGGCTTCAGGCTGCACCGCGGTTGCCTATGAAACCGTGACGGATGATCGTGGCGGTCTGCCGCTGTTGGCGCCGATGTCGGAAGTGGCCGGGCGCCTGGCAATCCAGGCCGGCGCGACCTCGCTGCAGAAGGCCAATGGCGGCCGCGGCATCCTGCTGGGCGGTGTGCCCGGCGTGCTGCCAGCCAAGATCGTGGTCATCGGCGGCGGTGTGGTCGGTCTCAACTCGGCCAAGATGGCGGTTGGCCTTGGCGCCGATGTGACCATTCTCGACCGCTCACTGCCGCGGCTGCGCCAGCTCGACGACATCTTCAACGGCCGGGTTCACACACGCTACTCGACCATCGAAGCGCTCGAGGAAGAGGTGTTCTCCGCTGATATGGTGGTTGGCGCCGTGCTGATCCCTGGCGCAGCAGCTCCCAAGCTGGTCACCCGCGAGATGCTTTCGGGCATGAAGCAGGGCTCGGTGATTGTCGATGTCGCGATTGACCAGGGCGGCTGCTTTGAGACCTCGCATGCCACCACGCATGCAGAGCCGACCTTCGAGGTCGATGGTGTGATCCATTATTGCGTGGCCAACATGCCGGGCGCTGTGCCGATCACATCGGCCCATGCGCTCAACAATGCCACGCTGCACTATGGCCTGATGCTGGCCGACAAGGGTCTCAAGGCCATTGCCGAGGATCGTCATCTGCGTGCGGGGCTGAATGTCCACCAGGGTCGCATCACCAACCGTCCTGTTGCCGATGCGCTGGGCTATGAACTGGCGGAGCCGGAGCAGGTGCTCAAGGTTGCTTGATAAGGCAGTTCTCATCCACTGCTGAGTCAGGAGCCCGCCGGTCAGTTCACGCCGGCGGGCATTTTTGTGGGCTCAGTCGGCCCTGACAGCCTTGCAGTGATAGCAATTGTTGCGCGATGAGCGGATGTGGACGGCTTCAACGCCGGGCTGGGACAGCAGTTCTTCCATCCGCGCCTGGATGTCCTCGAGCTTGATGACACCGCCGGTTCCGTAAACGATGCGCTCGTCCGCATCATATCCGCGCAAAATGTAATCCGGGCTTTCAAGAAACTCGGGCAGGGTGCCGGATGGAACCGGGCCGGCGGTACAGTCATGTGCGTGCAAGAACACCGGTCCGGTTTCCGCGTAGGCATGGGTTGCGCTGAATGGCCGCCAGCCGGCGACCAGATAGGGCTCGCCTTTGCCGACCATTTTCATGCAGACCCGACAGGGCACGCCGTTGCCGTCTGATATTTTCTGTTCAGGTGGATTGCCGTTTGAATCGAGCCCGCCATTGCGCAAATGTGTGGCGGTGGCCGTGTCCATGGGTTCAAATCTGATGTGCATTGAAGATCTTGCGCTCCCGGTTTGACAGAGCTTCGAGATAAGCGGTGACACAGATGTTGCGCCACCCGATTTCAGCCCTTTGCCGGTTATGCGCCGAAATCGTCCCGGGCTTTGGCCATGGCAAGGATTTCATCATCGGAGAGCGGGCGAATGATTGCCTGGTTCTGGCTGACCGGCTCAAACCCCATACGCTGGTAGAGCGGCAGTGCGGCGGGATGGTCGAGGGTGTTGGTCTGCACGCTCACCCTCGCGGGCGTTGTGGACCATGCCGTGGCCAGCGCCTGGCCCAGCATCCATTGGCCCAGTCCCCGCGTGCGGACATGGTTCATCAGACCAAAATAGACCAGTTCGACATTGGAATCGGTGGTTTCCGAAAGCTCGAAAAATCCCGCCGGAGCGCCATCGACGCTCAGCACATAGATCCGGGTGGTCTTGGCGTGGACGATGCCTGCCAGTTCCTCGTCCTTCATGCGCAGGCGGTTGCCCCAGTGCCATTCACGCCCGACCTGCCATTGCAGGTAGCGGTAGAAATGCAGCGGTATGTCAGTCGCCCTCATGAGGGTGGCGTGCAGGTTGACCGGCAATGGCGGTGTGGTGCGCGGCGGGGTCCGCATCTCGAGATGAGTGACCGTCGCCTTGAGGGATTTCGGTTTGGCTGTCTTGCCCATTTCAGGCTTCTCCGGTCGCAATGGGTGTGTCTTCGCGACCGCCCCATTCCGACCAGGAGCCGTCGTAAAGCCTGTTGTCACGGTGGCCGACAGAATAGAGTGCGAGGGTGATCACCGCGGCGGTGACGCCAGAGCCGCAAGTGGTCACCACGGGCTTTTCCAGATCCAGGCCGGATGCTTCAAGAAGCTGACGCAATTGGCTGACAGGTTTGAGTTTTCCGTTTTCGCTCAAGATGCTGAACGGCACGTTTGATGCACCTGGCATGTGGCCGGACCGCATGCCTGCCCTTGGTTCGGGTTCCACACCAGAAAACCGGCCCGGTCCGCGCGCATCGGCGATTTGGGAGGACCGGTCTTCGACTGTCGAAGTCATGGCGGCAAAGCTGGCAACGGCCGCATCGTTGAAGTCCGGCTTGAATGCCGTGGCCGCCGGCGGTGTCGCTGCACCCGTCTCCACGGGTCTGCCACCCGCCTTCCAGGCATCAAACCCGCCATCGAGCACATAGGCGTTGCCTGCGCCGAAGGTGCGCAGCACCCACCAGACCCGGGGGGCGGTGAACATGCCGGGGCCGTCATAGACGACGATCGTGTCATTCTCCGACAGGCCGAGTTCGCCGGCAGCACGTGCAAAGTGTTCCGGAGCGGGCAGGGTGTGGGGCAGGCTGGATCCGGGATCGACGATCTTGTCCTGGTCGAAAAACACAGCGCCGGGAATGCGCGCGGCTGCGTATTCTTCGGCGCCGTTGCGGTTTTGAGCCGGCAGATACCAGGAGGCATCGACGATCTTCAGATCCGGATCGCCCAACCGTTCAGTGAGCCAATCGAAGGAAACGACAAAGGGGCTTGTGTCGGTGTCAGTCATCTTGGGCTCCTGCTGTGCGGTGCTCGGCGGCTTGGATCATTCGGTCAGGCTTGCCTGTGCTGGCAACACAGGGAAAATCAGTCCGGTGCGGGGCCGAAGCGAATCCGGAACCGCCGGTTCTCTCTACCCTTTTTCTCGATCTTGCCAATGTGAATTTCGCCCACCTCGGCAGTCTCCGACACATGGGTGCCGCCGCAGGGCTGGCTGTCGATTGCGGAACCTTCCCCGATACAGACAAGACGGATCCTGTCCTGGCCGCGCGGCGGGCGGACATTCTTGGATTTGACCAGGTCCGGATTGGCGGCAAGATCGTCCTCCGAGATCCACTGGGTGAAAATCGGATGGTTGGCGTTGACCAGTTCCATCAGCTTTGCCGTGACCTCGGCCTTGTCGATGGTTTCCGACATGTCGAAATCGATGCGGCTGTCGGTCTCGCTCACCGCAGCGCCCGTGATCGGGTAGGGGCAGACCACCGAGAGTAGATGGCAGGCGGTGTGCATCCGCATCAAGTTGTACCGCCGCTCCCAGTCGATGTGCATCACCGCTCCTTCACCTGCCTCGGGGACTGGCTGGCCGGGGGCGGGGATATGGATGATCTCGGACTTGCTTTCGCCGGTCACGGTTCCGGCGATGATGATCTTCTCGCCGTTTGTGCGTTCGAGAAAGCCGGTGTCACCCGGCTGGCCGCCGGAGGTTGCATAGAAGCAGGTCTGATCCAGCATGATGCCGCCATCCTCACGCACCGTAGTCACCCGGGCCTCGGCGGTGGAAAGATAGGCGTCTTCGACAAACAGGGCTTTCATCAGGCTGATTCACTCACATAGGGGATGGAAATGTCGCTCTTTCGGGTCAGCCACTCAGGCACCGGGAGATCTTTGGAGGTTAGGAATTCCGGATTGAACAGCTTCGACTGGTAGCGGTTGCCGTAGTCGCACAGGATCGTCACGATGGTGTGGCCGGGGCCCATCTCGCGTGCCATGCGGATCGCGCCTGCGATGTTGATGCCGGAGGATCCGCCCATGCATAGGCCCTCATCCGCGAGCAGGTCAAAGACCAGTGGAATGGCCTCGCTGTCGGGGATGTTGAACGACATGTCCGGTTCAAATCCTTCGAGATTTGCAGTGATCCGGCCCTGGCCGATGCCTTCGGTGATCGAGCCGCCCGAGGATTTCATCTCTCCGGTGGTGTAGAAGCTGTGAAGGGCAGCGCCATCGGGGTCGGCAAGGCCGATCTTGATGGCTGACGACTGGCTGCGCAGGCCTTCCGCGACGCCGGCAAGGGTTCCGCCGGAGCCGACCGCACAGATGAAGCCATCGACCTTTCCGCCGGTGTCGCGCCAGATTTCCGGCGCGGTGGTCTTCACATGGGCCTGACGGTTGGCGACATTGTCGAACTGGTTGGCCCAGATCGCGCCATTGGGATTGGACTTCGCGATCTGCTCAGCCAGCCGACCTGAAAGGCGTACATAATTGTTGGGATTGCGGTACGGCGCCGCAGGCACCTCGACCAGTTCCGCACCGAGCAGACGCAACGCGTCCTTCTTTTCCTGGCTCTGGGTCTCCGGAATCACGATGACCGTATTGTAGCCGAGCGCACGGGCGACCATGGACAGGCCGATTCCGGTGTTGCCCGCCGTTCCCTCGACAATTGTCCCGCCGGGCTTGAGCACCCCCTTTGCTTCTGCGTCACGGATGATTTCCAGCGCGGCGCGGTCCTTGACGGACTGGCCAGGGTTGAGAAATTCTGCTTTGCCGAGAATGGTGCAGCCAGTTGCTTCGGACGCGGCCTTGAGTCTGATAAGGGGCGTGTTGCCGATGGCGTCGAGAACGGACTGTTGGATAGGCAAGGCGGATTGCATGGGATTTCCTGTCATTTGCTGTGGTCTCACAGGCGCGGCGAGAGTAGGCAGCCATTTGCCGCCACTCAAGTGGCGGAAACAAGAAAACCATCTCTTCTTGGGCGGTCCTTAAAGGAATGTTTGCCTCAAGCGGGTAAAAATGTGAAACCGCATTTGCCGGTGATCCGTATTGTAATGTCATGCGTAGGAAGTGACAATTGGTTTAGACAGCAGCAGACCGACTCGCGTTCGGAGTTGGTTTAGCGTGCAGAAAAGATGGAAAGCCTGATACGCATGGTGCGGGAACATATTGATACAATCGACTCGTTGCTGGCCCGTTATGTTGCCGGGACGCTGCCGACCCCAGCCCGGGTGCTCGTGGAAGCACATCTTGAACTGAAGCCGGAAAATCGCATCAAGGTGCGCAACCTCGAAGCCATGGCCGGCCAAGCCCTGAGCGAGATCGATCCGGTGGCGCTTTCTGATCATGAAGGCATGCTTGCGGCGGTGCTGGCCTCTGCTCCACCACGGGCAATGGCATCCAAAACGGTTCCCGAACCGACGGTGTTTCCGAAGGCGCTTTTCGACTTTGTGGGTTTTGATGCGGATGATGTTCCCTGGCGGACCCGTATGCCGGGCTTCAAGGAATATGATCTGGGCGATATCGATGGTTGTCATGTCAACCTCTTCTGGATCAAGCCGGGGCGTACGGTTCCCGCGCATACCCATGAGGGCAGTGAGCTGTCCCTGGTGCTCGACGGCGATTTCACCGATGCACGGGGCTACTACGCCCGCGGCGACATTTCGGTGGCCGATGATTCGGTTGATCACCGGCCGTGCGCCGGGATGGACCGCCCCTGCATCGGGCTTGCGGTGATGGATGCGCCGTTGAAGCTGACCGGTTCGTTCCGCCAGATGATCGGTGACATTATCGGATAAGCACCGGCGCGAGAGATTTGGAACCAAAAGGCCGTTCGGACCGTATCAAGGTTTGGACGGCCTTTTTCATTGGAGACAGACATGACCAGCTATACCGCCAAGCCCGCTGATGGGGCGGCATGGGTGACCGGAGCTTCAAGCGGCATCGGCCGTGCGCTGGCGCTCAATCTTGCGCGGGAGGGATTTGCCGTCTTCGCCACCGCGCGCAGTGCGGATGATCTGGAAGCGCTGTCTGCAGAGGCCAAGGGCCTGAAAGGCGAAATCATTGCGGCGCCCGGCGATGTGACCGATGCCGGGGCAATGGCTGAGATCGTGCGGCGCATTGATGGCAAAGATGCCGGTCTTGCACTCGCGGTGTTCAACGCCGGGATTTATCTTCCGGTCTATGGCGAAACGCTCAAGGTTGAGGATTTCGACAAGAGCTTTGCGGTCAATCTTTCCGGTGTGGTCAATGGCCTGGTGCCGGCACTCGAGCGGATGAAGGCGCGTGGGCGCGGCCAACTGGCAATCGTTTCTTCCGTCACCGGTTATGGCGGCATGCCAACAAGTGCGGCCTATGGCGCCACCAAGGCCGCGCTGATCAACATGGCCGAGAGTCTGAAATTCGATCTCGACAAGTTCGGCGTGAGGATTCAGGTTATCAATCCGGGATTTGTCGACACGCCGGCAACGGCTGACAATGCGTTTACGATGCCGGCCCTGATGCAGCCCGATGATGCAGCGGCGCGCATTGCAGCGGGGCTCAAGTCAACGGCGTTCGAAATCACATTCCCGCGCCGTTTTACCTATGTGCTCAAGCTGCTGCAGTTCCTGCCCTACAGCGCCTATTTCGCGCTGATGAACGCGGCGACGGGCTGGAAAAAGCGTCCGCTTGAGACCGGTGAGCAATAGCACTGGCCTGACGGCTAAAGATGATCGGCTCTAACGCGCTGTCCGCGTGCCTTCGATGTCGCTGCGCAGGGATGTCTGTGCTGCTTCATCAAGTGGGAAGTTCCACATGATTGCTATGCTTGCGAGCTTGGCTGCGATCGGCGCCCAGGCATAGGCGACGGCCAGGGCGGTCAGGCCCTGCATCTCGCCGGCATTGGCTGCGGGGTCGAACCCGAAACCGGCCAGCAGAGGGAACACGATGCCGACGCCGCCCGCCAGCGACAGTTTGGTAGCGAGACTCCAGGCGGCGAAGTAGACGCCGGAACGCTGTTCTCCGGAAGCGGCTGTATCCACATCGATGACATCGGCCTGAATGGCTGGCGGCAGCACCAGGTCAAAGCCCAGCAAGACGCCGGTGATCGCGCAGATGATGGCAAAGGCGACAAGACTGCCTTCGGGAAGCAGTGGGGCAGGGGCGAAGGCCGCGCAGGCCACCAGCATGGCATAGCACCAGGCGCGATGCTTGCCGAACCGGCGGGCGGCCCAGGTGGCAAGCGGCACGCCGGCGATGGCGCAGAGGAAGTAGAAGAACAGAAGCGGTCCGCGCGCATCGGGAAGACCCAGGCGGTCGGAAACGAAATAGAGAAACAGCGTGGCCGGGATTCCGTTGGCGAGGCCATTGAGAAAGAAGGCGGCAATCAGTCTGACGAATGGCTTGTTTCGGACAAGATGCCCAAAGCCGGCCCGAAAATCGACACGGATGCGCGAATATTCCTGCGGCTCCGGCGTGGCGAAAACGGCGATGCCGCCAAGCAGAGGCAACCCGATCAGCACCGCGACGCCAAGCGCCGCCAGACCGTGCATGCCGTCTGCCTGTTCGAAACCGATCGCGAAGGGAAGCGCGATCGCGATCAATGTGCCTGTCAGCGTCAGCGCTTCGCGCCAACCAGCAATGCGCGAGCGGCCGTTGTAATCGGTGGCCAGTTCCGCGCCCCAGGCGGAAAACGGGATCAGTGCAGCGGTGTATCCCAGCGACAGCATCAGCCCCCAGCCCATCAACCAGGCGGTGCTGACACCTTCGGGCGGCCAGAACAGCATGAAGGCGGAAACCGCGGTCAGCGGCAGGCTGATGGCGAACAGGGTCCTGCGGCGGCCGAAGCGCGGTCGGAAGCGGTCTGCGGCCCAGCCGATCAGCGGATCGTTGATCGCATCGAAGATCCTGACCACCAGAAGCGCAAAGCCGACCGAGGCGAGCGAGAGGCCGAGGGTTTCGGTGTAGAATGTGGGAACCAGAATGTAGAGCGGAAGGGTCAGTGCGGCCAGCGGAATGGCGGGAAGCGCATAGGCGATGACGCGCGGAAGCGCCAGCGGCCGGAGACCGGCGGCCGCATCGCGTTGAGTTCCTGCAAGGTCAGGGATCTGGGACACATCACCATCCGGGGCTTGGGGGCACCGGCAAGTTCCGGGCAATTCCTGTTCTGCCGGTTTACGCCCACAGGCACCATCCGGTTCACGGCCCGCCGGGATTTCTGGCAGGCTGGGGCGGTATCATCTTTGGCTCAAAGACCGGTTGCTGCGGCTTCAGCTGTAGACCACCTGGCGTACATTGATGTGACCTGAGCGGAAGCCCGCCCTCGCAGTAGTACAGGTAGAATTCCCACAGCCGCCTGAACCTGAGGTCAAAGCCCATGGGCTGTATCTCATCCCATGCCGCCCAGAAACGCTCGCGCCACTCCGCCAGCGTGCGGCCGTAGTCCGGTCCGAAGGCGCGGTGGCCCACCAGGTCAAGACCTGCGGTTTCGCCCAGTGACTTGAGATGGTTTTCCGTGGGCAGCATGCCGCCGGGAAAGACATAGCGCTGGATGAAATCCGGGTTGGAACGGTAGTCCTCATAGGCTTCCGGCTTGATGGTGATGATCTGCAGTCCCGCGCGTCCGCCCGGCTTGAGGCATTGGCGCAGTTTCGAATAGTAGGTCGGCCAGTATTTTTCGCCGACTGCTTCGAACATCTCGATGGAGACGATCGCATCATATTGTCCGGTCTCGTCACGGTAATCCTGGAACCGAAGGTCGACCTTGTCGCTGAGCCCGGCTTTCTCGATGCGGCCGCGCGCGAAGGCCAGTTGTTCGTTGGAAATCGTCAGCCCGGTGACCCGACATCCGATCTGGCTCGCCGCGAATTCGGCAAAACCGCCCCAGCCACAGCCGATCTCCAGAACATGATCACCTGGCTTGATGCCAATGGCTTCGGCCAGCGCGCGGTATTTTGCGGTCTGCGCGCCGGGCAGATCGTTGGCGCCATCGGCATACAATGCGGATGAGTAGGTCATGGTCTCGTCGAGCCACTTTGAATAGAACGCGTTGCCGAGATCATAGTGGGCCGAGATGTTTTTTCGCGCCTGGGTGCGGGTGTTGGAGCGCAGCCAATGACGGATCTGTTCGATCAGACGAACAAGACCGCGTGCGCCGCCAGCCAGGCTGTTGCCAACTTCGACATTGACCAGAAACAATTCGAGAAAGGCCGTCACGTCCGGACTTTCCCAATCGCCGGCCATGTAGGATTCCGCCACACCTATGGTGCCATTGGTCAGCGACTGGTGCGCCAGGTTCCAATTGTGCAGGATCAGCACTGCTTCGGGCCCTTCGGAGCGGCCTTCGATGAGAACCACCCGGCCGTCGGGCATCCGGATGGACAACCGGCCGTAGTGCATGTGGATCAGGCCGCGCAGCGCCATCTTCGCCTTGACCGGCAACCCGCGCAGATAGGCCGATAGATTGTCAGCCGAAAGCCGTTCGGCCTGTTCATTGTTGTCCCAGGTGGCGTCGGTTTTCATTGTGCGAGCCTCCTCAGTCCTGCTGCTCGTTCTGCCGTCACGGTTTCGCCGCCTGATGCTCGAGCGTCGCCTGATCGCGAAAACTCGCCTTGGCGGGAGGGGCTGGACGCGGCACGTATCGCATTCCCTTGAGCCACAATTTCAGTGCCTCATAGTGAATTCCCCCGACAATCTTCCACGTCAGAAGCGGTAACTGCAAGAGGCAAGCAAGAATCGAGAGCGTCGAAAGCGGTTTGCGGGCGCCGTTATAGGTTGCAGAAAGCAGTGGTCCGGTTCCGTCGGTCTCCAAAATCCGCCACTTGATCCGTTTGCCAGGCAGGTTCATGCGGAAATGGTAGCGCATTTCGAGCTCTATGAAGGGCGAGACATAGAAATTCTTGGCGCGGCTCTGGCGGATACCGGCCGGTGTCATGTCGCCATCCTCGATCTTGCAGACATAGGTATGGCATTCGCCAAAGGTGTTGCGTACTTCGTAGATCAGGGCGACAGGCCGGTCGCTGCTGTCATAGGCATAGTAGACCGACAACGGGTTGAAGACCTGGCCGAAGATCCGGGGGTAGCAAGCTAGCTCGACGCGGTGTGCGGGCTTGCTCAAACCGGCCTCGGAGAGAAGCGCGTCGATATGGGCGCGCAAAGATGGCTGATCGGCGCCGCGCAGGTGATCTGCTTCATGAAATGACACCAGATTGGCGCTGTTGACCGAAAACAAAGGCGAAAGCCGGTCCGCTTCCTCCAGCCGGTCGAGGTCGATGAGCAGTGAATAGACCTTGTAGCGGAAGCGATGGCCCACCGGCTTCATCCGCTGATGCATCACATCGCCGACATACAGTGCGACGGGAGGCCGGGATGCGGCGACTGCGTCGTCAAACCGAGTGGTTGTGTGGGCATTCATTGTCAGGCATCCGCCAATTCGGGCTGTGCTGCCTGTTCATGCCAGGGGACAGTGGCTCCAAGTGCCTGTGCCGCCGCAATGCCGGAGCTCAACCCGTCTTCATGGAAGCCGTAGCCGGTCCAGGCGCCTGCAAAATGGGTGTGATTGTCGCCCTGTATCGACTTGAGCTGCGCCTGAACCTCCATGGCATCGTTGCCAAACTGGGGATGGTCGTAGCTGAATTCGCCGAACACCAGTTCCGGCCGTGGTTCGCGGTCGGGATTGAGTGTGACGAACAGCGGCTTGGCAGGGTCGATACCCTGCAAACGGTTCATCCAATAGGAGACGGCGACACTGGAATCGCTGCGCTGATCGGAGGAGCGCAGATAGTTCCAGGAAGCCCAGATTTTCTTCCGGGTGGGCATCAGCCGGTCATCGCGATGCAGGATCACGCGGTTGGGGCTGTAGGGAATGGCAGAGAGGATTTCGCGCTCGGCGTCGGTCGGGCGGTCGAGAATCCTAAGTGCCTGATCGGTGTGGCAGGCGAGGATCACCCTGTCATAGCTTTCGACGTGACCGGTCGAATCCAGGATGTCGACACCCTTGGCGCCGCGCCTGACCGAGACCACGCCCGCATCG